>JAZDOO010000225.1:0-2831 GCA_043798555.1 Pseudomonadota bacterium | reverse complement strand
TATGCCAAGTATCAGGTGAGTGGAGGTATGGGCGCCTTGGTGGTGAAGGATGAGGTGGGGAGGTATGCAGAGAAGGCGGGCCTCTATGTGCTCACCCAGACCGATGAGGGTGGAGCGACTCTATTGTACCGAGCAGGATTTAAGCCAAGGACCTTCAATTGATGGTTTCTGGCAATAAAGTACCAAAAGTACCAACGTTAGAAAATTCTTTTCCGTGGCGGGATCTTTAGATATCTCTTTCGGAAGCTTTTTCTTAAAAGCCCCATTTTGACCCCCAAAAGGGGTGTTTAAGGGTCAAAAACAGGCCGATTTTAGGTTATTTTCCAATTATGTCAGTGACTTGCTGAGGTCCGACCCCCCATAAAGAGTAGTTCAAACAGACCAGATAGATTTACCCCGTTAAATATTTATCCTGTGAAATCTGGAAGCCATTTCACCGGGACCGCATTGCGGTGAGCCGTAGGCGCATTTAACCGGGGCCAGATAGACCAGATATAGGCTTTTCTCGCCTTTCTCGCTTCAACCCTTTCTCACACGGTTTACGCAAACAAACGTTGATTGCTCCAGTACAGAGAAACGCAACAATGAAACAACGTCCCTCTTCCCACCTACTTTCGAGAAAGTGCTGGGCGTCATATAAAATTTCGCCAGAAATTTTATCTTGACACAATTAACTGAAAATAATATGAGTTCACCCCATGAACAACAACCACTTCGAACAGGAAATCCACTACCATCTTCTCAAGATCCTCAGCTAGGAGGGCAACCTCACCCAGCGTGAAATGGCCCATAGAATGGGAATCAGCCTGGGTAAACTCAATTACATCATCTCCGGATTAGCCGAAAAAGGGCTCATAAAGATAAATCGATTCAAAAATTCCGATCAGAGATTATCCTACCTCTACCTGCTGACACCCAAGGGCGTGGAGGAAAAGGCAATGATTACCATCAACTTTTTAAAAAGGAAAATAAAGGAATACGATGAGATAAAACGACAGATCAACGAATTGACCCGGGAGGTTGGCGAAGAAGCATTGGAGGGTATCTCCACATCAGAAGAGGTACTGAGGGTGCTGAACGGGGTATCCTGAAGGCCACCAAGAGGTGTCTATTTTTCACAGAAAACCTAATAATAGAATAGGGTTACATCAGCTATCCCATTGTGCCCGAAGGGGCGGAGCTGTCTTCTCCATTCGACACTTCGACTCAATCAACCTTGACAACCCAAACAGATTTATCCCGCCTGTCCAAGATGCCGCGGAGCGGTGCCCCGCCTGCCCCGTAGCTCCGGTAGATGGTACTGGGGTAGCTCTGATAGATGGTACTGAGGTTAAATATTTATATGGTAACGAAAAAAGAGGAAACCCGGTTGGACCGTCTTGAAAAACTGGCCGAGGAGATGTTTGCAGGGATCGCTCAGCTGAAGGAATCCCAGCAGAAGACCGATGAGCAGCTCAATAGAACCGATGAGCAGATCCGAGAGTTGAGGGAGTCCCAGGCGAAGACCGACAAGCAACTTAATAGGACGGATGAGCAGCTCAGCAAGACCATCAGGAAGCTGGATGATATTGGCAGTCAGCTTGGGGAACTTGGGCTTGTGCAGGGGGAGGTGGCAGAGGATTTATTCTATCGGAACCTAAAGGGGGTATTCCGCAAGGCGAAGCTTGACCTGAAGAAGGTGAGAAGGAGGGTGAAGCGGAAGGGCGTTGGGGAATACGATCTGGTAGCGGTGGATGGAGGGCGGGTTCTGGTTGTGGAAGTGAAGAACAAACTGGAGAAGCGGATGGTGGACAAGTTCCTCGAAGAGAAACTGCCCCGGTTCAAGGAGATATTCCCGGAGTATGCCAAGTATCAGGTGATTGGAGGTATGGGCGCCTTGGTGGTGAAGGATGAGGTTGGGAGGTATGCAGAGAAGGCGGGCCTTTATGTGCTCACCCAGACCGATGAAGGTGGAGCGACACTATTGAACCGGGAAGGATTTAAGCCAAGGACCTTCAATTGATGGTTTCTGGCAATAAAGTAACAAAAGTCCCAACGTTAGAAAATTCTTTTCCGTGGCGGGATCTTTAGATATCTCTTTCGGAAGCTTTTTCTTAAAAGCCCCATTTTGACCCCCAAAAGGAGTGTTTAAGGGTCAAAAACAGGCCGGTTTTGAGTTGTTTTGGAATTATTTCAGTTAGTTGCTGAGGTCCGACCCCACCTCAAAAAAAATAGCTCCGATACATGAATCGCAGATCCTGACATATCTTAAGATCACCAATCATAAGCTCGGTTTTTTGCTCAACTGGAATGTTCCCCTTATGAAAGACGGAATTCGACGTGTGGTCAATAACTTGTAAGAATAAGCTGTCCGCAGGGCCGGAATCTTTTGCGAATCGTTCGTTCCGATTCGGAAAAAAAATCATTCTCCTTCGCGCTCTTTGTTTACCCCGTAGGTCTAGAAGATCGTACTGGGGCGCCTTAGCGGTTCAACATGTCTGATATAATCATCAAAGCCGAAAACCTCGGCAAAAAATACATCATCGGCCACCAAGCCGAACGCGGCAGTTACATGGCCCTTCGGGACGTCCTGATGCAGAACGCCCGAAACCTCTGGAACAAAACCAAAGACCTGGCAATGGGTAAGCCCATCATCCAGGGCGACACGTTGGAAGAAGTGTGGGCGCTCAAAGATGTGAGTTTTGAGATCCGCCGGGGAGAGGCCGTGGGACGCTTTCACGCAACAAGGAAACAACCTCCCCCTTCCCACACTGCCTGATCAAATACCTCCCCACGAAATCAACTAGAGAAACCAAATCAACCGAATAGACACTCCCAACGTTCTTAACGAT
>JAZDOO010000215.1:0-2232 GCA_043798555.1 Pseudomonadota bacterium | reverse complement strand
TTTTTCTCATACCCATCCTCATAATACATATTTATGATATGGATATAGTATACATACATATACTATCACGTTGTCAAGAAAAAAGAACCGTAGGGCGGATTAAGCAAAGCGAATCCGCCATTAATTGGTGGATTAGGACTGGGTCTTTAATCCACCCTGTCCACCTCTTTCTAAGGCCCTCCGTAAATCGCCTGGATTTGCGCTTGAGTCAAGGCCACTTTGTCAATGCGGACTTCATCACGGTACCCCTGAAAATAGTGCCCCTCTTCGTCTTTAAATAATAAAATAAATAAAAAGAATTTCTGCTTATAAGTGGTCTACGTGCGTACTATTTCTCCTTGCCTATGTCTCTTTTGCTTAGTAAAACCCTATGGCAAAATTAGTTATGGTAACCGTCTGGTTTTTCCCTCCGGTACCCTCGGTAAAGCCATACTTTACAGTACTGAAGGCAGGATCTAATGGGAAACAATGGGTAACGGTAGGGAGGTCTCCATTATAATCACCGCTTAAATCATTGCAATTGGCTCCAGTACAATCAATCCATACTTTTATGTAAGCATATCCGGAAGTGCCTAAACAGATTTCGCAATCGGTATCACCACTAACACATTGGGAAGTATGCACTTCGATTCGTGCTTTATGGACAATTCCATCTTCAAGCCAGGTTACAGGAAATGAATGTCCAAAGAAAGCATTAAAAACGCATCCTTGGTTACTTCCATTGCAGAGTGGATTGTTTGTACCGTCATGAAAGGTGCTTCCATTTTTATCAACAGCCACATGGTTATGGTTTAATGGAGGGTCATTTTGATCATAGGGCGCGTTGGCTGGGTTATTGGGATAGGTATCAAATTCCACGGCAAAGCTTTTATAAGTCAGGGTAGAACCGGTACCGTCAGCACCATAACCAAGGCGATTATAACCAAGAAACTCTCCGAACTGCCCACTGCCGGATGGAGTCCATGTTCCGTGAATATTCGTGGGGCTATTTCCCTGTAAAACCGCAAACGTAAACCCATCGGCCCAGTCCTTGCTATCTCCCGAAGTATCTTGGTTTGAAAATTGAAATTCAAAGAAAACCCTCATAGTCTTTCCGATGAGGGTTTGAGCGTAAGGAGACAGGATGGTACCTTGGGTGTTGTTGGTATTATTGCCAAATACTAAGGTATCATTGGGCGAGTTTGTTGAGCTCACGTCAATAGCTTGAGGGACATTTTCGTTGAGAGGCCAGCCAAAAAAAGAGCCAGTGCAGCAGGGCAAGCCCCCGACCTTTGCATAAATATTATCTGATGAATCAGGTGGTACTGCATCAGTTCGATCAGGCCCAAGGGAGTATATTCCTGGAGGATTTACCGAATGCCATTGGTAATCTGATAGCCAGGGGTCTCTGAGATATCTATTGTTCAGCAAAAAATAGTTATTAATTTTTAGAACCTCTGGCTCTGGAGGGGGAGGGGGGGGCCAACCAAGGGCGCATCCATAAGCGCAGGCTTTTTTGGCAAGCTCATGCAATTCATTATTGGCAATTTCTATCGCCTCTGACTGGACATTGATCAGCGTCACAATGTCATCATCAGTGGTGGTAAATTCATTGCCATTTTGAGGAAGGGTATCTTGGGTTTGATCAGGCCCAAAGCTAATGACGATACTCGCAACATTATTTCCATTCACATTTAAGCCAACAATATCTGTTCTGGTCGGATAACTTGGGTGTGTATCCCGGCGGTAGAAGAAGTATTGTCCCCAGGTATCTACGCGGTACTTTTGTTCCAAATTCAGGTCTTGAACTGGAACTTCATCTGCCCCCGTCCCTACTGGTGCCGGCAAGTCCTGGTGCCCGCGGTAATAATCCTTTAAAGCATTCCTTATGACGGTCATCCTTTTTACGGTGTCACGTTCCCTGGCAATGGACTGCAATTTGACGCCGAGAACACCGGCTATGACGGCAATAATTCCTATTGCCAGGACTAAGAGAGCAATGCCTATGAGGGTAAAGCCGTTCTCTCTGTCTAAAATCTTTCGGGTTTTCATCGGAACCTCCTCTTTGGACGTGAAGCGTGAAGCGTAAAGGGTAAAGCGTGAGACGTGAAACGTGAAAAGTGAAACATAAAGCGTCTCCCGTCTCTCGCCTCTTATCTCACACTCCGAGTTTTTTGGCAATTTGTTTGACTTCTTCTTCCAGATTTCTTTTTACTTCTTCCCAGCTAACCTTCCAGAGCATGGAAAGTTCAC
>JAZDOO010000170.1:0-11207 GCA_043798555.1 Pseudomonadota bacterium | reverse complement strand
GAGCATTCCCGGGACAATTTTGTCACAATTAGGAACTAAGACCAGTCCATCGAAAGGATGAGCGCGGGCCATGATTTCCACTGAATCTGCTATGAGTTCCCGGCTGGGGAGAGAATACTTCATCCCCTCATGGTTCATAGCAATCCCATCGCAAACCCCAATGGTGGAAAATTCTATAGGGGTTCCCCCTGCCATACGGACTCCGGCTTTAACTGCCTGGACAATGGTATTAAGGTGAATGTGTCCGGGAATGATCTCATTGGCAGAATTGACAATTCCAATAAGGGGCCGTTTAATTTCGGCGTCAGTGTAACCCATAGCTTTGAACAAAGATCGGTGGGGAGCTTTTTCTACACCAGATTTCATCTGATCACTGCGCATTGATTAACCTCCTTCTTGCCAACCGTTAAGAATATTATTTTCAAAACAGACACACATAGTCTTACTTTATGTCAATTAGCAACAGACATAAAGTGGCTTTTGCAAAAATATTTAATTAAGTATTTTAAACGCTAAACCTATAATTTTGTCAAATTTCTGGATGCAAAGGTATTAAAATCTCTCCCGATGTTTTTCCGCACCCTCAGAAGTGATAAGCCAACCTCCGAGGAATTGGATAAATTGATCAAAATGGTCAGGAAGGAGAAGTAGGTTTTGGGGAGCATCTGAACTTAGAGTTACATCTTCATAATAATTTTTTTGAATGGTTTCATCTTGCTATGGTTCCAATCCCAGGCTCCTGCTTTGGCTGCTTCTCCAATTTTCAGGCCAACAAAAGCATCTTTTCCAGCGAGATAGGTATGAAGTTTTGTTTTCTGGGGATATTTAGGCTTCTTGTTTTGAAATTTTAAACAGTCAATGAACTGATCAACGCAATTCATGATAGCATCATCGTTGATTGTTTCTAAGCAAAGGTGCTCCAGACTTCCGTCAGCAAGAGCCCCTTTCTTGAGAAAGCCGGGAAAGATCATATAAGCGACACGAGGAACTGTGTTGGAAAATACGAAAGCCTTGTCAGGCACTGGTAAACCAGCTTTTTTAAGCGAGGTTTTAATGCTTTTGACCGCAGCATCGGCGTCTTGCTCAGCGTCACGAGCAATCACCATTGACTCAACTTGTTTAAAGCCTGAAAGCTCTTTAAGTGTGGATAGATAAGGGAGAAGGTCGTCTATTCCACCAAAGTTCAAGACTTGAACCCCTCGAACGCCAAACGCCTGATAAGCCCAGATACTAAAATAATAAGCGTCCGCTCCTTCAGCGAGAATAATTTTTCTTTCCTTGATTTCTGTCGGCATAGTCAGCGAACCTCCAGGTTAGCTTTTATAGCGGTTCTGAGCATATCATAATCAAAGGTTTTTGCGACAGTCTGACCGCCCTCTTTATCAATTCGAATGAAGCTGAAGTCTTGTTTCATGTCTTCGCTTGAAAAGCCTTGAAAAGCAGCCTGGAGGCATTCATAGCTGTGGGTGGTTCCGATGATCTGACAGTCAAATTCACGGGCGGCTTTCCCAATGCTTTCCCACACCTTAGACATCACGGAATAATGAATCCCGTTTTCACATTCGTCGATGACTACCAGACCACCCTTCGTTGTCGCAATGGCAAGAATTATAGAAAGCAAACGAGACATACCCTCGCCCGTATAGGCTATCGGAATTTTTCTATCCAATCCTATATCGCCATGAATCAGTGAAGTATCACCGATAGTAACCGAAGAAAGCCCTTTTAATTGAGGCTCAATGATCTTTAAGAACTCCAGTACCTCACTTTGTTTTCCAATAATATCCAATTTCCCAAACCGCCCAGCGTCTTCAGAGGGAATAACGTGCATCCGTGAACCTAAAAAGACAGCTTGTCGATTCTCTATTTCCATGTAGTCAACCTGCAAGCCAACCCCTTCAGGCCCCATTAATAGATGGGACGTCTGACTTTTCTTATTTTTCCGGTCGTATCGGATATCGAGAGCATAAGAAGGAACAGAAGGCTGATCGGTTCTGATCTGCAATGATTTGCCTCCCTTTTTTGAGGCCGTTGCCTGCACAGTGGGCACGACATAATTCGGGTTGAAAGTAATGGTCATCTTTTCTTCACCGTTACCAATAGTTGCGCAGATGACCACCGATGTGCTCATGTCGTAGTTATGGAAAATCGGAGCCCACATAGTCTCCGCCTCCAGTGGTAAAACCCCGACGCCCCGCCAGGCATACTGGCGAAGAATCATCTGCGGATTCAAACGATCAAAGAACATAAATACGGCTTCCAGGATTGACGTCTTGCCAACGTTATTCCGCCCGCCCAAAAGCGTGACCCTCGATAGCCTTGGTAATTCAAGCTGATCAAAGCCCTTGAAACCTTTAATCCTTAGTTTTGTTATCATGGTTGAACCTCCTCATTATTCGCCGGTTCCACGAAAAATTCTTCATAAAAGCCATATCATTTTTTGAATTATTATGCACATCATACCTCAAACACCTTCAACACCTCGTCCCCATAATGGTTGATGACTTTGATGGCGATTTTGCCGGTGGTTGGCGGGTCGAAGGGACGGCTGGTGGTGGAATAGAGAGAGGACCAGGCTTCTTCATTGATCTCAGCCCGAAGGGCTCGCTTGAGTTTCTCGTAAGGCTCATCAGCGCTGGTAAAATAGGCGTGGCGGACAAAGAAACTTTCACTGTTATAGTCCGTATCTATAAACCAGCAGGCGATGTCATCAGTGCTATTGCTTCTTATCTGACCGGTGGTGGGGTCGTACACATCAACGCCCCGGATTTCTACTGTCAGCTTGCCGTCCTTTTGTTTCTTAATCTCCACGTCTGGCTCGCCAAAAACCATAAAGAGGTTCCCTGCGCCAGTCTTTTTCAAAAGCTCATCCCCCATGGTGAGGTCAGGGTTCATACGAGCGGGAAGCACCGTGAGCTTGCCATAGCGTTTCACCTCTTCTGAGACATGGGGATCAAAGGCAAATCCGCAGACAATGAGAAGGCCAAAACCGATTCCCTGCACCGCTTCCTTGGCTGCCTCCTTGATAAGCTCCGGCCCCACCGTGCCATGCTCCGGGCCTATACAAACCGCCACCCGCCGACTTTTCCCATCTTTCTCCGTATAACCCCCGGTTGCCTGCAGCCAGACGCCAGCATACGGTTCAAGGCGGTCGAACGTGAGGCGCTCATTCTTGAACGTGTTCTGCACTCCTGCCTTTTTCAGGTTTTCTAAAATCATCGAGACGAACTCGCCTGCGGATGATTGCGTCTGTCCTTGGATTTCAGAGGCAGGGAGGTCTTCGGTTGCCTCAAGAACACGGTGGGGAGAGAGGCTTTCCACCGTGAAAGGACCAGCCACGCGTATCCGCTTATTGTCTTCGTAAGGCTGGTCGTAGAGAATTTCCGGATCAGAATGCCGCAGGATGGCGGCATCAATTTCCTCCTGCCGTTTGCAGCGGTATCCCCACCACTGCTCAAGCAGCTTAGGAGCTTCGGGAGGCCACTTTTTATCTGCTTCGCGGGGAAGCTGCCATTCTTCAAAGGACTGGTTCAGAAGCTTATTCAACTGTTCGCGGATAGGTTCAAGCTTTTCCTGCCATTTGACGTGGATGGCGTCAATCTCCGGGTTATTGGCAATGGACTTAAGGGTCACATGGGGAACCCGCTTATAGACAAAGCCCTTTTTAATATCGTTGGCTGTGGGGGCGGGTTTGAAACCCGCCCCCACAGTACCGGTGATTTCTATCTCTTTGCGCTGGCCCTCCGGGGAGTCGGCGAGGAGGTAATAAGGGTACCTGGCCGCCATGAGGCGCGTGCGGGCCAGAGCCAAAGCCACCCGGCTCGTATCAATGGTAATCCAGCGCCTTCCCCACTGCTCCGCCACGTAGGCCGTGGTTCCGCTTCCGCAGGTGGGATCGAGCACCAGGTCACCGGGGTCAGTGGTCATGAGGAGACAGCGTTGGATGACCTTAGTTGCTGTTTGAACCACATACCATCGATCTGAACTTCCGCCGACAGTCGTATCATCCCAAAAACTATTAAACGGAAATACATTGAAATCGTTAAGATACCTAATATTACTCAGGGTATTGCCCGTAACAACAAGCCGGTTGCTTTTGGCAAGTCTTCTCATCCCATCAATATTTGAGCTCCAATGCCTGTTTGCTGGTGGAAGATATATACTCCCCTGAAATTCCAGACGTTGATCACTAGCAGATAATCCTGGAGAATCTGGATGATCGAATCGGAAAATTTTCGCTCCCACGGGAATACGCGTTGGATCAGATAATTCATCAGCATTCATGGTTCTGTAACTGCCGTCATCCAGCATTATGAAACGATAATTTTCATCTCCCTCTTTTGATCGAAATAAATTTCTGAATTTACCTGTTTCCTTCGATTTGGCATACCAAAGCAAATAGTCTGAAACTGAGGCAATATAGTTACTTTGAACACCAGTAGTCTTTCGGAAGGTAATTATACTGATAAAGTTCTCACTCCCAAACACCTCATCCAGCAGGCAGCGGACGAGGTGCACATTCTCATCCCCGATCTGCACGAAGATGCTGCCGGTTTCAGTGAGGAGATCGCGGGCTGCTACCAAGCGGTCGCGGAGGTACGCAAGATAGGAGTGAATGCCGAGCTTCCAGGTATCCCGGAAGGCGCGAATCTGTTCGGGCTGGCGGGTGAGGTATTCAGCCTTGCCGTCCTGCACTTCCCGCTTGCGGGTGCTCACCTGCCAGTTGGAGCCAAATTTGATGCCATAGGGCGGGTCAAGGTAGATCATCTGTACCTTGCCCTTTAACCCTTCCTTTTCCGCCAAGGAAGTCATTACCAGGAGGGAGTCACCGAGGATCATTCGGTTGGTCCAGTCCTGCTCGTATTTGTAGAAGTCAATGAGCTTTTCGAACTCAAGGCCGTTGAAATCGGCAAAGAGATTAAGCTGCGCTGGCTTCCCCTTCTGGGTCACCTGACGGAGGTCTTCGATAATAGCCTTGGGCTGAATCTTCTCCTGAATGTAAATAGGTACCACGGGCACTGAAAGGTCTTCGCGATCCTGCTCGTCTTTTCCCTTCCAGACCAATTGCGGATCAAGGGACGGATCGCGCGGATAGAGCATCTTAGCAGGCCGGGTTTCATATTCGGCCACGAAGTCCCGAAGTTCCTCAGTGGGAATGTTGGCCCGCTTGTCTTTGTGCTTCACAGTTTCCACGGGTATGGGGTAACTAATCTTTTTGGCAGCCATTGTTCTATTGCTTCCTCCTTATAAATTCGTTTGGAGTTACTGCGAAATGCTTTCGCTGATTAG
The DNA here is from genome assembly GCA_043798555.1 of Pseudomonadota bacterium. Classification (GTDB taxonomy): domain Bacteria; phylum Desulfobacterota; class WTBG01; order JAGOGO01; family JAGOGO01; genus JAZDOO01. Next base: position 5,918 of record JAZDOO010000170.1, on the reverse strand, counting down.
ATCAACGAATGCCTTCGCCTCTTCAATCCACTGTTTAACAATAGCTTCATCAATCGTGAAAAAATCCTCATAATCGCTTTGCTGCCTGTATTTGAAAAGGAGGTTATACAATCTTCCGTAATCTTTCGGAATAATACCGGTTACAATAAAATGAGTATTGAACAAGCCCCTCACCCCGGTATGCTTTGATGATGCAAGACCATGCTTTAAAAGCACCGCGCTGACAGCATAAAAACAGGCATAATAAAGGCGGTTGATGCAGGTTTCCCAATGGTTCATCTCTGCCATGACTTCTGCTTCTTTCAGGACTTCTTTTGCCCGGTTTAGCCGGTATTCTATCAGATCATTTTTGGGGTAGGTCATACAGGTACGCCCTCGCTCATGACGTTACGGTAAAATGGTGTGGCTTGCAATAAAGGGTTATTCCACTCCTTCCTTGTGTGGATAATGGAATTGATGATTTCGCCGGATTGCAATTCTATTTCAAAGATTTTATTTTGTATTTCTATCTTTTCCTTTTCCCGCACAGGATCATCAATAATGATGAGGATATCCCAGTCAGAATAAGCCTTTTCCTCCCCGCGGGATCGGGAACCAAAGAGGATAATTTCCGCTGAAGGATATTCCGCACGAATTACGTTTTTGATTTCTGCTGATAATTGCTCACGGTTCATAAGGATGTCCTCCTAAATTAGAACGAATGATATTCTTTGCGTCCCAAGGGTCATTGATCTCCAGAAACGCCCAACGGCCAAAGCCTCCGTGGTTGTTCATCGCCGGAACCCAAAGGGTTCGGGCGGTTGCAACCTTTGCGGCTTTATCCTTTCGGCTTTCCCCGGTTACCTCCAGGATAAGGTTTAAGGTGTTTTCTTTTCCCTGGCCATCATCGAGCCGGACGATAAAGTCGGGAATATAGTTTTTCTCTTCTCCATTGAAGGTATAAGGAATGGTAAACCCCAGGTTGTGATTTTTTACATAGCAGATCACCTCTTCCATGTCCTCTAAGGCTTGCGCCAGTTTCTGCTCCCAGGAGTCGGTATCAGCCACTACATGAGAGACATGGCATTTTCCCGGATTGGTCGCATAGACTGGCCGTTGCGTGTCGAAAGCCACGTACCGGGTGGAGCCGATGGGGTCGTAAGGGTACAGGATCGGTTTTAATGATCTGGCGCCGGTCTCTGAGGCAATGATGGCCTTGTAGATTCGGTCAACAGCGTCATGGGCAAATTCAAGGAAAAGGAGTAACTGCGGGAAGGTATTATCCTTGTAGATAACACATTCCGCAAGCCATGTTTTGGCAACCTGAAGGAGTTGCGGGAAAAGCCAGGGCTTGAGATTCTCGTCGTCATCCCGAAAATATTTTTCGAGGGTCAATTTGGCCAGCAGGAAGGCTACCTCCTGCACCCGCTTTTGTTTAAGGTCATCAAGGGTATGGATGCTTGACTCGCCTACAATGGGCGCATTTTCGGTTTTCGTGGGGATATCTCTGGTGGAAAGAATCAGGCGAGAATCTTCAGTAAAAGTAGCGGTCAGTCGCTCAGCCGGAAGGTTATACCGGTAACCCATGAGGTGCGGAAAGGTGATTTCGCAGGCAATACGTTCTTCCAGAGCGCGCACATGGGTAACTTCCGGTCCAGGCTCGGGAGTGGGATTGGAACCGGAGCAGGGAATAAAAGAAAAGGGCACGCCGTACACTTCGGCATATTCCGGCGCGAAACCCTCAAATACCACCTCCTGCCCGTTAAGCTGGTAGCGTTGCGGTTCGCTCACATAACTCCTGCGGCGAAGCCCCCGGCCCACCACCTGTTCACATAAAAGCTGCGTGCCAAAGGCCCGTACACCCAGGATGTGAGCGACCGTGTTGGCGTCCCAGCCTTCGGTGAGCATGGAGACCGAGACCACACATTTAACGTTTTCTCCCAGCTTCCCCTGCTTGCCAATAGTATTCATCACTTCCCGGAGGAGGTCTTCATCGGTGAGTTTTTCCGCATCCCGACCGGGAAAGCGAGTCCGGTATTCCGATTTAAATTCTTCGATCTCGCGGGAGGCAATCTTCTTAAATTCCTGGCTCATGGCCTCGCCGCTTTCCAGTTGTTCGCTATCTATGAGGATGGTATTGGGTCTGGCGCTCCATCCACTGTTTTTCTCATTGCTGAAGACGGGGAGCTGGCCAGGGACAACGATGGTTGACCTATCCGGAAGAGTCTTCTCCCAGCCGGCAACGTAGTCAAAAACCAGCTTCGAGACATTAGTGTTGTTGCATACCACGATAAACACTGGCGGAGTAATTCCTTTGGCTAATGCTTCGGGATTTTGTTCCCAGAGGCGGTAGTACTTTTCATAATTGCTGTAGAGGCTGTGCAGCGCGGCCTGGAGTTCTGCAGGAAGTTTGGGCTCTCCACTTACGGCATCAGTTTTGCGGCCCTTTCGGGGTAGGTGATCCCGAATACGGAGCCAGAGGTCGCGGTAGGTAGGCTGATCGCCGGTCATGGAATCGTCAGCCACCGGTACGCGGGGAACCTTGACAATCCCGCACTCGATGGCGTCAATGAGAGAAAAATCGGAAACCACCCAGGGGAAAAGTGTTCCTTCCGGATAGCCCGATCCGCGGAGGAAAAAGGGCGTAGCAGAAAGGTCATAAAGCACTTTTATGCCCAGCTTGGCATTCACTGCTTCTAACCCGGAAGTCCATACCCGAGCTTTTTCTTCCCGTTTTTGGGCTTCCTTTCGTTCATCGCCCTTCAGTTCAAGGTCATCATCCACCATCCGCTGGCGGTAGCAATGATGGGCCTCGTCATTGATGACGACGACATTCTTCTTATTCCCCAGTTCCCGGCATGCTCGTCGAACCATCTGGTCGGGTGTTTCGGTAAAGGGGCTTTCCTTGCCCTCCACCAGGATGGTTTTGGTGAGCTTGCCGGCACTGTCTCTTTCTCGAAGTCTAAAGCCATGGAAGTTGGTTATCACAATCTTGGCCTTGCCCAACTCATTCACCAATTCTGATGGAAGAAGATCCCACGTGCGATAATAATTGTGAGGATCATTCGGCAAAAGGACTCGTAAGCGGTCTCGGATGGTGATCCCAGGGGTAACGATGAGGAAGGTATCAGAAAAGCGAATATCCTTGGGGTTAGCCAGCTTATTCAGGACATGCCAGGTAATGAGCATGGCCATGACCACGGTCTTGCCGCTGCCGGTGGCCATTTTACCGGCAAGCCGGAAAAGGGATGGATTGGCCTCTTCATTGGCCACTCGCAAAGCGTTTTCAATCCAGGAATCCCCGCATTTTTTCGCCACCTCAGTGAGGTAAATAATCGTTTCCACCGCTTCAATCTGGCAAAAGAAAAGGCGTCGTTCCCGGTCGGGCCGCTGCCAGTATTCGAGCAGACGGGTGGTAATCTTTGTCAATCCTCCACGCCCGCCAGTCCGCCAAAGGGCCACACGATCACGGATCTGATTGATGAACTTGTTCTCTTCGATACGATCCTGTGTCCATTCCGTATCAAAGGAAAGCTGCGGTTGTTTACCCTTTTTCTTTGGCTTGGCAATAGGGATAAAATAGGAGCTTATCCGACGTCTTTCGATAATCTCGTTAGTGATGCCCTCGTCGGTAAAGCGAAAGTGCCTTTTCGGTTCTTCGTAAGGAGAATTAATGATGGGGTTTTCTATGACTACCTGACGCAAGGGTTTCTTCCTCCTTATTTATCGAAAGAAACCATTAGGGGCGTTCTTCATAAGTATATCCATATAAAACGTATCTTAAACAGAAGCTTCCATTTTTACTTTGTCCCAAGAACTGTTGAATAGTTTATAGCACTAACTGCGGAAAATGGCAAAAATTAGCGGAAAGGGCACCTGCCTTAGTCATAAAAAGGGTAGAAACCGATGGGGGATTAACTAACCTTCCAAATACTATATTCAAGGGATAGAAATTGCAAACATAATACCCATAGCTGGAATTTGGCATGCGGGAACGTCAATCCAACTTTCTGCCTAAATCTTTTTGTTACAACTTTAACCTTGATCCCAATGAGTGGTTGGTGCGGATCAGATTGCAACGCTCCTTGAAATGTCTTATAATGATTACTTTAGAGGACAAGCGGGCAAGAATGTAAGGGTTTTGGAGTCTAAAAACATATCTCTTTCCAAAGGTAATGTATCATGAATGACGAAAGAACAATTGCTGACGGTGTCTATCTTATCGGAGGACCAAATATTTCCCGTGGTGAAGATGCTGCCGTATTCATTATTGATTGTGGTGAAGAACTGGTGATGGTTGATTCCGGTGCCGGCAATACGTCGGAACTGTTGGTGAAGAACATCAATGACCTGGGATTCGATCCCCGGAACATATCAACCCTTATTCTGACCCATTGTCATATCGACCATATCGGATCAGCTCCCTATTTTAAAAGGCACTTTAACTGTATGCTGGTGGCACATGATTTGGACGCTGATGCCATTGAAACCGGGGACCCAGCACGAACTGCTGCTATCATGTACGGCACAGAATTCCCCCCAACCCCCGTGGACAAACGCCTGACTGGCGATCATGAAATCCTTAGGTGCGGAAACCAAGAAATCCATTGTCTACGTACCCCAGGACATACCCCTGGTTCTATTTCCCCGTACCTTGACCGGGGAGGAAAGCGAATCCTCTTTGGTCAGGATATTCATGGGCCGTTTTCGAAAAGTTTTGGATCGGACATAGGTGAATGGAAAAACTCAATGAAGAAAATTCTTGCCCTCAAGGCAGATATTCTCTGTGAATGGCACTTTGGGATTTTTCGTTCCCGCGAAAAGGTGGAGGCTTATATCATGGGGTACTTGGAAGAATATTCGTAGAATAATATGGCCTCTCGGCGCCAGTTACCCCATAAGGCACGTTTAGATACAAAATAGCTGGATATTTTTTTAATGTCTCTTGGATGCTTCTAACACCGTTATCCAGCATCTCTGAATCTGTTGCCCTCTGAGGTCTTTTACAGCTTATATAGAGCACATCTGCTTCTTTATCATAATCCACCCACATCTTGGTCTCTGGTAGTTTTATAACGTGAGAAACAAACCCATAGACTTCTTTTAATGTTTTGTCTATTCCTGCCGTTGCCGTATTGTTACCTCACTTTCGAGTCTTATTTTGCTTGTAAAATATGCAGTTATAATAAAACCATCTTTGTCACTGATTTCCCTGTAAACTACAGCCAAAAATTAGGCTTAACTTAACCGGATAGGGAACAAGGGAAAAGAATTATTTGTCATTATAATCCATATGCCTTTACTACCCGCTCGATTCCTAATAAGTCTTTAACGGTCTCAGACGGAGAAAAATACCCTGTCTTGGAAATGATTTTACAGACGTCCGGGCTCTGTTTATCCCCAACCTCTAAAAGCAGGTATCCTCCCAGTTTTAGGTAGTGGTGAGCTTCCTGGATAATTTTTCGATAGTACTCCAGCCCATCCAATCCTCCGTCAATAGCCAGGTGGGGTTCATAGTCACGGATTCCAGCAGGCAAGCGAGGGATTTCATCGGTTAGGATGTAAGGAGGGTTGGAAATGATCAGATCGAAAATTTTTCCCTCCATTTTTAGTGATTCATACAGGTTTCCTTCCATGAATTTAATTGAGGTTATTCCATGAGCAGAAGCGTTTTCCCGGGCGATGGAGAGCGCCTCGGGAGAAATGTCGGTGGCGCTGATGGAAGCTCTCGGCAATTCAGTGGCTAAAGCGATTGCAATCGCCCCACTTCCGGTTCCAATCTCTAAAATTGATGGAGATGAATCTGATGGAAAAAGCTGCAAAGCGGCCTCTACGAGAGTTTCGGTTTGCGGTCGGGGAATCATTACTGCATAATTTACCTTAAACGTGAGAGACCAAAACTCTTTCCTTCCGATTATATACGCTACTGGTTCTCCTTT
>JAZDOO010000121.1:0-11068 GCA_043798555.1 Pseudomonadota bacterium | reverse complement strand
GGCATTCAGGAAGACTACTATATTAATCCGGCCTTGTTCGAGTCCTTTATTTCCTCCCTTGTCAAGCAAGGTCCCGTGCACATCAAAAAAGATTCCTTTTATCATTGTTTCCTCTCAAAGATATTCTATACTATTAATTGGGGTGCGTATGCCTAAACCAGAAGCAATTACATAATCAATTAAGGGCAATAAAGTCAAGAGTGTAATAGGCAAACTAACGTTTCAGGGGGAAAAAAAAGAAAAACCCCTTTGATGAAAACGACATCATAAGGGGTTTGTTGAAAATGATTTCGGATGCTTTTCTCTTAGCTACACTCTGTTTCTCAGTTAGGCCAGCTTTCGTGATTTTTCTTCAACCAGGAAAACTTCACGCTCTCTTTTTTCACTTCTTTTCCCCGAGAAAGCAATCAAAAGAGTAGCAGAGATGGTGATAAATAGGATATCAATGTAAAAAATGGTGGTGAGAACAGGGTCTAAAATCATATTTAAGGTCTCCTTCATTTTGTTTGAATCAATGCAATGTTAATTCGTTTATATTATGCAATTAATGTTCCAATATTCAGTTTTGATAAACTGTTGTTATTATTTAGTATTTTTAGAAAAAAGATAAACCAATGGCCGGGTTAGGATTTTATATGTTTCTAAATTGCAACTATTTTATTAAGCTGTTAATAGTAAAAGGAATTTTATGTATTAACATTGCAACAACGTCGTAAATGTAGTTGTTGGAAGTTATCCTCCCGAACTCCATTCCGTTTGATACTGGTTATCCGCAAGCTTTTCCGTATAGAATTTTTTTAAGTTTTCTCAATCTTCTTGCTTCAAATACCCATAGACTCAAACCCTGTGTCCGTGATAATATAATAATACCTATCGTACTATTTTAAAAAACCTTGGGAGGAGGAAGATAGTGGGAGAGACTCTGACAATTCGGGGACGACTGGTCTCAGGAGTCAAACGGGCCGCTTTTTTCACCCAGCTTGAATGGGTGAAGGAACAGTGTCTGAATAAACTGGGCTTTGTTCCTTATCCAGGAACAGTCAATTTAGAAGTATTAGAAACGGATCTGCAAAAATTGGAGTTGATTCAAAAAGAAAAAGGTATAAGGTTGATTCCTCCTGACCCCAAATTCTGTGAGGGTCGGACCTTGAAGGCTTCAATCGGAAGTATCAAGGGTTGTCTCTTTATCCCTCCTCATGAAGTCAACGTTCATCAGCCTAACGTTATTGAATTTATGGCTCCGGTGTTGGTAAAATCACTCTTAGAGGTTAAAGAAGGTGATATTTTAACGATGGAAGTGGAGAGGGGATGATCAGGGGTTTTCAGATTCATTGTAAGATAATGAACAGGGAGATAGGGTGTAGGGTAGAGTTTCTAATAACCACATTTGAGAAGGGGAGGTGAATGATGGAGAAAAGCCTAAGAGCATTTATTTCCCAGTTAGAAAGAAAAGGAGAACTGATTCGGATCAGTGAGGAGGTTGACCCACGATTCGAAATCTCAGGAGTGCTGAAAATGCTGGATGAAAAGGAGGGGCCAGCAGTGATTATGGAAAAGCCAAAAGGTTATACCATGCCTGTGGTAGGGAACCTGATGGGTACCAGAAAGCGGCTGGCCATGGCTTTGGGGGTTGATGAAAAGGACATCATCGAGGAGTATCTGCGGAGGAAGGAGAACCTTATTTCCCCAAAGGTGGTTTTGGAGGGGCCGGTAAAGGAAGTGGTTATCAAAGAGCGGATTGATATTCCTGGATTTTTCCCGGTGGTGACGTATAGTGAAAAGGATTCAAATCCCTATATAACTACTGGGGTTGTAATTGTGAGAGATCCCAATTCCGGCCAGCAGACGATGGGGCTTCACCGTCTGCAGGTTTTGGGGAAGAACCGCCTTACCATCCTTCTTCTTAGTCCCCCCATACCTCAGTATTACCGGCAGATGGAAGCCCGGAATCAGCCTCTGGAGGTCGCCATTGCCATAGGAGTGGATCCGGTATTTTTGTTTTCTACCGTGGCCTGGATGCCGGTGGGGTCTAAATTTGATCTGGTGGGAAGTCTGTATGAAGAACCAGTAGAGATGGTGAGAGGTGAGACTGTGGAACTGGAAGTGCCGGCTCAGGCAGAAATTGTGTTAGAAGGGAAGATTCTTCCTCACCTCCGGGAACAGGACGGTCCCTTTGGAGAGACCAGTGGATATTATGTTCCCTATGAAAGCCCGGTTATAGAAATAGAGACTATCACCCATCGCCGCGAGCCTTATTTTCAGGTTCTCCACCCGTGGAGCAATGAGGCCTTTATCCTTTTAGTTTCGTGGGAGGCTGAGACGTTGAAGAACCTTCGAAAAAGATTCCCCGGAGTGAGGCAACTCAATCTTATGCCCGACACCGTGGGGGCACACGCGGTTGTATCCATTAATAATCGGGATAAGGGAGAAACCCGCCAGATGATGCTCTCTACCCTGATTGATAATGTTTACATCAAGCGGGTAATTGTGGTGGATGAAGACATTGATGTGTACAATCCTCGGGAAGTGGAGTGGGCCTTGGCCACCCGGTTTCAACCCGATACTGATTTGGTGGTTATTCCTGACGTAGGGGGAACCCCTTTGGACCCATCCACTAAACCTGGTTACTTGACTGCCAAGATGGGTTTGGATGCTACTAAGCCATTAGGGCAAAAGGAAAAATTTGAAAAGATTGATATTCCTCGAGAGGTGAAGGGAAAAATGAGTCATCTCCTGGAAAAATATTGGGAAATACAGTAAGCTGGACGAAAAAAAGAGAATTTAGGAGGAAAGATTTTATATGCCACTATGTACAGTAGAAGAAGCTCTCAATGATATCCGACTTGGCAAAATTGTCATTCTCTGTGGTGATGAGGACCGGGAAAACGAAGGTGATCTCACCATGGGAGCTGAAAAAGTTACCCCAGAAGCCATTAATTTCATGGCTAAATATGGTCGGGGGCTTGTCTGCCTCTCCTTATGTGAAGAAAAACTTAAACAACTTGGTCTCCCCCTGATGGTCAAGGATAATACCTCACCGTTTTCGCCTGCATTTACAGTCTCCATTGATGCCCGGCGGGGAGTAACCACGGGTATATCAGCCTATGATCGAGCAACCACCATTCTCGCGGCGATAGCGGATGATGCGCGACCTCAAGATTTTACCAGACCCGGACACATTTTTCCATTACAGACCCGACGGGGAGGGGTTCTAAAGAGAACCGGACAGGTGGAGGGTTCAGTGGATTTAGCCCGGTTAGCAGGTTTAAAACCGGCCGGAGTTATTTGTGGAATCATGAGAGATGATGGAACCATGGCTCGAATGCCTGATCTGGAAAGATTGGCTGCTGAACATAATCTAAAAATCGTCACCGTGGCGAACGTCATTAACTATCGCATTCAAAAAGAACAGTTAGTGAAACGAGTTGTTACGGCCACATTGCCTACTTATTATGGAGGGGATTTTAAGCTCATTGTTTACGAAAGCGAAATTGATAACGCTCATCACATGGCGCTCATTAAAGGCGAGTGGGATATCAATGAACCAGTCCTGACCCGTGTCCATTCTGAATGTCTTTTGGGGGAAGTTTTAGGGTCAAAACGCTGTGATTGTGGTGCCAAACTCCATGCCGCCATGAAAATGATTCAAAGAGAGGGGAAGGGGGTTATCTTGTATATGCGCCAGGAAGCGCCCGGTATGGATTTGGTTACTAAATGTAAAAGGTACGCACTTCAAGATGATGGCTACAATGTAAGGGAAGGAAATGAAGCCTTGAGCTCTAAAGCACAATTGCGAGACTATGGGGTTGGGGCTCAAATTCTTGGGGATTTGGGGGTGAGAAGACTTCGCATTATGACAAATAACCTCCCCAAGAAAGTTGTTGCCCTTCAGGGTTATGGTTTGATCATTGAAGAACAAGTGCCTCTTGAAGTTACATCTTAGCGAAGATATTATATCGAGAGTTCTGCAAAAGTCATAAAATAAGGCATTATCTCCTGCTGAACCCTGAAAGCGTCATTCTGAACTTGGTTCAGAATCTCTTCAGGGCAGGCTTGTTTCAGCATCCAATAAAATCAATGTCCTGAACTTGATTCAGGATCAGAGACCATGAAACAAGTTCAGGGTGACACAAACTGACTTTTTCAAAGCTCTTATATCTGAATGAGTACAAAAAAACCAAAATAGCCCTTGACAATTTGTTCATGGAAATAGTAATAAAATATTTTAACTGAGTTGCTTCGCAACCAGGGGGGAAGAGCCGAAAGGGAATAGTTTAATGTATCAAACTATCAAGAGGAGGTTTTGAGCATGAGAGTGAGGAGAATCATTGTGGGTCTGTTGGTGCTGAGTTTTTTATTTCCGGAAATTGGAATGGCTATTTCTAAGCGCAAAACGGCGAGATCAAGGATTCTTACCGTAGAAAAGAAAATGGCTGAAATCGAAGTTCCCCCGGGACAAGAAGCCATTGACTTTGAAATGGTTACCTTTGATTATAATATTAATGATAAAGAATCGGGATGGAAAATAGTCGACAAGAACGGTAAAGTGTATTTTTCTTGCGAAGTTGTTGACATCAAGAGCGGGTCTTTGCAAAAAAGCGGGGAACTATCAAAACTTAAGTTAGGTCCCGGGACCTACATTCTGCAACTCATTACCCAAAATGGAGTTGTGGAAGTTAAGTACAGTTTGGAAAAAAGTAAGGAATAGCCTTATTAGTTAGCTTCTGATCCTGCGCCAAACTGATACGAGCACCCCGATCAGGATGATCAAGCCGGGCTGAATAACTACTGGAAACCAAAACAGGATGTGGGATTGATGAGTGTTCAAGGGGTTGTATTGGTACTGGTGGGATTTAACTTTAATAGTGATGAGCCCTTCCTCTTCCCCGAGCCAGGAAACGATATTGAGAAACAAATCCCGGTTGGCATAGAGGTTAATATAAATATCACTGGCAAAATCCGAATCCCCTATCACTGCCAAACGGGTTAACTTTTTTCCCTGGACAGAGGTCGCTACTACCCCGAGAAGGAAAGGTCCCTTTTTATCCTTTGGAGGGAAAAAGGTAACATCTCCCCGGTTAATCCCTTCCAGATTCTCCGTACCCCAGCTTTCCGGGCTGGTTTTTAAAAGCGCCTGCACATCCAGACCAGGAACAAAACTGGGTTCATAATTGACGGAGCGAGCCCAGGAAAAAACCGTACTTAAGGTACTTAAATCTTTGGTGATAATGTGGTCCACATAAGTGCTCACCACGGGGGTGAGGAAATCGCTTCCCTGGATTCGATTGACGTTATCAATGATAATGTCGTCGCCAAGGATAATATTATATTTTTGAAGTAATTCCTTAAACTCCCGACCGGTAAAAGGGTCCAGGAGAAAGAAGACCCTCCCTCCACGGGTAACATACCCCTCAATCGCTTTGATCTCTTCGGGAGGAATTTCGAACTCGGGTCCACAAACGATGAGCAATGATGCGTCTTCGGGAACTCGATTCCCTGAGACCAGGTAGAGTTCCTTCACTTTCCAAATCCTTTCTTCCAGCGCCTCTCTGGCCAAACGGTAGCTCTTTGGATTCGATTTGAATGTTTCCAGGTTGGTGGGCATAAAGGGGTCGTTTTCCCCATGTCCCATGAGAAAATAAATAACCTTTCGTGAGGGGTGAGTGAGGCGTAAAATGGCATTGGTGATACTTTCTTCATTCACTACCTTTACTATCTCTTTCTGGTTGCCGGTTTCAACAATCAAGGTGCCATGTTTTTCTTGCCCGTATTTCACTAATTCGTAATGTTTCATGAGCCCGGGATTGCGATTAGGGTCAATAAACCGGTAGGAAATCCGGCGATTATAATCAGCATATTGTTGACATAACTTTTTAACCTGTTTGTATTCCGGCGCATCAATTCCTATAAAGGCGGTTAACTGGATATCGTGGTTGAGAGAATCGAGAAGTTTCTTCGTGGGTTGGGAAAGGCTGTGTTGTTGATACCTCGTCAGGTCTATGGAATAATTGTTTTTTGCGGAGAGAACCTCAAGCATTACGATTATCACGAGGGTAGTGATAATGGTAGCCCAAAAACCTAATTGATATCGGAATGAGGACTTTCGGGGTATCACTCCAAACCCCTCCACCGTTTTGACTTGAGGGATTCAAAAGTCAGGATAAAGAACAAGGCTGTAATATTGATGGGATAGAGGATTCCCCGGGTGCTGATAATTCCTTTGGCGAATTGGTCTAAATGCTCGATGAACGATAAATGAACCAGAAGGGGTTCAAGCCATTCGGGTGAGGCACCGGAGGTAAAGGCAATGATGACAAACAAAAGGAATATTCCATAGGTTCCCATGGCGGCAATAATTTGGTTTTCCGTGAGGGAAGAGATGAACATTCCCATAGCTATGGATGCACAGCCGAGTAACACTATAAATAAGTATCCGGAAAAAATTGGCAGCCATTCTAAGGGATAAGCATTTTTTAGCAAGAGGGGATAGGGGAGGGTAAGGACGAGCATGAAAAAAAATAACATTAAGCAGGCCATGAATTTTCCAACAATAAGCTCGATATCTCTTAGAGGATAGGTCATGAGGATTTCCATGGTTCCCAATTTCTTTTCTTCCGCGAACAAACGCATGGTTAATAGCGGGACAGTGAACAGCATGACCAAGCTTACATCCGCAAAAAATTGCCTAAAGAGGGTTCCGGTGATGCTATATCCCCCCAGGCTATAAATTCGGTCAAACGTTATGAGATCTCCATAAAAAAGGAAGCCGGTAAGAAAAAGAAAAACCCCCATTACGCCATAGGCAATGAAAGAGGTAAAATATGCCCGTAACTCCTTTTTTAAAATAGCACAGGTATTAACTAAGCTTCGCATCCTTCTCCTCGGTCACCAGCTTAAGGAAAATCTCCTCTAAGCTCATTTCTATAGTCTTCATTTCCAGAAGGCCCCAGTTATTGCCAGTGATCGTGGTGGCCAGTAATTTACGAATATCGCTCCCCTTTTCTGCTTCCACCAGGAAACCCCCCATTCCCGGGGACTCTTCCGCTTGCACTGATACGGTAATGATTCCCGGGAGAGATTCTATCTTTCTCTTTACTTCCGAGGGCGGACCATCAACCGTAATCAGAATCCGATGGGATGTCCTTAAACGGCGGTGAAGGTTTTCCGGGGAGTCTTCCACCACCAATTTCCCATCGTTAATGATAATAACTCGTTCACAGGTCATGCTCACCTCGGGAAGGATATGGGTGCTGAGCAGAATGGTTCGTTTTCCCCGAAGATTTTTGATCAAACTTCGGATTTCAGTTATTTGTTCCGGGTCAAGACCAATGGTGGGCTCATCGAGAATGAGTACTTCCGGATCATTGAGGAGGGCCTGAGCCAGACATACCCGCTGCCGATACCCTTTTGAAAGGTGACCAACAAGTTTATGGCTCATCTGGGTAACCCCGCATAGCTCCATGACGTTATCTACCTTTTGCTTGCGTTCTCTTCTTGAAATCCCCTTAACCTCAGCGACAAAGTCGAGGAAGGTTGTAACGCTGATGTCAGGATAGATGGGAGCCCTTTCCGGGAAATAACCAACCCGTTGCCGGACCTCTAAGGATTGTTCTAAGACATCAAATCCCCCAACCTTTGCAGAGCCGCTGGTAGGAGGATAAAACCCAGCCAGAATCCGCATAGTGGTTGTCTTCCCCGCCCCATTGGGGCCGAGGAAACCCACAACTTCACCTTTAGCTACGTTAAAGGAGATATCATTCACTGCCTTGAAGCGGCCAAAGCTCTTACTGAGATGTTCAACCTCAATCATGCCCGCCTCCGTTTTCCCCACACGATCGCCCCGGTAACGACAGTGGCCAGAAAGAGAAAAATAACCGTGGGATAGAATGTTAGCTGCCACTTTCGGATGTCTAAGGTACCCCCTTTTTTTGCGGTTTGAGGTCGAATAGAAATCAAATGTTCCTCCTGAACCAGCCAGTTGATGATGTTAAGAAAAAAATCCAGATTACCGAATGAACGAATGAAGGCATTGGTTAAAAAGCTACTATCTCCTACCACTACCATCCGGGTACCTTCTTTCAACTCTTTTTTAGTCTCCAGGTCAAAGGGCGTAATGCCCACTGCCAATGATACCGGCCCCTTCTTATCCCTTCCTTGGTCGTAGCGGGGTACCTCATTTTCTTTTAAATTGGTTTCGGCCCAACTTTTCTGACTCGACCACACCAAGGGCAAGGCTTTAAGATTTTTTCTCCCTTCATCTGTGGGGCTTACGGTGCGTATTCCGGGGAACATGGTGGGCAGTTTGAAATTTTTTGTTACCGGATGGGCAAGAGAGTAATCAGAGGTGACCACCTTGGAAAAATCTACCCCATATAGTTTGGAAGAAGTATCAAAAACAATGTTGTCTCCCACGTCCACCTTCCAAGAAGAGAGGAATGCTTTCAACTCGGGCGATTCTCCTGGATCTACCATGATAAAGGCGCTTCCTCCGGCTTCAAGATACGTTTCGATTTCCTGCAGTTCCCGGGGATCTAAGCTTCGAGTAGGGCATGGAACCATAAGGGCTGAACAATCAGAAGGTATGGTCCCGGTTTTAAAGAGCTCCAGATTTTTCACCCGATAGCCCATCCCATCGAGAACCTGCGCCGCATCACTAAAGTCAGCCCGTTCTTTTCCCTCGATTGTGCCTTCTCCATGGCCAGTTAAAAAATAAACGGACTTCTCTTCCTTCCGGGCTACCTTGATGATAGCATTGGTAATATTTTCCTCCTCAACCCCCATAACTTTCACTACCTTGGAACCTTTTTCAACCACTATGGCTCCATACTGTTTAACTTGGTAATTTTTCGCCAGGAGGGGATTTTGATCGGGATCAAGGTAACGGATATGGAGTTTGTTCGAAGACATTTGGTAAGCATCTAAGAGATCTTTGATGTTCTCTTTCTCGGTATCCCCCAGGCCGGTGAAGGCGGTTATGGTAATCGGCTCGGTCAGTCCTTCAAGTACCTTTACGGTTAAAGGCGAGAGAGAATATAACTTTTCTCCAGTCAGGTCCAGACGGTTGTTATGATGAATGCAAAAGTAATTGATGATACTTAGGAGTCCAAGCATGGTCACAATGGAAAAAGCCATGGTAAACCCATACCGAGCGGAACGCTGAGAAAGAATCTGGCGGATTGTTCGAAAATGCAGAAGAACAGCGATAACGATAAGGGATAACCCACCGATAATAAATGGAGGAACATAGGAAAAATAATGGCTTACATAGAAAACATTGATAAAAAGGCCTACTAACAGAAGTAGTAACCCCAGAAAGAAGAACGCTATCCCCAGAATTCGCATGAAAATCCTATCTCCACCGATTAGATTCCAGTACCTGATACGTTAAAAAGAGGAAGAAAAAGATAAAGCTCAAGAAAAAAACTACATCTTTTAATTCCACCAGCCCCTTGGTAAAGACATAAAAGTGTTCCAGGATTGAAAGATGGGCGAGAACCATACCTAAACCAACTCCTACAACATGGGGAGCACCTCCGATGATCCAGAAAAGAACCAGCAAACCAAAGCCAAGGATAGCAGCGATGATCTGATTATCGGTAAGGGAGGAGGCAAAAAGTCCCAATGCCAGAAAGCTGAGTCCCACAAAAAAAAGACCCAGGTATCCGGTAAGGAGGATTCCCGGGTTTGGGTTACCATACAAAAGCGTAAGCACCGGACCGGGTAGGGTCATAATCAGGGTAATGGCCAGGAGGATTACGGAGGCCAGATACTTACCGATCACAATCTGACCAATGGATAGAGGTGAAGTAAAAAGGAGTTCTATAGTGTGTAATTTCTTCTCTTCAGCCAGCAATCGCATGGTGAGAATGGGAAGAAGAAGATAAAGCAGGCTCATCTGCCCGAAAAATGGCTGAATGACCATTTTGTCTAACGTCCGAAGGGCTGCGAGCTCTGGCCAGGGAAGGGGCTGGTTTCTCACCTCGATAAAGCTGGTCACATTTCCGCGGAAAAAGATAGCAGTGAGGACAAGAAAAACCACGCATAACATATAGGCGCTGGGGGAGACAAAAAATGATTTTAATTCTCTTCGAATAATATAGCCAATTTTCTGCATGTCAGGCTGAGTTCACCTTACTTATCATCGTTTTATTTTCGTGTCGCTGAATCAATCCCACAAAAACTTCCTCAAGGGTGTGTTCCTGAGGTGATATTTCCCGAATACCCCAGTTTTTCTGGGCTCCCATTTCGATTATCTTGCTCACCACACCCTTAGTTTCCTCTGGCTCAGTTTCGATGAGCACTCCCCCTGAGTTATGAGCATCGGTTTCGATGCTTATGACGCCAGGGATTTTCTCAATATCCTGATTGATGGATTGGTCAACCGAATGGCTGAATCTTATTTTCGTCCGGTCCAGGTGCCATAGTTGAGAGGATAACTTGGGATACGTGTCAGCTCCAATGATTTCTCCCTCATTGATGATTGCTACCTTCTGGCAGGTTTGAGCCATTTCGGGAAGAATATGGGTACTTAAGATAACAGTATGTTCCCCGGAAAGTTTTTTAATTAATTCCCGTACCTCGATAGTTTGACGGGGATCCAGGCTGGCGGTGGGTTCATCGAGAATTAACACCCGGGGTTCATGGATAATTGCCTGAGCGATCCCCACCCGTTGGCGGTACCCTTTGGAAAGATTTTTGATCAGGCGATTTTGAACGTTTTCCAGGCCACAAATTTTTAAGGCTCGGTTCATTAAGATTTTTCGCCGCAAGCGGGGGATTCCTTTTAGCTGGGATACATATTCTAAGTATCCGTTGACAGTCATATCGTCGTAAAGGGGAGGCTGTTCAGGGAGAAACCCGATAATTTTCTTAACCTCATGCGCCTGGTGAAACACATCATACCCGGATATTGACACATTTCCCGAAGTGGCAGGCATAAAACAGGAGAGTATCTTCATGGTGGTTGTTTTCCCCGCCCCGTTCGGACCAATGAACCCCATGATTTCTCCCTCAGCCACGGTGAAGGAGATATTTTTGAGGGCCCAAATTTTCCCGTATCGTTTGGTTA
>JAZDOO010000112.1:0-2009 GCA_043798555.1 Pseudomonadota bacterium | reverse complement strand
TTTAGTGCCTCAACAACTTCGGGGTGTCTATGGCCTAAAATCATCGGACCCCAGGAACCAACATAATCAATATAAGCGTTTCCATCAACATCATAGATTTTCGAACCTTCAGCCCGGGCAATGAAAAGTGGATCCCCCCCCACTGCCTTAAACGCCCTTACCGGACTGTTAACTCCACCGGGAATGTATTTTTTAGCTTCTTCAAAAAGCTGCCGAGATTTATCTCTCACTACTAAGACCTCCTTTGTTGCTCTGCGGGAAAGGGAATAAAAAAGCCGACTTTTTCAAGTCGGCTTTTTGAAAAATCAGAAAAACATCATTTTGTCAATTGGTAGCTACAGTGGTAGCTACGGTAATGCCAATGCTCTTCAAGAATTGACCATTTGTGAGTTCCCTAACGAGTTGGGTTAATACCCCTTCCAGTTCAGGGGTTGCCTGAGAAGCGATCCTTCCTACTAAAGACTTAATAATATCCATCTGGGTGGTAGTGATGGTCATGGTGCCGCCATTAATCACTAACTGAAATCCGGGGATAAGTCCCTTCACAAGGTTACCTACGTCTTCGCGTAAGGTTTCATCTCTGAGTAAAATCGAAGTGATCTCCAAGGAGTGCTTATAGTAAAGTTCAGATAAGCCTAAACCAGGTAAGGTCTTGGTAAGAACCTTATCACGAAAATCTTGAAGAATGGCGAGTTGAGATTCATCATCATTTAATACTACCGCAGCCGGAGGCCTTTGACCCTGCATGGACTCAAGGATGTTGATATAATCGGCTTTGGAAAATTCCTCTCCATCCACTTTGAGGGTAACCGTATACTGTCCTGGTGTATTATAAATGTGCTTAGGATTGAGATCATTACTGCTGGTTCCATCACCAAAATCCCAGAGTATGTTTTTATAAGCGCCACCGGTGAGGTTGCTAAATTGAACCGCATGAGGAAGGGCACCAGAAACCGGCGTGGCAATAAAGTCGGGGTTGATAAGGGAAGAAGAAGCAGGAGTAATGTTGATATAGTTGACCTTAGTTTCCGTAGCATAGCCTGACTCATTCATGAGCGTGAGGCTGACGGTATAAAGCCCTGGGCTGGTATACTGATTGGAGGTATCTTCCTCGGTAGCACTCTTCCCATCCCCAAAATCCCAGAGATACTTGTCAAAGGTACCGGGAGTGAGATTAATAAAGTTTACCGTAGTCCCTGCTGGACCAGCCCGTGGAACTCCCATAAATTGCACAACTCCGGTGGGTGGAGTGGGAGATGGGAGCACGGTTACATAACCCACGGCAATATCCGTTCCCACTTCGTTCGTGGCCTCTAAATATACCGGAAACGTTCCCGGGAATCTATACTGATAGATGATGTTATAAGATGTTTCATCAAACTGCGTCTCGTCAATTACTACATCCCAAAGAGTCCATTTGATCTCATCCGCATGCCTGGATTGGTTGGTAAAGGCGACAATGAGCGGTGCGTACCCGGTTCTCGGCCAAAAACTAAAGTCTGCATCAGGGGAATGGGCAAAAGTAATATCGCCCTGGGTTTTATCTACCGGAGCGGCCATAAAAATGATCGCTGCCATCAAAAAGATAATGCTTAATTTACGTTTCATTAATCTGCCCTCCTTTAATTAATGCTTAGAGGCAATAAAAAGCTTTCCCCCCACCTTTTGTTGTCATTCCTGTCTCTGCTCCCCGATCAGAGTCGAAGACAAGTTACGCAGGAATGACTTCAGGAATTGTTATTTAATTGCGTACCAATCTAGTTTTACTTTTGTGATAGTATTTAGCAGGATAAAATTGGAAAGTCAAGCAATTTTTTCATTTAAATTAAGAAAGTTAGGAGATAAACTTTGTATACTACTTTAAAATTTACCACAACCTATTGAAAATTATTCACAATATCCTAATGGCCTCAATCAGTTTCTGGATTCCGCTTCCCAAGTCTCTTTGTGCAAATGGCCGAAAAGGCAAAATAACTATTTTAGTTTTTGAATATCCTCCTCCTTACTAA
>JAZDOO010000104.1:0-2066 GCA_043798555.1 Pseudomonadota bacterium | reverse complement strand
GAGAAGGACTATAAAAGCAAAAAATACCACAATCAACTATTTTGTCAATGCCCAAAATGAGGTTGTCAAAATTACCTTTAGTTGCGGTTTGGGGAGATTTTTATTAAGGGGAAGCAAAGGTCATTAATTTGCATTTAAAAGGTTGCATTGTGGAGCAAAAAGGTAAAATCAACATTACAGGAAGTAGCTCTCAGAAAAGGGGAGCATTGTACTTGACCGGCTACTTCAATGGAGCTAAAGTACTTGTACAACTATTCCCCTGACGATTATGCTTCATCTCTACCTTAAACTGCTCAGCTACCCACTTAGGATAGGTGCTCTGGCAACCCACAAAGCAAATGTCCTCAGTATCCGGGAAATCAAATATTTTACAGCGAGGTATGTCGAGAACTGCCTTGGTATGAGTTAGCTCTGGCACAGAGTAGGGCGTTAACCATTGCAGTTGGTACGCCATCTGCTTAGCTGTCATCCCGAAGGCTGTGCCGGAAGAAAATGCCCTGATGATTTTTAACATATACAGAGCTGGATTAGCATTTTTCTTTATCAACGCCTCGACTTCGGCACGCTAGAACTTTTTAAGGCCATCCTCACCCATCTGCTTGCGAATAAAACTGTAAATGTTTTTCGCTAACCAGATCCAATTACCGTAGGCTACCTCATATTTCTTCTCAAATGATGCACCCTCGTAGATAGGCTTAATCCCTTCCTCCCAAGTCTTCCTAACCTCAGCTACTGCCTGGTTACCCAAGTATTTCTGCACAAAAGGAACGATAAATGTTTCATCAAACTTCATATTGTCAATCACCTTGGCGTACTTCTCGCTATAAGGCATCTCTTTAAATTTAACCATGGTACCCTCCTTTCTTATGAAGGTTTAAAGCCGGCTCTCGTGCTTATTCCACAAAGTGTCTATCAGGCTCTTTCAATGCTGGAGTGAAAATCGAAATAACCACCAATGGCTCATTACCAGTATTTTTTAGAGAATGAACTTTGCCCATAGGGTTGAAATGAAGGCTTCCGGGTTTAATATCAACCCATTTGTCATTGATGAGCATTTGCCCTGTACCCTTAACTACATATACTGTTTCAGAATGTGTTTTATGAATATGCGACTTCAATACAAAACCCTCAACTGATCTCACCACAAATAAGCTGATCGTATCGTCTTGAGCAATGCCGATCATCTGAACTTTCTGATCTGCTTTTAAGGGATTGTCTTTAAGAATTTCGTCTATATGATTGATGACCTGAGAAGTTGTATCTGCTGCATTCACAGAAATTAAAGTTGTAAGGAAAGTGAACAGAAAAACGAAAATTCCGCAAATAGTAATATTTCTTTTTGATAACATAATAATTACCTCCTTTTTGATTTGGTTAGTGACTTTTATCTTGGGATGAAGAGGTTTGGGTGGCCTCCAAAGGGGATGAAAGAACCCCTTCTCGGAGGCTTCATACGGGATACTTTAGGAAACCTCGTTTCATAACCTACTCCATAAGGTAAGAGGTTGGGTTGAGAGGTTGGCTTTTAAAAACGATGTGATTCGATAACAACGTACTAATTCTAATTGAAAAAGTCAACAAGAATTATCGAGAATTATCGATTACCACTTAAAAGGTTGTATGGAAGGAGGCTTTTAGAAAATCACGACTTCAGGAAGGAAGAGAGCGACGAGACACGGCAGGAGTTCACCGATATCCGCTCTCTTATGCCTAGACCCACTGTGACAAAATTGTGATAGAATTAAACCAAAAAGACCGAAATAGACAGAGTAGACTGGAATAGATGGAAATGAAATTATGCTTACATTTTCAATCGGTTACGGGAAACCAGGCCGAAATCAAGGGGTTACGAAATTTGCTCCGAAGTAATTACGAATCAGTTGCTCTACCGCTGAACTACGCCGGCCTGGCGTCGGTGGACGACCGCTGGCCGACACACGACTCTATTTTTACCATGTTTTAATCCAGCCGTCAATCCTTTGAAAACCTGGGCTCTATTGCCTTTCCTAAAATGATTTGGTACCATTTGATCAGAAAATCAACCTCTTGAGAAGCAAAATGCTGCC
>JAZDOO010000100.1:0-27641 GCA_043798555.1 Pseudomonadota bacterium | reverse complement strand
ATCAGCCTGTTATCCCCGGCGTACCTTTTATCCGTTGAGCGACGGCCCTTCCATGCGGAACCGCCGGATCACTAAGGCCTGCTTTCGCACCTGTTCGACTTGTCAGTCTCACAGTCAAGCTCCCTTATGCCTTTACACTCTGCGGCTGGTTTCCATTCAGCCTGAGGGAACCTTCGCGCGCCTCCGTTACCTTTTAGGAGGCGACCGCCCCAGTCAAACTACCCACTTGACAATGTCCCTGATCCGGATGACGGACCGAGGTTAGAATTTCAGAATAACTAGGGTGGTATTTCAAGGGTGACTCCACGAAAACTAGCGTTCCCGCTTCAAAGTCTCCCACCTATCCTACACAAGCTACACCAAAATTCATTATCAAGCTATAGTAAAGGTGCACGGGGTCTTTCCGTCTAGTGGCGGGTAATCGGTATCTTCACCGATACTCCAATTTCGCTGAGCTTCTCGTTGAGACAATGCGGAAGTCGTTACGCCATTCGTGCAGGTCGGAACTTACCCGACAAGGAATTTCGCTACCTTAGGACCGTTATAGTTACGGCCGCCGTTTACTGGGGCTTCAGTTCATCGCTTCTGCCGATTGCTCGGCATGACAACTCCCCTTAACCTTCCAGCACCGGGCAGGCGTCAGTCCCTATACGTCGTCTTGCGACTTAGCAGAGACCTGTGTTTTTAGTAAACAGTCGCTACCGCCTTTTCACTGCGACCCCTTTCAGCTTCTCACGCAAGGTGATTCACTTACAAAGGGCACTCCTTTTCCCGAAGTTACGGAGCCAATTGGTCGAGTTCCTTAACGAGAATTCGCTCAAGCGCCTTAGGATACTCTCCTTACCTACCTGCGTCGGTTTCGGGTACGGTCACTTAGTTAACTCGCTACGAGGCTTTTCTTGGTAGCATAGAATTAGCCAATTTATGTCCGCTAAGCGGACTCCTCATCACATCTCAGGGTTAATGATGTTCCGGATTTACCTAAAACATCCCCCTACTTGCTTGAACCACCTATTCCAGCAGGTGGATGGCCTATCTTCCTACGTCCCCCCTTCGCTGATTACGTTAACTGAGCGGTACAGGAATATTAACCTGTTTTCCATCACTTACGCCTTTCGGCCTCAGCTTAGGTACCGACTAACCCTGGGAGGATTAACCTTCCCCAGGAAACCTTAGGTTTCCGGCGTGCCGGTTTTTCACCGGCATTATCGCTACTCATGTCAGCATCATCTCTTCTATGCAGTCCACAAAGGGTACTCCCTCAGTCCTTACGGTCTGGCTTCAACCCGCATAGAATGCTCCCCTACCGATCCGCCATAAGCGGATCCCGCAGCTTCGGTAATGTGCTTAGCCCCGTTTCATTTTCGGCGCAGACCCACTTGACCAGTGAGCTGTTACGCTTTCTTTAAAGGATGGCTGCTTCTAAGCCAACCTCCTGGTTGTTTAAGCGTTTCCACATCCTTTTCCACTTAGCACATATTTTGGGACCTTAGCTGGCGATCTGGGTTGTTTCCCTCTCGACCACGGATCTTATCACCCGTAGTCTGACTCCTACAATACGACATGATAGCATTCGGAGTTTGGTTGGGTTTGGTAATCTTGTAAGATCCCTAGCCCATCCAGTGCTCTACCACCATCAGTCAATTGTAAGGCTATACCTAAATATATTTCGGGGAGAACCAGCTATCTCCGAGTTTGATTAGCCTTTCACTCCTACCCACAGCTCATCCGAGCCGTTTTCAACCGACACCAGTTCGGGCCTTGATCTCGTGTTACCGAGACTTCACCCTGGCCATGGGTAGATCACCCGGTTTCGGGTCTACTCTATGTAACTCAACGCCCTTTTAAGACTCGCTTTCGCTACGGCTCCACCTCAATCGGCTTAACCTCGCTACACAGAGTAACTCGCTGACTCATTATACAAAAGGCACGCAGTCAGACTTTTCCGCCTTGCGGCGGCATAGTCCTCCTACCGCTTGTAGGCATACGGTTTCAGGTTCTATTTCACTCGGATTACCTCCGTTCTTTTCACCTTTCCCTCACGGTACTTGTGCACTATCGGTTGCCAGGAAGTATTTAGCCTTAGGAGATGGTCCTCCCAGATTCCTACAGGATTTCCCGTGTCCCGCAGTACTTGGGATGTTTACCCAGGAAGTGTAATCAATTTAACTTACAGGACTTTCACCTTCTCTGGTTCCCTTTTCCAAAGGATTCAGTTATCGATTACCTTTGTAACTTCCCGAAAAATCCGTAACTTTTTCCGGTAAACCCCCGCAACCCCAGACATACAACGCTTACGGGCTATTCCGCATGTCTGGTTTAGGCTCATTCCCGTTCGCTCACCACTACTAGGGAAATCGCTTTTGCTTTCTCTTCCTGAAGGTACTAAGATGTTTCAGTTCCCTTCGTTCGCCTTTATTGCCTATGGATTCAGCAATAAATGTCACCGCATTACCAGTGACGGGTTACCCCATTCAGAGATCTCCGGATCTAAGCCTGTTTAGCGGCTCCCCGAAGCTTATCGCAGCTTACCACGTCTTTTCATCGCCCCCTGGCACCAAGGCATCCACCGCATGCCCTTAGTAGCTTGACCATAAAATAGTATACTTTAGGCAAGAAGCAGTAATTGATATTTAATTTTCAAAGAACAAAGAAATATTAACTTTTTATGGAGGTAAGCGGATTCGAACCGCTGACCCCCTGCGTGCAAAGCAGGTGCTCTCCCAACTGAGCTATACCCCCCATTTGGATTATGTACAATACCACTTGGGAGCCATTTCACCTGCCTCCAGGTGGGCCTAGATAGATTTGAACTATCCACCTCACGCTTATCAGGCGTGCGCTCTAACCAACTGAGCTATAGGCCCTCGATAAAGTCTATTAATTCTTTGGAAAAACTTGGTTTATTCAACTCCCAGGAATTACATAGTGAAAATACAGCGCTCTTTCTCTAAAAGAATTTAGGCCTATAGCAATTTCAAAAATTTAAAACCGGACTATTAATTTGGTGCTACTGCTTTGTCAGATCTTAAAACGTTACTCCTTAGAAAGGAGGTGATCCAGCCGCAGGTTCCCCTACGGCTACCTTGTTACGACTTCACCCCAATTACCTACCATACCTTCGGCGCTTATCTCCCCAATAAATGAGGTTGAACCAGCGACTTCTGGTATAGTAAACTTTCGTGGTGTGACGGGCGGTGTGTACAAGGCCCGGGAACGTATTCACCGTAGCATGCTGATCTACGATTACTAGCGATTCCGGCTTCATGGAGTCGAGTTGCAGACTCCAATCCGAACTGAGACCAGTTTTTTGGGATTAGCTCACCCTCGCGGGGTTGCTGCCCTGTGTACTGGCCATTGTAGCACGTGTGTAGCCCTGGGCATAAAGGCCATGAGGACTTGACGTCATCCCCACCTTCCTCCTCGTTAACCGAGGCGGTTTCTTTAGAGTGCCCAACTTAATGCTGGCAACTAAAGATAAGGGTTGCGCTCGTTACGGGACTTAACCCAACATCTCACGACACGAGCTGACGACAGCCATGCAGCACCTGTGTTGGCTTCCACCTTACAGCGGATCGCCTCCCTTTCGAGTCACTACTACCAACATGTCAAGCCCAGGTAAGGTTTTTCGCGTTGCGTCGAATTAAACCACATGCTCCACCGCTTGTGCGGGCCCCCGTCAATTCCTTTGAGTTTTAGCCTTGCGACCGTAGTCCCCAGGCGGGGCACTTAATGCGTTAGCTTCGGCACAGAAGGAATAAATACCTCCCACACCTAGTGCCCAACGTTTACAGCGTGGACTACCAGGGTATCTAATCCTGTTTGCTCCCCACGCTTTCGCGTCTCAGCGTCAGTATCGGGCCAGAAGGCCGCCTTCGCCACCGGTGTTCTTCCCGATATCTACGAATTTCACCCCTACACCAGGAATTCCACCTTCCTCTCCCGTACTCTAGCTAACCAGTTTCAGATGCACTTCCTGAGTTAAGCCCAGGGCTTTCACATCTGACTTGGTTAACCGCCTGCACGCCCTTTACGCCCAGTAATTCCGAACAACGCTTGCACCCTCCGTATTACCGCGGCTGCTGGCACGGAGTTAGCCGGTGCTTCCTCTGGTGGTACCGTCAAAATACTCGGTTATTTGCCAAGTACTTTTCTTCCCATCTGACAGGGCTTTACGACCCGAAGGCCTTCATCACCCACGCGGCGTTGCTGCGTCAGGGTTTCCCCCATTGCGCAATATTCCCCACTGCTGCCTCCCGTAGGAGTCTGGACCGTATCTCAGTTCCAGTGTGGCTGATCATCCTCTCAGACCAGCTACCCATCGTCGCCTTGGTAGGCCATTACCCTACCAACTAGCTAATGGGACGCGGACTCATCTCTCAGCGACAGCTTAAATTAGAGGCCACCTTTGACTCTTCCTTCCGAGGAATAAAAAGTATTATGAGGTATTAGTACCCCTTTCGGAGTGTTATTCCTCACTTAGAGGTAGATTATCCACGTGTTACTCACCCGTGCGCCACTTTACTCATCCCGCGAACGGGACTTTCTCGTTCGACTTGCATGTGTTAGGCACGCCGCCAGCGTTCGTTCTGAGCCAGGATCAAACTCTCCAGTTTAATATCAAACTTTTCAGGGCTCCAAATTAACAATCCGGTTATTTCGTTTTTCAAAGAGCATGTATTTCTAAATTACACTATCTACTATCTATTATAAAGAACTATTACTGTTTGTCAAGTTATTTTTTACCAATTTATCTTTTTTTCGTCTTCCGGTTTTCCTGCCCCCTCAGTTTCTCACGTAAACACCCACCTAACCTAATCGAACCGGAGACAAAAGAAGTTTTTCTTTCCGGTGCGAAGGATAATAAAATGCTCTGAAGCCAAATCCTGAGGGGTTAATTTATAACCCAACTCCTTAACTTTTCTATTATTAATATACACCCCCCCCTGAGATATAAGCCTTCTTGCCTCCCCTTTAGAAGCAGTCGCTTGGCAAAGTACTAATGTTTGAACAAGACCAAGCCCATTAGATAATTCTACGAATTGGAAATGAGCTTTTGGTACATCAGGAAATACTTCCCCTAACATTTTATCCGAAAATTCGGAAATTTCGCGCCCAAAAAGAACCTCGGAAGCATTCTTTGCCATATTGGCGTTCTCTTCTCCGTGGACCTGCTTGGTTACCTCCCAGGCCAAGCGTTTTTGTGCTTCACGTTTTTCCGGCTCACGGACAACCATATCCGCATAGTCATTGATCTCTTCCATTGATAGAAAAGTAAAGAGTTTTTGATAATTAATGACATCATTGTCGCTCGTATTAATCAAGTATTGATAGAATTGATACGGTGAGGTTAATTTTTCATCAAGCCATATGGTTCCGGCTTCACTCTTGCCAAACTTATTCCCGGAAGCATCGGTTATTAAAGGAAACGTTATCCCAAACGCTTCTTCTCCCCGTAATTTGCGAATCAGTTCGATTCCTGCGGTAATGTTACCCCATTGATCCTGCCCCCCGAGTTGAATGCGGCACCCGAACGTATCAAATAAGTAAAGAAAATCATAAGCCTGCATTAATAAATAGGAAAATTCTGTAAAGGATATCCCCGTTTCCAAACGATTTTTTACTGCTTCCTTTGCCAACATACTTCCCACTGAAAAATGTTTTCCAATTTCCCGCAGGAAATCGATAAAGAGAAAGCGGTCAAACCATTCAGCATTATTTACTATCTGGGCTGAATAGCTTCTTTTATCAAAGTCAAGAAATTTCTTTAACTGCGTTTGAATTGCTTCTACATTAGTTTCGATTTCGTATCTATCAAGGAGCTTTCTTTCTGAAGATTTACCACTCGGATCGCCAATCATGCCTGTGGCCCCACCCATCAAAACAATCGGCTTAAAACCAGCCCGCTGAAACCGCATTAGACCTGTAATGAGAAGTAAATTACCGATATGAAGACTCGAACCCGTGGGATCAAACCCACAATAGACCGGCGATCTATCGGACAAAAAAAGAGTATCCAATTTTTCATTAGTGACTTGAAAGATTAAATTCCGTGATTTGAGATCTACAAAAAATTGGGTCATGTCAATAAAGTGACTCTTAGGGTTACACTAACCAATCATAAAGCTACGTTAACTCTCTTAATATCATTGCATTTTCCGGTGTTATCATCAATAGCGATGAGCACACCTTGCAAATGAATATTTTCTTTAGCTATTTCAAACTTTTGAGGAATTTGGGTGAGAAATCGTTGAATGGCAATCTCTTTTTTGATCCCAATTACCGAGTCAAGTGAACCAGCCATTCCGACGTCAGTAATATAAGCAGTGCCTCTCGGTAAAATTCTCTCATCTGCAGTCTGAACATGGGTATGAGTACCGATAACCGCACTCACCCGGCCATCCAAAAACCAGCCTAAGGCTTCCTTTTCTGAAGTAGCCTCAGCATGAATATCCACGATAATTATTGGCGTATTTTTTCTCAACTTTTCGCTTTCCTGTAGGGCTACCCGAAAAGGGCATGCTATGGTATCCATAAAAACTCTTCCTGAAACATTAATTACCCCAACCAGAATTCCCGTTTTTGTTTTAAAAAGTACACTTCCATAGCCAGGAACCTCCTGAGGATAATTCGCAGGCCTTAGGAGAACATTTCCTTTTTCCAAAACTGCAACGATATCTTTTCTGTCCCAAATATGGTTACCAGAAGTGATTAAGTCAATATTACT
The DNA here is from genome assembly GCA_043798555.1 of Pseudomonadota bacterium. Classification (GTDB taxonomy): domain Bacteria; phylum Desulfobacterota; class WTBG01; order JAGOGO01; family JAGOGO01; genus JAZDOO01. The sequence goes on along the minus strand of JAZDOO010000100.1, from coordinate 20,914 downwards.
CTCTAATAAATCCTTAACAATCTTAGGAGTGATCCCAAACCCTCCCGCAGCATTTTCTCCATTGGCAATAATGATATCGAGTTTATTATTCTCTAATAATTGGGGCAGTGTTTCCTTGACCGCTTTTCGGCCTGCTTTCCCAACAATGTCACCGATAAAAAGAACCTCCATAGTATTCCCATTACCTATTTGGCGATTTCCACTGCCCGGGTTTCTCGAATTACGGTTACCTGGATTTGCCCTGGATAAGTCAATGTTGACTCAATTTTCTTGGCTATATCGCGAGACAGCATCACTGACTCCTCATCGGAAACTTCTTTACTATCAACAATTACCCGAATTTCTCTTCCGGCTTGGATAGCATACGATTTTGTTATCCCATCAAAGGCATTAGCAATATCCTCCAGATCCTTCAAATGCTTTATATAGGTTTCAAGCATTTCACGCCTGGCTCCCGGACGAGCAGCGGACAGAGCATCTGCTGCTTGCACCAAGACCGCTAATACCGTTCTCGGTTTTTCATCGTCATGGTGGGCGGCTATTGCATGCACCACTTCTTCACTTTCCCCATACTTCTTGGCCAACTCGGCCCCAATAAAAGCATGAGTTCCTTCTTTTTCATAATCAACTGCTTTGCCGATATCGTGTAAAAAACCTGTTCTCTTAGCCTGTTTAACATCAAGCCCTAACTCACCCGCTAAGGCTCCACAAAGGAAAGCAACTTCGATGGAATGCTGAAGAACATTCTGATCAAAACTCGTTCGGTATTTCAATTTGCCCACATGCTTTATTAATTCCGGATGTAAGCGATGCACCCCCACATCAAAAGCAGCCTGTTCACCAGCTTCTTTAATGGCAACCTCCATTTCTTGTTGCGCTTTTTCAACCACTTCCTCGATCCGGGTAGGGTGAATTCTTCCATCAGTAATTAAACGCTCTAACGATATACGGGCGACTTCCCTTCTGATGGGGTCAAATCCCGACAAAATTACCGCATCAGGGGTATCATCAATAATGACGTCGATCCCGGTTGCAGCTTCAATAGCTCTAATGTTTCGCCCTTCTCTTCCTATAATTCTCCCTTTCATCTCCTCGTTCGGCAAATTAACTACCGATACCGTCTTTTCTGCCACATACTCGGCTGAATAGCGCTGAATCGCAAGGGATATGATGTCCTTTGCAATTTTATCTGCTTTCTCTCTTGTTTCTTCCTCGATCTTTTTGATCATTTTAGCGGCTTCATGCTTAGCGTCATTTTCGATTGATTGGATTAGCATTTTTTTTGCTTCCTCTGTGGAAATACCAGAAATTTCCTCGAGTTTCTTCTGTTGTTGTTGCAAAAGTTCACTATACCGTTTTTCTTTTTCAAGAACTACGCCCTCTTGATGGGACAAACTCTTTTCCTTTTTTACAAGGGCAACCTCTTTCTGGTCTAAAAGGTTAACTTTCTTTTCCAGATTCTCCTCTTTTTGCATCAAACGCTTTTCAATGGTTTGCAATTCTGCACGCCGCTCCCGATTTTCTCGCTCAAATGTGGTTCTTTCTTGGTACAGTTCTTCCTTGGCTTGCAATAACATTTCTTTTTTAATTGTTTCCGCTTCTTTTTTTGCCCCTTCAATAATACTGCGAGCTTTACTTTCTGCGATTCCAATTTTGGATTCAATATATTTTTTCCGGACAAAAAAACCAATCAATCCTCCGATCACTAAAGAAAGGGCTGACAAGAGAAAGACCCCAAAAGATACGTTCACGTTTAGTTCACCTCCGCTGAGGTTCAGCGAGTTACGTTAATAATAAAATAGATATCTTTGACATTGCCCCAATAGGGGGGAGGGGAAAGGAGTTGAATGGGAAGGTGAATATTGACGGGATATGAAAAGTACGGGTTAGCTTTTTAAAACGTTAAAGAGTTCGAGAGGTTGTTCGTGGTTTTGTCCTTATAATGTAACCAACATGAGTTTTAACATCTCTTACTTCGAATATCATTAGCACACTACATTCAATAAAAGTAAGATTTGCAGCAAGAGCACTATATTCCCTCTTGCAACCTCACCCTATAGCAACCACTTATTACACTCTTTAGAAAAAATTTTATCATATCTAAACTTGACGAATAAGGTTCTACCTATCAATATCCTCTAAATTCATTCACCTTTCTCTATCCCTTTTTCTCCTCATAATACATTAAAACACCTCATCGGTTGATGAGGTGGATGGGTAATTTTACGCTGTATTTCACCAGCCTCTTATCAATAATCCCTCTTCTGGCATTAAACATTTTCTTCTAATTGAGAATCAATTATGTTTGTAAGAGATAAAGAACGATTCTCAATGGAATCAATCAATGACTCCCGTGCATTGCTTGATTGAAAATAATCATCAGCAATATTTAAGCAGGTTAATATCACCGTAGAGATTATATCCATGGTGTGACTTTTCTGCACCGCTTCAATTTTCTGTTTTACATAATCCGCCACGTGATTAATATATTCGTCACCTTCAGCGCTTTTTAAAAAAAACTCTTTCCCTAAAATAGTTACCTTAATTGCTGATGCCACTCTTCGAAATCTTAAAAATTAAAGGATATGGTCTCTAAGTTTGAGATAATTTTATCCAACCTTGTTTTTATTGCTTCTTTTTCCTCTTCTAAGGAGCGGATTATCTCCTCTAACTCTAAAACTTTCTTGTCCTTCTGTTGTATGCTCGTCGCTATGTTTTCTTTTTCGGTTTTTAGCTTCGTATACTTTTCTGCAAGCTGACTGACCTTTTCTTCTAAGATATCAAATTTTTCTAATGCCATAGGTCACTGCTTTACTTAACAATTAATTAGATTACAAAAAAACAACGCCAACACTCTAGAATATATACTACTCTCTCAGAAGAAAAGTCAAGAAATTTCTAAAAATATTCAAAAAGTTATTCAAGATGGGCAGTACCATTGGTCGTAAGAGTTGTTGAGCTCTCCCACACTTTTGCCTGAGATATCTGAGCGGAAGAAAATAGCTCTGAATTTTTCTCATTCCAATCCACCAATTAATATATTGACATCCTAAACAAAAAGAATAAGTTTATAAAGATTGTTGTATTACCTTTGAGGTGTTGGTATGTTTAACATTGGGCCATTTGAACTCCTCGTAATTTTTATTGTTGCACTTATTGTCATTGGTCCTAAAAAGCTTCCAGAACTTGCTCGAGCTTTAGGCAGGGCAGTAGGAGAGTTTAAAAAGGCCACCAATGATTTACGATCCAGTCTGGATATTGATATTAAAGCAATTAATAACCGCACATCCTCAAAAGAAAATGATCCGGAGAAATTAAGCAGTGAAAAAAATGAAGAGGAGGATGAGAAGCATTATACTGCTAAAGAGAAAATAGTAGATGACCGATGAAAAACTACCCTTTACTGAACATCTGGAAGAGCTTCGCAAGAGAATTATCATCTGTCTCCTCTCAATTGGAATAGGGTGCGCGATCTCCTACGCATTTGCCAAGTCAATATTTAATTTTTTAGCAAAACCTCTCCTCAACGCTTTGCCTCCGGGGGGTTCCCTCATCTTCACCAATCCTATTGAGGCCTTTATCACCTACCTGAAAACCGCATTTATCTCCGGTATATTTTTGGCAAGTCCGGTTATCCTTTACCAGCTTTGGGAGTTCATTACCCCTGGTCTTTATGAAAAAGAAAAGAACTACCTTACCCCATTTGTGCTCATTTCTTCATTCCTTTTCATCGCGGGGGCTTCGTTCGGATATTTTTTCGTTCTTCCTCCTGCCTTTCATTATTTGATGGGTTTTGCGTCGAACTCAATCCATGCGTTGCCTTCAATGCGGGAATATTTCAATTTTACCTCTAAACTTTTGTTAGCGTTTGGTATTATTTTCGAGGTACCCATTCTTATCTTTTTTTTATCCAAAGTGGGAATCGTTAACTATAAAATGCTTTGTAAATTTCAGAAATACGCCATCATCCTCTCCTTTTTTTTAGGAGCGATTCTTACTCCTGGCCCTGATGTGTTTAGCCAGTTTATGATGACTATTCCGCTTCTTACCTTATATGAGATCAGTATACTAATTGCCCGAGTATTTGGAAAGAAGACAAACTGAGGGATACGTGCTGTAGGTGTGAACTGACAGTGAATGTCTGCTAAGTAATTTTGGAAGCCTTAGTTGTTTCTTCGGAGGTTAAAGGTTCTTTTCCGATACCATGAGATGGTTTTGCGAGGGTTACTTTAGCGGGTCTCAAAAGACGATCATGGATAAAATATCCTTTTTGTAATTCTTCAACTACCGTATCCTCAGGGTAATCACCGGTCTCTATCTGAGCTATAGATTCATGCCTGGTAGGATCAAACTTTTCTCTTTGGGCTGAAATTACTCTTAAACCAAACTTTTCCAACTTCCTCAGAAATTCCTTGCGAACCAGCTCAATTCCTTCAATGAGCGTATCGACATTCTTGGTTTTCCGAGCATGCTCAAGCGAGAGCTCCAGGTTATCTATTACGGGTAAGAGCTCTCGCATAAGAGATTCATTTCCAAATTTCAGAATGTTCGCCTTCTCGTGGGCCATTCTCTTCTTATAGTTTTCATGTTCAGCCAGAGCCCTTAACCATTGGTCATGTTTTTGCCGCAACTCTTCTTCTTTTTGCACAAGTAATTTTTCTAAATTTCCCCTCTCATGGCTTGAGGTTGCTTTTCCTTCGGCATCGTCCATGAGATCTAATGACACCAGCGGTTGTTCAAGGTATGAAGGCTCCACGTTGTTATGCTTTTCTCTTTTTCCCCCTTCCAAATCCTCTATAGTACTCTCTTCTTCGTCAATGTCTTTCTTGTTCAGTTCATCCATTTCCATTTAACCCCCTAAGATACCTTTAATCCAAATAATCGCTCAATAACTGAGCGATATAGTCTACGATAGGAATGATATTAAGGTAATTCATTCGAGTTGGTCCTACTACCCCCAAAGCCCCCAAGACATTACTATGTCGCGAATAAGATGAGAGAATAAAACTACAGGCTTCCATCGCCTGAAGTTCACTTTCTGAACCAATAAAAATCTGTAATCCCTCATTTCCCATAGCTTTATCCAAAATATACAATAAAATTGATTTCTCCTCAAACGCCCGAAAAAGGGCTTTTATTTTCTCGGTCTCAGCGAATTCTGGATAATCAAACAAATTAGTCTGTCCTTCAACATAAACCTCTACTTCGCTGTTTTGCCCAAGCGCTGACTGTCCCAATGTCAGAGCTCTTGAAAGCAATTCATGATACATATTTTGCTCTTTTTTTATTTCTTCTAATATCTTCAACCGAACTTCCCTTAAGGTTAATCCTGATAGCAGCTCATTCAGGTATCGGCTGTATTTTTCCAAATCATCCTGAGATATACTTTTATCATCAATTTCTACGACCTTATTTTGTGCTAATCCTGACTGGGACACAAAAATTGCTAAAATTTGCCCGCGCCTAAGAAGAACAAATTCGATGCGACGAAAAATGGTATCAATAAACTTTGGTGCCATTACTAATCCGGTACCATGCGAGAATTCCGAAAGGATTCTCGATGTCGCTTGCAGAAGATTAGAAAACTCCCGTGAAGCCTTCTGGTATTTTTCTTTTATTGCCTCCTTCTTTTGTAAAGAAAGCTCCCTGGTTTCCAAAATTGTATCTACATAAAATCGGAATCCTTTCTCAGTGGGTATCCTTCCCGCTGAAGTATGGGGTTGGTAAAGAATGCCTATTTCCTCTAAGTCAGCCATTATATTCCGAATAGTAGCCGGGCTTAGTCTATAATTGTATTTTTTAGCGAGTTTTCTTGAGCTTACCGGCTCAGCGGTTAAAATGTATTCTTGAATGACGGAAGTAAAAATTTCTTTGTATCGGTTAGTTAATACTTCTTTCATTGTTAAGCACGTTACGTTGTTTTTGATATTTGGGACGCATTATTAGCACTCATTCTTTTCGAGTGCTAATTATTTTTACGAAATCTATTTATTGATGTCAACACAAAATTAACTCTCCCCTGGGGGCTGGTAATTACATAAAGGGTCCTCAGCAAGGTAATTACCAGTGGCATAATACGCCCGAGCCCGACACCCTCCACATACCCTCACAAATTTACAAACCTTACATTTACCTTCATAGCGTTTAAAATCCCTAAGCGCCTGAAAAACTGGGGAAGTAGTCCAAATCGAGTGGAGCGAATTTTCTCTTACGTTCCCGCAATTGAGCTCCAAATATCCACACGGAGAAACATTTCCTCTATGGGAAATAAAACAAAACCCCACCCCTCCTAAACAACCCCGAGTTTTAGCATCAAATCCAGACGAGTTATCAAAAACATCTTGTAAGCTTTTACCACGCTCTTCCTGTCTGATGCGATAATACTGTGGAGCACAGGTCGCTTTTAATTGAAGAGGGGTCTTTCCTTCTTGTCTCCAAAACCAATACAAGACCTTTTCGTACTCCTCAGGCACGATGGGTAGCTTCTCCTCTAACGCTTTTCCCCTTCCCACAGGAACCAGTACAAAAATATGGTGGGCCACAGCCCCAAGCTTTACTGCTAAGTTATAGATATCGGGTAACTCGTGAAGATTCTTTTTGGTGATGGTGGTATTTACTTGAAATTCTATCCCCGCATTTTTAAGATATTCAATACCAGTTATAGCATCCGAGAAGGCTCCCTTTACCTGGCGAAAGTCATCATGACTTTCAGGAGTTGCTCCATCGATACTAATACTGACCCTGCGAATTCCCGCCTCTTTCATTCGCTCTGCTCTTTCAGAAGTAACCAGAGTGCCATTGACTGCCATTACCATCCTGAGCCCACGACGATTTCCATAGGCAGCAATTTCCAATATATCCTCCCGAAGAAGCGGTTCCCCTCCGGTTAAAATAATGACCGGGGAGCTAAACGAAACTATCCCATCAATTAAGTTCATGCATTCTTCGAAGGAAAACTCATTCTGGTGAGGCCCCAGTGAAGCAGATGCCCGACAATGAATGCAATTCAAATTGCAATTCCTGGTTACCTCCCATGCTATCATCTTCAAAGGAGGAACAGATACGCCCTTATTATCTTCGCTCTTTTTGTTCATATGTAAAGAACTTCTCCTCGTAAATTCAAATGCCAAAACTCAAATGTCAAACATGGTTCAAAACTTAAATTCCGAACGCTAACTATTTGAACTTTGACATTTGAGTTTCATTTAAAATTCTCGCCGCTTCCTTGGCAAAATAGGTTATAATAAGGTCTGCCCCTGCCCTTTTAATGGAAAGCAGGCATTCCATCATCACCTTCTCTCCATCAATCCAACCCATATGAGCTGCAGCTTTCACCATCGAAAACTCTCCACTCACACTGTACGCTGCTATCGGCACATTAAATTCCGAACGTATTCGAGTAATAATATCCAAATAGGGAAGCGCCGGTTTAACCATTACGATATCTGCCCCTTCTTCAAGGTCAAGGTAAACTTCCCGAAGTGCCTCCAAGGCATTACCAGGGTCCATCTGATGAGTTTTGCGATCTCCAAAGATAGGAGTTGATTCTGCAGCTTCCCTGAACGGCCCGTAAAAACTTGAAGCATATTTTACTGCGTAAGACATGATCGGAGTAAGATGATACCCCTTTTCATCCAGTTTTTTCCTAATGACTCCCACTCTCCCATCCATCATGTCCGACGGAGCAACCATATCGGCTCCGGCTTCGGCATGGGAGGATGCCATATGAGCCAAAAGTTCCAGGGTCGCATCGTTATCAACATCATTGCCTTTAACGACCCCACAATGTCCATGACTGGTATACTCACAAAGGCACACATCAGTAATCACTATAACTTCTGGAAGAGTATCTTTTAAGCTTCTTACAGCTTCCTGAATTATTCCGTGACGATGGTATGCCTCTGAGCCCAGCTCGTCCTTGGTCTTAGGAATACCGAACAGGAGCACTGCTTTAATTCCTAACTGGTGGATCTCTCGCACTTCTTTGACCAGCTGATCAATTGAAAATTGAAACTGGCCAGGCATGGAAGGGATTGGATTTTTCAAATCTCTTCCATGCCTTACAAATAAGGGATAAATTAAATCATTGATCGTGAGCTGTGTCTCTCTCACCATCTGGCGAAAAGGTTCATTTTTTCTCAGTCGGCGCGGCCGATAATAAGGAAATTGCATTTGATTACCCACCTTGGGATGATTTAAAATAGTCAACCATAGCCTCAGTCAGTCCTTGAATCGTGTACTCTTCCGGCATAATATCGGTTTTAATCCCCAGAGAAGCAGCCGTTTTTGCAGTTACTGGACCAATACTCGCCACCACGCAGCCCTTGATAAGGTCAGGAAGCGTACCCCCTGATAACAAATCCACAAAATTTTTCACTGTAGAGGAGCTGGTAAAAGTAACTACATCAATAAGCCGCTTTTGAAATAATACTTTTATTTCCTGGACGTTTCCTTCTCCTTTAGAAGTCCTATAAGCAGTTACCACATCAATATATCCCCCCCTTTGCTTAATCTCTTCGGGCAAAACTTCCCGAGCCTTTTCCGCCCTGGGGAGCAAAAATCGTCTCCCGGATATCCCATCCTTTTCTAAAGCATCCACCATTGACTCCGCTCGGAATTCATTCGGAATTATGTCAACCGGGAGATGAAACCGCTCAATTTGTTCAGCAGTTCGTGGACCTATGGCACCTATCCTGATGTTATGTAACGAGTGATAATCTCGCCCCTTTTTTTTGAGCCTTTGGAAAAAAAAATTTACTCCATTGACACTGGTAAAAATAACGGTATCATACAATTCCAGTTTAGCAATAGCCTCATCAAGCTCACTCCAATCTCGAGGCGGTACAATTTGAATCGTAGGGAAAAGGATAGGTTCTGCCCCCTGAGCTTTTAGCATTTTTATAAAATCAGTGGCCTGATTTTTGGGACGCGTGATTACTATACGTTTTTTTTCTAAGGGACTACTCTCTTTTGCCTTAGGGAGATTCATAGGTGACCATATGATTTTTCTTGTTATTTTAACAATTTTTTCTTCTACTGTCAAAAAGTTACTTTCCTTTACCATTTAATTACCCATTAAGATCATCTTTATGGAAACGTCCGAAAACTAAATGAGCACCTATAAGTCATTATCCCTTCTTTAATAACGTGGTTAAAACATGGAACCTCGAAGACAATATTTCCACAAAATGCCGCTTATCCAACCGACTAAGATCTTTAATGAACTGGATGTTAAGTCTCAATCCTTGGTGGTCTTTTCACCGTATGATTGGAAATTAGTTTGTTCAATGGCCTCTATCGTTCCTGGTTCTTTGCAAAATCTCCATTTTAGCTCATTACAAACTGTCCACATTAATGATGCTTACATCACCCTCGCCGGCCCTGCTATTGGAGCTCCGTTGGCAAGCATGGTATTAGAAGTGTTAATTGCCTTTGGCTCCTATAAAATTATGGCTTTAGGTTCTTGTGGATCCTTGACGGAAAAACTTCGGATCGGAAATTTTGTAATTCCTGAAAAAGCGTTCCCTGATGAGGGCACCTCTTCCCATTATCCGCTTAAAGGGAAAAAGGTGAGCCCCAGTCCCCAGATGCTTCACCGATTAAAGTTGCTCTGTGGGAGCCAAAACCAAAAATGGATTTCCGGAAAGGTCTGGACTACTGATGCTCCATTCCGGGAGACCCCGCAGAAGATTAAAAAATTCCAGCAGAAAGAAGCTATTGCGGTTGAAATGGAACTTTCAGCCCTTTTTAAAGTAGGTAATTTCTACGGAGTAGAGGTAGGAGCCTTACTCGTAGTTTCCGATGAACTTTCTTCGTTACATTGGAAACCAGGATACAAAACACCATTATATCGGTCTGCATTTTTAAAGGCAGCTAACATTGCTTTTGATGTTTTAACCCAGTTGGAATAAGTTGTGCGAATTATGGACACCTCCCTCGGTACCCTTTATATCGTGGCAACCCCGATCGGTAATTTAGAGGACATCACCTTCCGTGCAGTTAAGATACTTAAAGAGGTTGACCTCATCGCTGCGGAAGACACGCGGCGCACCCGTATCCTTTTGACCGTTTATGGTATCCCAGCTCGCCTCACCTCTTACCATGACTATAATAAAAAACGTCAAGGAGAAAATTTATTAAAGGTTCTTCTTTCAGGAAAGTCGGTTGCCCTGGTCTCTGATGCGGGTACCCCGGGGATTTCTGACCCAGGTTATTACTTGGTCAATTTAGCGCTCCAGAATGGCATAACGGTCATCCCTATTCCGGGCGTTTCAGCAATTATTACTGCTTTAAGTGTTTCAGGGCTTCCTTCTGATCGGTTTGCTTTTGAAGGCTACTTACCTAAGAAGATGAATCAACGTCGAAAATACATTCAAGGTTTAAAGGATGAAGAGCGAACCCTCATGTTATATGAGTCCCCTCATCGAATTATGGGGACGCTCCAAGATGTATTGGATATCTGCGGAGAAAGGTGGATAGTGGTCGCGCGAGAACTTACTAAAGTTTATGAAGAAATCATTCGGGGGCCTCTTTCATGGGTACTACAACAGTGGGCCGGGGTGAAAATGAGAGGTGAGTTCACGATCTTAATTGCAAGCGCCCTGCATTCAGAAAAGGTATTGTCCTCAGGAAAAAAATAACGGTTTCATTTTTATTTTAATATTGTTATAGGGTATGATAAGAAAATTTTAATAACCCTACGATTCGATGTCATCAAATAACTTATTATCATGAAGTCCAAGAAACAAAACAGTTTGCTCCTTAAAGGAGTGGGGGTCTCTTCCGGGATAGTCATAGGTAAAGCGTTTTCGGTTGAAAAAGGAAAAGTAGAAATTTCAACCTATTCACTGCAAAACAATAAAGAGATTGAAAAAGAAATTAAGATGTTTTTGAAGGCGATCAAGGTAACCCGTGATCAACTTCTGGAAACGAAAAACGAAATCCAGAAAAAGGGGTATAAGGAGGCGGGTTTCATCATTGACGCCTATTTGATGATGTTGGAAGATAAAGTACTCATTGAAGAGACTACTAATCATATCCAAAAAGAGAAAATTAATGCTGCCTGGGCCCTGAAAAACACTCTTAAAAATTTGCAAAAAGTTTTCTCTGAAATTGAGGACGAATACCTGAGAGAAAGAAAAAACGATATTGATTACGTGGGGCAACGAATTCTCCAGAATCTCGTCACTAATGCAAAAACTGAGTTTGGAAAGGTTAACGAAAAAGTAATTATCACTGCCCATAATCTCTCGCCCGCAGATACAGTCCATCTTGACTTAGAAAAAGTTCTCGGGTTTGTCACTGATATTGGGGGGAGGACTTCCCATACTGCGATTATGGCCCGGGCTTTGGAGATTCCTGCGGTGGTTGGGTTGGAGACCATCACCGAAAACATTGAAAACGGGGATACCATTATAGTAGATGGGATTGCCGGAGAAGTAATTATCAATCCGTCAGCAAAAGTTTTTAATGAGTACCTTGCCAAAAAGCAAAAGTATAATTCCTTAGAACAAGAATTCTTTAAGCTTAAACCTTTGTTGGCTGAAACCCGCGATGGCTATCGCGTGAGACTTTTAGCTAACATTGAGATAACTGAAGAGTTACCTTCCGTGCTCCATCACGGCGCCGAGGGAATTGGCCTCTACCGGACCGAATTCCTCTATCTTAATCGCACGAGCCTTCCTACTGAAGAAGACCACTTTCAAACTTACCGTAAGGTAGTTGAAAAAATTTCACCTAACCCCACCACGATCAGAACCTTTGACCTTGGTGGTGATAAATTCCTCTCTCGGGTTCCTATGGCAGAAGAAATGAATCCAGCCTTGGGTTTGAGGGCTATCCGTTTTTGTCTCCGGGAGATTGATATTTTTAAAACCCAAATCAGGGCTATTTTGCGAGCAAGCGCTTTAGGAAAGGTTAAAATTCTCTTCCCGATGATCTCAGGTATGCAGGAGGTGTATCAAATAAAGGAAATTATGTCCGAAGTGAAAGCTGAATTAAAAGCTAAGGGCATTCCCTTTGACCCATCAATAGAAGTGGGAATAATGATTGAAACTCCTTCGGCAAGTATTATTTCCGATTTATTAGCTCAAGAGGTTGATTTTTTTAGTATCGGTACCAATGACCTTATTCAATACCTTTTGGCAATTGACCGGGTGAATGAGCATGTTTCTTACCTTTATAAGCCTTTTCACCCTGCTGTTCTCAGAGTGATAAAAAGAATCGTGGATGTCGCACACTCTGCGGGTATTAAAGTCAATATGTGTGGAGAAATGGCGGGTGAACCTCTCTATACCCCTATCCTGATCGGGTTTGGGATTGATGAATTGAGCATGAACGCTTTGTCTATCTTAAAAGTTAAAAAAATTATTCGGGCTACCAATTATCGAGAATCCCAGCAATTAACAGAGGAGATCCTTAAGTTTTCTACTGCAAATGAAGTAGAGAGTTTTATTCAAAAGAAATTGTCAGCACGCTATCCTAAAGAATTTCCTGAATGGAAATTTATCAACCCATTAAAATTAAAATAACCTTTTCCGGATAGTGGGGGTTACGTATTACTCATGTTGATCTTTTCCATTCCCCCCATATATGGCTGAAGAACTTCGGGAACCCGCACGCTCCCATCTTCCTCCTGATAATTTTCAAGAATAGCAACCAGGGTTCGTCCAATTGCTAATCCCGATCCATTCAACGTATGAACAAATTTTTGTTTCCCCTTAGGTCCTGGCCGATAACGAATATTTGCCCTTCGGGCTTGAAAGTCCTCAAAGTTACTGCATGATGAAATCTCTTTATACACTCCCTGGCCAGGAAGCCAGACTTCTATATCATAGGTTTTTGCTGCGGAAAAGCCCAAATCGCCAGTGCACAGGCTGACCACTCGGTAATGAAGGTTTAGTCTTTTAAGCACGTCTTCAGCATCCTCTAACAAGGTCTCCAACTCTTGGTATGAAGTTTCTGGCGTCGTGAACTTTACTAACTCAACTTTATTGAATTGGTGCTGACGAATAAGCCCTCTCGTATCTTTTCCGTATGATCCTGCCTCCTTACGAAAACATGGGGTGGAAGCGGTATAATAGAGGGGGAGATTTCCTTCATCAATAATTTCACCTTGATGAATATTGGTCACTGGGACTTCCGCGGTTGGGATCAGAAAATACTCGGGGTCAACAGTCCGAAAAAGGTCTTCTTCAAATTTAGGAAGTTGTCCTGTACCAGTCATAGTTAAGCGATTAACCAGGAATGGAGGAAGCACTTCTTCATAATGATGCTCCCTGGTATGAAGATCCAACATGAAGTTAATGAGGGCTCGCTCCATTAAAGCTCCGGCTCCCTTCAACAACGTAAAGCGAGCTCCCGCAATCTTGGCTCCTCGTTCAAAATCCAAAATTCCAAGCTTCTCCCCGAGGGTCCAATGGGGCTGCGCTGCAAACTCAAAATGATGAGGCTCTCCCCAACGTCTCATTTCAGGATTATCCGACTCATCTTTTCCGGCTACTACAGATTCATGCGGAATATTGGGAATCAGGAGAAGAAAGTTTTGGATCTTTTCTTCAAGGTCCACCTTTTGAAGGTCAAGCTCTTTGATCCTCTGAGAAACGGTCTTCATCCTGGTGACTTCTGTGCGTGCATCTTTTTTTTCCTTCATTAATTTCGCAATGTTTTCAGATACAACGTTTCGTTCATACCGAAGCGCCTCTACCTCCTGGATGACGTCTCTCCTTTTCTCGTCCAGCTGCATTAGGTAGTCAAAATCAATCGTTTGATTTCGCTGAGAAATCTTTTCCTTCGCAAACTCAAGATTTTCTCTGATAAACTTTAAATCTAACATCGTCATCCTTGATGTGTTTTAAATTTAGAAGCCAGGAGTCAGGATTCAGAATAGATTTTTAGATAAGAGAAACAAAATTATTCTGGTTCTTGTCTTCTGGCTTCTGATTTCTGTTTTTAATTTGCTAAAGCAGACCGTAAGCCGAGTTCTGTTCCCTGTTTTTTACATCCAGGGCAATGGTCATTCATCTGGAGTACCAGTTACCTGGCACTTCTAGCGACCTACCCGGGAGCTACAGGCGGACCACCTTACTTACGCTCCCCTATTTGGTCTTGCTCCGGGTGGGGTTTACCAAGCTCTCGATGTCACCATCGAGACTGGTGAGCTCTTACCTCACCGTTTCACCCTTACCCCTTAAGATCGATTACGATCTTATCAACAGAGGCGGTCTATTTTCTGTGGCACTTTCCTTCCCGTCACCGGGACTGGGAGTTACCCAGCACCCTGTCCTGCGGAGCTCGGACTTTCCTCTCATCCCGATATTTTTATCGGAACAAGCGACCATTTCGCCTGCTTTAGCAATTTGGTACCGTATCATTCACAAAATGTAACAAGATCATGGCATATTCTCGTCAAAATATAATATGCGGCTACAGAAAGGACAATCCATAATGGTGTTGTCATTTTTGCGGATCTCTAAAAATTTCTGGGGAGGAATGTTCATGTTACATCCCTGGCATAGTCCATCTCGGATTGAAACTACTGCTAACCCCTGGCGTTTTTCTCTTAACATTTCATATCGTTTAATCACATCAGGATCAATTTTTCCAACTACTTCCATACGAAGTCTTCGCTGATTTTCTAATTCCTCACCAGATTTTTCGACTTCCGACTGTAAGATCATTGTTTGCCGTTCGAATTCTTTTAACCATGTTCGATAGTGAATTTCCTGCTCTTTTATTTCCTGGGCAAGTTTATCAGTGGTCTCCATATGAATGAGAATCTCAGTCTCTAAGTCACTATTAGTTTGCTTAACATCATCAATTTCCTTTAACACTGCCTGGTATTCCTTATTGGTTTTTACTAAAAGGAGCTTATCCTGAGATTTCTGCATTCGTTCAGTTTCCAACCTTAACCTCTGTTCTTTTTTCCGTCTTTCTCCCTGTATCTCTTCCAGGGCGGCTTTTTCTTTTTCTAACTTTTGTTTTCTCCGTTCAAATTCTTTTTCAAGCTGTTTCATTTTTATAGGAAATTCTAACGTGCTCTTTTCGATTTTTGCAATAGTATTATCAATATACTGTAATTGTTTTAAAAGTTCTAATTGATTCTGCAAGGCCGGCTCACCTTCTCTATTAATGTCACAAAAAAATAAAAAAGCACCCTCAAGGAGTGCAATTTAAATGAATCGAAGAATTTTGTTTTACAAATTTTCTTAGTGAATAAATAGTAGCTCACTGTAGTTATGGGGATAAACCTTCTTGGTGAATTAAAAAATGGGCCCACCTGGGTTCGAACCAGGGACCGACCGGTTATGAGCCGGTGGCTCTTCCAGCTGAGCTATGGGCCCACTTATAGAATTACCTTTCAATAAAACTCTTTAAGTTTTTACTGCGAGTGGGGTGCCGGAGTTTTCTAAGCGCCTTAACCTCTATCTGTCGTATGCGCTCTCTGGTCACATCAAAATCCTGCCCTACCTCTTCAAGAGTGTGATCGGCTTTCTCGCCTATCCCAAATCGCATTCTCAAAACTTTTTCTTCCCGCGGGGCAAGGGTAGCCAAGACTTTCCGAATAATATCTGAAAGATTTGTATTGATTACTGATTCTCCAGGGGAAAGGATCTTTTTATCCTCAATGAAATCTCCCAAATGGCTATCCTCTTCTTCACCAATAGGTGTTTCCAATGAAATGGGCTCCTTTGCGATTTTAAGGACTTTCCTCACCTTGTCAAGAGGTAAATCCATTCTTTGAGCAATCTCTTCAGGGGTTGGTTCCCTCCCAATTTCCTGTACCAATTGTCGAGAAGTCCGAATTAATTTATTGATAGTTTCAATCATGTGAACCGGAATTCTAATTGTTCTCGCCTGATCTGCTATCGCTCGAGTGATCGCCTGCCGTATCCACCAAGTTGCGTAGGTGCTGAATTTATAACCCCTCTGATATTCAAATTTATCCACTGCCTTTATTAACCCAATATTACCCTCCTGAATAAGATCTAAAAATTGCAGTCCCCGGTTGGTGTATTTTTTTGCCAGACTCACCACTAATCTCAAATTTGCTCTCACCAATTCCTCTTTAGCTAATTTGGTCTTGATTTCCGCTCGCGATAATGCCTTGCAGGTCTTTTTGATATCCTCAGCTGTTTGCTCAACTTCCTGTTCTATTCGCGTGAGTTTATAGATGGTGTCATGTAAGATCTTTTTAAAATGCTTGACCTTTTCGTCACTGATACCGCACTTATCTACCATACTTTCTTTCGCTTCAGGGGACTTTTTCACTTCTTCCAGTATCTTGTCAAAGTCTTTCTTGGGTACTTTCGCTGATTCTGCCCATCTTTTCCCCTCCTTCTCGACTGCTTTAAGCTGCACATTAAATGACTTTAACTTTTCAGCAATCCATTCGATTTGCTTTGCATTAAGGTGGATCTCCCGGGCATACTTAAGAATGAGCGCTTTTCTTCGCACGATTCGATTATTAACGGACTTCTCTCTTTTTCCATCAATCCCTCTCGCCTCTAACTGAGACTTCAATAGCGTGATCTGATCATCAATTTCGTGAATCTTTTTTGTCAGTCCCAAGACCTTTTGAATGTAAAACCCCTCCTCTTGATCAGAACTCTCTTCATCTATATCGCTAATAACCTCTCGAATGGGGATTTTCTTATTAATAAGTTTTTCTTCTATAATATAAAGCTCCTTCAATGCCGTAGGAGTACTTAGGGCTACGTCAGTTATTTCTTGTTTACCCTTTTCAATGCGCTTGGAGATTTTAACCTCTTCTTCCCTGGTTAAAAGAGAGTGACTCCCCATCTCTTTAAGGTATAGCCTTACCGGATCAGCGGACAATACATAATAATCAGCATCTAAAGAAGTCTTCTCATCGGTTTCATTTTCTTCAATTTCTTCTTCCTCAGAAGTCTTCGCCACCTCATTCTCGGAGATTTTGACCTTGTGAACATCACCAACAATTTCGATGTCCATTTCTCCGAACATTCCCATCAAGTCATCAATCTGATCAGGTGACACAATGTCTGCCGGAAGTATATCGTTCACCTCATCATACGTAAGGAATCCCTTTTCTTTCCCTAAGTTAATAAGCTGTTTTACTTTATCAATTTTCGGTTTCTTGGCCATCAATTCTCTCCATGCATTATAAGTTTAAAAGAGAGCTAATGGTATTAGGTAAGTTTTTTTCTTGAAGTAGTAATTGGATCTTCTTTCGATGGAGATCCCGAATCTCCACCTCATCATGACCCTCTTGAGCTTTCTTTATCTTTTGGGTTAAACTTAATTGCATCTTTCTTATTCTGTTTCTCTTGATCTGACAAATACAATCCTTCAGGCTCCCGGCAATACTCCCAAAATTTTCTTCCTTAAGACTCAGTGCGGTAATAAAATGCTTTTGTTCTTCTTCGAATTTGTCAATTAAACTTGCCAAGTGTAATTTCCCTTCATTCTGAAATGTTTCTATTATTACGCTACCAATTTCCCTGAAAAGCGGATTATCAAAGTCATCGATCACCTGAACTCTGGACACAGTTGGGATGGTCTCTGGTTGCTGGAGCATCAACGTTAGCAGAAATTCTTCGCGCCTATTTTCATCCATTTGAGAAGAAGCAGTATCTGGTTTTGGCTGAGGTGATAATGTGCTGAAATTACGGATGCGATCTTCCCGCACCCCTAATTTCTCCGAAAGTCGCAGAATGTATTCATCCTGTATTATTGGTTGAGCAATGCGACGTATGACCGGCATTATAGTCTTAAGCACGTCAACTTTTCCGGCAGAACGGGAAATATCCTTTTTCTTAATCGTTTCATCAATATAATATTCTAAAAGGAGGGGGGCTTGTTTTAGTTGATTAAGAAAAATCTCTGGTCCTGATTCCCTAATTACATCGTCAGGGTCTAATCCCGGAGGTAATATTACCACTCGGGGAGAAATGCCTTCATCCAAAAACAGTTCCAAACTCCGGATGGCCGCTTTACTACCCGCCTCATCAGCGTCAAAAACGATATAATAATTTGAGGTATAACGTCTTAAGGTCTGGATATGACCACTCGTCAGTGCCGTTCCCAATGGGGATACTACTGAACAGACTCCGGATTGATAAAGGCTTAACAAATCGAAATACCCTTCTACAATAAAAACCCGGTCTTCATGTCGAATAGCATCTCGCGTTAAGGGTAGCCCAAAAAGACTAAAACTTTTCTTGTAAATTATTGAATCAGAAGAGTTTAAATATTTAGGAGTCCCCCCGGTGATTGCCCGGCCTCCGAAGCCAATGACGTTGCTATTTACATTGAAAATAGGGAAAATGATCCGCCCTCGAAAACAATCAAAAAATCCCCCACTCTTTTTGGAAGCAATCAAACCAAGAGGTTGAGCTAACGCTAAGGGAATTTTTTCTAACGATAAAAACTGCGTCAGTCCTTCCCACTGCTCAGGAGCGTAACCTAACTTAAAAGTTTCCCACACTCTGTCATCAATACCCCGCTTCTTTAAATACTGTCGGCCAATCTCCCCTTCAGACCTTTCGACTAACATGCGATGATAATAAGCCGCTACCTTCTCGTTAATGGCAATGAGGCTCTCCGTCTTATCATCACCTTGTTTATAAGGAGAAAGAGGTAATGATATTCCATACTTCCCGGCCAGTAAGGTAACTGCCTCATGAAAAGAAATCGTATTGATCTCTTGCAGAAAAGTAATAGCATCACCACCTTTTTGGCACCCAAAACAATAAAACAGCTGCTTTTCCTCATTAACGATAAACGATGGGGTATTTTCCGAGTGGAAGGGACAAAGAGCCTGGTAATTTTTACCGGCTTTCTTTAAGGTTACATAATCGGATACGACATCAACGATGTTAGCCCGATTTCTTATTTCTAATAATTTTTCTTTAGGGAAAAAGGGTGCCAAGATCCTTATCCCAAGAGGAAACGGGGATGTTGGTTAAATAATAAACTAACGTCTATCACCTTAGAGGAATTCAAGGAAAGAATCTGTAATGACCGACGAGTTTTAATAATAACTTTGCTTACCTGAAAATTTTTGTGAACGTTTTTTAGCGGCTAATATCTTCTTCTTTCTTTGTACACTTGGTTTTTCATAGAATTGGCGCTTTCTAATTTCAGAAATGATCCCTGATTTTTCACATTGTTTTTTAAAGCGCCTCAGGGCAATTTCAAATGGTTCGTGTTCATTTACTACAATACCCGGCATTCATTTTCACCACCTTCGAAAAGAGTTTGTAAAATTTCGTTAAAGCCTTAATTTTTTATTATTTATAATTAAATGTCAATAAAAAAATTCAAAAAAATCAAATATAATATGGTTTTGGTTTTCTCCCTGATCATTGGCTTACGCTTTAATTGCAACCTTAAAGCATGCCATCCTTCTTTCCCTCGCTTGCAAAACGAATTACAATCCGCCGGGTGAAATATCTATTATCTTCTCCATAACTAATCCAGCCTTTTCGTTAATCACCACATCTGCTTGGTCATCGTAAGAGGTAGGAGAAAGGTTTATAATAGCAAGCTTGGCCCCTCCTTGTTTTGCATAGAGGGGCATATAGGCAGCGGGATAAACAACGAGGGAGGAGCCAATTGCTAAAAAAACCTCCGCATTTCTCGACCGAGTCTCAGCTTCTCTCGTCTCTTTAAACGGCATTGGTTGCCCAAAGGCAATAGTCGCTGGCTTAAGGATACCTCCGCAATCGTCACAACGCGGAGCAGCATCTCCACCTTCCACTCTCGCTTGAATCATCTTTCGGTCGTACTCCTTCCCACAGCTTAGGCAATGCACCCTAAGAGCATTACCATGCAATTCAATAACCTTTTCCATTAGAAGCCCTGCTTTTTGGTGGAGATTATCAATATTCTGGGTAATAACACAGTCAAGCTTGCCCCTTTGATCTAATGCTACACAGGCCGCATGCGCAGCGTTTGGGTTCGCCCTACTGATAGTATAATAGATTTCAGTGTGAAATTTCCAATACTTCTCTCGTATTCTTTCACTGGCCAAAAAATTATCAAAAAGAAACTCATTCGGATCAAAACGCTCCCAAATCCCTCCCGGACTCCGAAAATCAGGAATACCCGATTCCGTGCTCACCCCTGCTCCGGTAAAAACAACAATCTTCTTATGTTCCACTATCCATTGGGAAATAAGGTTTATTTTCTCATGAACCGTGGCATTCATGGTGTATAAGCACCTCATTAACATTAGTTATTTTTAATTGAACACAAAATACCCTCATTTGCAAGGGAAAGAGTACCTCTACCGCTCTCCGTATTCCACAGATATCAAAACCTTAAGGAGGGATCCATATAATCTCTTAATAAATCACCCAGGATGTTAAATGCGAGTTTAGACATACCCTTTTATCCCTCCTTTGACCTGAAACCTTGAATTCGGATTCGAGGGTTAAATAAGACGTAAGAAATATCAACAACCATGTTCACCAAAATAAAGAAAAAAAGTTTACGAAGAATGAACTGGAACATGAGCTGGGATTATACCGAAAATAACCTAATGCTATAAGTATTAAACTCCTTAGAAAAAATTTATAAAAATTTTTATTGCATTAATTTTCAAAATAGAGTAAGAAAATTTTTTTATTTATAACTCATATTAGTTAATCCAACAACAAATAAATGCCGAGGTAGCTCAGTCGGTAGAGCAACGGACTGAAAATCCGTGTGTCACCAGTTCGATTCTGGTCCTCGGCATTAATAATTTCAAGGACTTACAAGGATTTTCGATTCTCCTCTTCAGAAAAAGTCTCCAAAATGTCGCTGGTCTTCGAGGTCTGATTTTCAAAAACCCGCTCTTCCAGTCTGGAAGCCGCTTCCCGGTTCACGCTCTCCATCAAGTGCCCGTAAACGTCCATCGTTACTTGAATTGACGAGTGCCCCATCTGAG
>JAZDOO010000098.1:0-5384 GCA_043798555.1 Pseudomonadota bacterium | reverse complement strand
GACTTCTCAGATGGTATGGGCATTATTGGTTCACCTGCTTACATGGCTCCGGAACTTCTCGAAGTTGGAAAGGCAACCAAACAGACCGATGTGTTTTCTCTTGGAGTTACCCTTTATGAACTTCTTACCGGTGAACAACCTTTTAAAGGCGAAACGATACTGGAGATTATCAGAAAGGTGATCAACGAGGAGCCAGTACCGGTTCACCAATTGAATTCCGCGGTTCCGGAGAATGTGAGCCAGGTGGTGATGAGGGCGTTAGAGAAAATGCCGGTTAATCGGTATCGGGGCACCATGGAGTTAATCTTCCACTTTAAGAGCGCAGTGAAGGAAGCAAAGTTTAGGTTGGATGCTGAAAAAGTTGATGAGCGGGTAAAGTATATGAAAGCTCTTAATTTTTTTAATGAATTTCGGGAGGATGAACTAACCGAAGTGTTAAGAATAGGGACGTGGTTTCACTATAAAAAAGGGGCTAAAATTGTTAAAGAGGATGAAAGCGACAATAATTTTTTCATCGTCATTTTGGGATACGTTGAGGTAGAAAGACAAGGGAAGATTATCGCCAGGATCGAACGGGGTAACTGTTTTGGGGAAATGGCAGCCTTTAGCGGTCAAAAAAGGACTGCCACCATTTTAGCTGCTGATGATTGTGTGGTTATCAAGATTGATGCTGGAATCATTGATAACCTCGCTAAAGATTTACAAATCAAATTTTTTAAGCAATTCCTCCAAAGCCTGATTTTCCGCCTTGATTCCACCAGTGGCAAGATCGTTCACTAACGTCACTCTCCTTTTAGCTTATTGCATAGCAATACCAGCATCCATGGCGACAGGTATTATACGCTCCAATGTCCTGACTGGTGGTGCATCTACACTGAGGTCTTTGACTTTTATCTTTTTCCACTTTAATGTGCAAACCAAAAATCTGGTTTAAACAATCACCGTCAATACATTTTCCTGGTTTAATTCCAAAGTCTTCAAGGTTAACCTTTTCGGCACAACTGCATATTTCCAGGTTATTTTTGCGGGCTAATGCTGATAAGGTAGTTGCAATTCGCCGGACAACATCTTCACTATTGATAATATCTACCGCCTTAATGCCGGTTATCTCTTCTAATGTGGCCAATCTCCTCATTACCTTAGGGTAAAAGTCTAAAAAACTTATGATAACCCGCTTGGTTTCGTTGCGGAGCGACTGAGCAATCTTTTCAAAAAGGGAAGTAATCCACTCCTCTCCTTTCCCTGAAAGGTAGATGATGGGATCAAACCGCCAGATTAACCGTTCCGGCCCAATCTCCCGACTCAATGCTCTGAAGGTTTCTATCGCCGAGGTGAGCGAAGGTACATGTTTTTCGAGGGGGGAACCATACCCGGTAATGGTGTAAAGAAAGATGTACTTAAATCCCCGTTGATCAAGTTCTTCTAAGTGGCTGAGGAGAGGATTGGCGTTTCTGGTCCAGAAAACGATTGCCTCCACATCCTTAGAGTGGAGGCTAACAAGTTTTGCCTGGGAGGGATTAAAGGGGTTTTTTACCAAAACTTTGCCCTCCCGGATCCGGTCCATAAACCAGGTGGAGTAGAAAGCCGGGATATCGGTCCTTCGACTGGCACTGATAATCACTGGATTTCCTCAATTGGTTTTTCTTCTGCGGAACACTGGCCTCATGACTTGGTCAATGGCAGATATTTGGTTTTATTATTTTGTTGATTATAACTTTCTACAAGCCTATTGCAAAGAGGCTTATTCCCTGTTAAATTAATATAATATTTTTAAATTTATTTTTCCTGCTTCCACTATTATGACAAAAGCAATGACCGCTGACACAGTCTGTAAAATTTTAGCTGACGAAGGGCTCTTAACCGAAACCCAGATTCGAAGAGTTCGGGAAAAGGTGACTGAAGAGCGGGAAAAACTGATTCAGCTCAAAAAAAAAGAGTTATCTCACCATCAGATCCGGGGAGGATACAATATTGAGGTTCCGGTGGTGGAAATAATAGCTTCTTTTAACTTCAAAGTGGATGGCAAAACCCGAGATACTCTTACCGAAGAGTTTATAACTAAAGTTTTGGCTAAAACATTTGGAATTCCTTACAAAAAAATTGACCCCCTGGAGCTTGATTCAAGCACGGTAGTCCTGTTACTCCCCAAAGCCTTTGCTCAGAAGCACCTGGTCCTCGGACTTTCTGTGGAAGCTAATCGGTTGACAGTAGCGATGGCTGACCCTTTTGATCAGGGAGTAATTGAGGATCTGCGGCGCTACACAAAATATGAGATCGTTCCTGTTCTTACTCCCCGGAGTGATCTGGTAAAATTAATCAATGAATTTTATGGATTTCGCTTCTCCGTTTCCGCTGCTGCTCAGGAATTAGCTCCCCAGATTGACCTCGGAAATCTTGAACAATATGTAAAGCTTAAAGCGTCGCATGAAATCGACGCAACCGACAAACACATTGTGAATGCCGTGGATTACCTTCTCAATTATGCCTTTGACCAGAGGGCGAGTGATATCCACCTTGAGCCCAAAAGGGAGCTTAGTATAACGAGATTCAGGATTGACGGTATTCTTCACAATGTGAATACCATGCCGAGGGTGGTCCATAGTGCGGTGGTTTCGAGAATTAAAACGCTTTCCCGGATGAATATCGCTGAAAAACGTCGTCCCCAGGATGGGCGAATAAAAACCGAATTTAAAGGGGGAGAAGTTGAACTCAGGGTCTCCACCTTACCAGTGGCGTTTGGTGAAAAGGTGGTGATCAGGATTTTTGACCCGGAAATTTTGGTTCAGGATTTGAGCAAGCTGGGGTTTTTTCCCCGGGAATTGGAGTTGTTCAAATCCTTTATCCAACAACCTAATGGCATTTTTCTGGCGACCGGGCCCACGGGAAGCGGAAAGACTACTACCCTTTACTCCGCCCTCCGGCGGCTGGCTTCTCCAGAGGTAAATATTGTTACGATTGAGGACCCGATCGAAATGATTTATGAAGAATTTAATCAGATCGGAATCCAGCCCCAGATCGGCTTTACTTTTGGATCTGCCCTGCGGACCATTCTGAGACAGGACCCTGATATTATCATGGTAGGTGAAATCAGGGACTTTGAGACCTTGGAGAATGCCATCCAGGCAGCCCTTACCGGACATCTGGTTTTCAGCACCCTCCACACCAATGATGCGCCCAGTTCTATCACCCGTCTTTTGGATTTGGGAGCACCTCCCTTCCTTATAAATTCCACCGTGGTTGGTATAATCGCGCAGCGATTGGTTCGGCGAATTTGTCCCTACTGTGAAAAACCCCACGATCTTTCATTAGAAGAACAAGAGATTCTCGGGTTGAATATCCCTCCTGAGGCAAAGGGAAATATTAAAATTGGAGAGGGGTGTGATAAGTGCCGTTGGACTGGGTACCTGGGACGATTGGGAGTTTATGAAGTCATGGAAATTAACGATAAAATCCGTAGGCTCATCAGTTGCAATGCTGAAAGTCATCAGATTAAGGCAGAAGCGCTGAAGGACGGGATGGTTACCCTCCATGAAGGGGCAATTCGGAAAATGCTTAATGGAGAAACCACGGTCACTGAAGTGCTCAGAGTCACAGGTACAGGAGAGGATACTACCAATTAATCTTTTTGCCAGGCCTAAGATTAGTATATTAACATAAGGAGAGCTTTGCATTTCTCCTGACAATCGGCAAATCGTCATTCCTGCGAAAGCAGGAATCCAGTGTTTTCAATAACTTTCTGGATTCCGGTTTTCACCGGAATGACATATTCGGCAGAAATTCAAAGGTCTCCTGGTTTATGGTTTCCGGTTACTCCCGCCTCATGCCTCCCTGGCTCTTTTTGCGTGTTTATTTATATTTTGATGAACGTCCCCAAGTCTCCAACTATCCCTCCCAAAAATCTTCGATATGCAATATTCTGGCGGCACATCACGAATGTCAACGCTTAAACACACATCTCAGCCGCCTTGACGCTAAATTTGACCGACGTATTAAATCTCCTCAAGATATCGAAGAAACTTCAGAAGTAAAGGGCGTCCCCAAGTACCTAAAGAGTGGAACCAATAAACCAATGGACGTCCCTCACTTCTTCTAATCCGCTTCTTTTTTAATTCGCTCGCTGTTTCGGTTCACGATCTCCTCCGCTTCAAATCATCTGAAAGTTTCGCTCCACCTTGAAAAGGACAGGCGGCTTCTCCATATCCGCCCGTTTCTCCGTTTCAATCCGGGGCAGATCGGTCTCAAGAAATTCTATCTCGGCGCCGTCCGGAATTTTATCAAGCAGATGAGGATCTGCGACGGCTGCACGAATAAAATCAAAGGCCAACCCGATATTCTTTTTAACGACTTCATCTTTTCTCATTTTCTTAAACCCCTGATATACCTTTCCTTATACCATTGCCAGCGGTCCTTGATGTCCTGTTCCGCATACTGCAAGGCATCACTTAAATTTGCTATCGAAAGAGGCTGCTTCTCCGTCTTGCCTTTTGGTAATATCACATCTCGATGAAGGAATCCATGTGCACAATCGTAACGGACAATTTCTCTCCAGGCACCTGCAATATTGGTCTCATATTGCACCATAATATTTACAACTTGTCCTTTTTCTGTACTGATTCGAATCCTCAGACGGTCATTTCCGTCAATACTGATAATCTTTATGAATTCCTTACTTTTGATTTTCATAAGAGTCTTGAAATTTAGCGACTTTCATCATAAAAATGTCATTATTCGGAATCCGTTAAATTTTTCAAAGCTCTTGCCGGCAGGCAACAACATCCTGTCCATCCTGTTGATCCTGTCTAAAAACCCCGACTCCTATCTCCTTTTGCGCGCTTATTTATATTTTGATGTACGTCCCCAAGTCTAAAAGCTCTCTAAAAACCTTGGTTTTTTCATTTAAAGAAAATAGGGGATTTCGACGAAGGGGTGTTTCTGCGGATTGAAGTCTTTGGTGTTGCGGGTGCACAACTTGACGCCGTGGAGTATGGCAATGGCGGCCTGAAAGGCGTCGGGCAGCTTCCATCCGTGCTGCCGCCGGAGCGCAGCGGCTTTCTCGGCCACGGCGGTATCGATCCCCAGTATCTCGAAACTGCTCAGCAACGGCACAGCTTTCCTTTCACCGTCCTTATCCAGACCCGTCAGAATCTCGGCATAACTGATCACCGAGATGGCCGTCTTCGCCGGATTCAGCACAAGGAGAAATTCAGTCGCCCGTGGGACGCCGTTGAGGTGGTCGATTAGGATGACGGAATCGAGCAACCTCTCTAACATGAAGGTTTTTCCCACTCCGAGCGGATCTCTTCCTGGTAGCGCAGGGCGTCGCCCTGGTTCCAGATTCCCCCAGTGTTCTGCACGAGTTTCCGATATGAGGTATCGCCTTCCGC
>JAZDOO010000113.1:0-17257 GCA_043798555.1 Pseudomonadota bacterium | reverse complement strand
ATCGTCATATTGATGGTTATCAAAGTCTATCTCAGCGGTCTTGAGCTTTTGGCGAGATTTTATTAGCATCATCTTGATGACATCGCTATCACCGCCCGCCTTCATAATTCAATGCCCTCTTGTAATATGTTCAAACCGATGGGAAATCTTTTCTTTCGTTCCCATTCTTTTTCATCGCACACAATATCTCCAATTAAGACTTCATACTTATCCATAAACTCATTGCCAATATCCAAAAGGATTTCCTCATATATCTTTCTCCTCTCATCAACAATAACCAAAAAATCATAATCTGAGCCTTCGGTAAAATCGCCCCGGGCATGAGAGCCAAATAAAATGATCTTTTTCAAGTGGTCTTTCATTTTGGCCCTGACAATCCCAGCAAATTCGGCAGATATTTTATCAATACTATTTTTTTCCATATTTTCCCTGTTTCTCAACAGCTATTGGTAGTGCTAATGGTATTACCTCCTTAGATTTGATACGTTAACCATTTTCACAACAGTAATTTCCAGGGGCAAACATCCTCGACATCAAACACCAGCTTTTTAGATTCTTCCTCATTGAGCCGAACTTTTTTCAATCATCTCCTCAACCTCTCGGTGACTCGCCATAGATCCTAAAGTGGATTCGGTTTTTTCTACTTCTTATATTTTTAGCGGCCCATTCATCGTAATGCTTGGCATAAATCAACTTGAAGACCTCGTCGAATGCTTCCACTCCTGCATTGGCAAGAACGAGGTCTTCTAAATCTTCAATAAGTTTTCTTAGGGATAGCTTTTCCGTTACTAATTTGTTATTTTTGGTGAGCTTTTCCAGTGTCCACAACTCCTGGATAACATCTTGAAGGGATTGATCTACCGTAGGAATATCGGAAATGTTAGTAAATACATTTGGCTCCTCACGATGGAGAACAACCAACTCAGAGCCATTAGTCCAGACACCCATCGGCGATCCTTCGGCATTGCAGTATGACCGAAGTTGTTCTATACCGTCTTTGCGATCAGGCTTTTTAACTTCGACGATGATGTAAGGGTGTTCAAGGTCTTTGTGGAGTACCACAATATCAGCCCGTTTATCGGAAACGCCGGAACCAAACCAGACATCTTTTTCAACCTGGATGCGTTCTTTTGGATAGCTGTAATCATCTAAAAGTTTTCTTATGAAAAGTTGACGAACTATTTCTTCGGGCTTGGCTGGTCTTTCTTTATCGGAACCAAAACATTTAAGGTAGGGCTTTCCGTTTTTGTCATAAAGTTCTATTGAGGAAAGGAGCTTTCTATCAAACAATCCAAGACTATGCTTGGTCTCAGCGCTCTTAAATATCTCATCAATACTGTATTTTGGCATTACCCAAAGCTCCTGTTTAATGTCCTTAAGGGTTCGGCCATGAAATAATTCCCTGGGATTGCTTTTTCATTGCGATAATTGTGGTTATAACTCAGCTTTCCCTCGAATAGCTCGGATGAGTTCCCATGCCAGATCAAGGTCCGCCTTTATCTCTTCGCGTTCATATTCAACCGGCGGGCCGGGGGGATACCGGTCTTCGATATAGTAACGCGTGGCTTTTTCACAAAGTTCAATGAAGGGGTGGTAAAGATCAGGTTCAAACTTTTCTACCAGGTTGAGCAAGGTGTCCAGCTCGTGAGCCCACGGAGGTTTTTCTCCTTTAAAAACAAGATACCCTTTAAGGTACTTTTCGATAGCCTGTTGAATGTGATAAGCAATGGAGTCCGTGTAGCCATGCTCATCGTAAAGCAACTGAGCTGTCTCGATTTCGTGGTCTCCCCGTTCAAACCACTCAAGCGCCTGTTTTTTCAGTTCCTCATCCATAAAGCACTTTTCCTTTTTCTAATATTTCCTGAAGAAAAAAGTCCTTGATAGTAAGCCGCTCTTCTATTTCATGAGATGTATAAACCAGAGGAGAGATTGACACCGTTCGATTGCGATCCCTGACTAACCGTTTTACTTCCATCCACCTTTCCATTGGACGTTTGTCAGTATCTTTAATGATCAGTAAGTCAATGTCGCTATTTTCATCCGGATCCCCATAGGCAAATGAACCGAAGAGAATAACCTTCTTGGGAGAGTAGCCAGCCACAATCCTCTGAAGGATATCGTTAATTAGTTCTTGATTGTGTCGTTTATCGTTCACTTATTACCCCCTCACCTTAATCCCCCAATCGGGGGAGAGGAAGGAAAAAAAGTGGGATAATCACTGCCTAAATTTTTTCCTGGAACTGATAAGCTCATCAGCAGTGCAAACGATGATTTCCGATTTTATTCTCTATTATCAAAGAAACCATTAAAAAGTCAAGGACTTTGGGAATTGAGGGATTGGGGAAAAAGGTAAAAGAGTGATGCCGAAATTAATAAATAAAAGCTGAAAAAAGAATGGTGGTTCTGGTATATTAAATTTTCATGTCATTCCGCCCGCCAAAGGCGGGATTCGGAATCCATATAATAGTTATGAGGAGGGTCTCTCTTCTTGAAAAACAATCACAGCAAAAATCGCTTCTTTTCCGGGTTAGGGCGAAACGTTGCCGTATTAGGGTTGGTGAGCTTTTTCAATGACGTAAGTAGCGAGATGATCTACCCGATACTCCCACTGTTCCTCACCATAACTCTGGGGGCAAGTGCAGAACTGCTCGGGTTGATTGAAGGTATTGCCGAATCTACTGCCGCAACCCTGAAGCTCTTTTCCGGCTGGTTATCGGACAAATTACAAAGGCGCAAATCCATTGCAGTATCCGGGTATTCACTCTCTGCTCTTTCCAGACCGCTCATGGCAATGGCAATGGTAGGCTGGCATGTCTTATTGATCCGGTTCACTGACCGTGTTGGCAAAGGAATACGCACTGCTCCCCGTGACGCTCTCATTGCGGATTCCACCGAACCAGAGTTTCGGGGCAAAGCCTTTGGATTTCACCGCGCCATGGATCATGCCGGGGCGGTTGTTGGTCCTTTGATAGCAATGGCAGTATTAGCGTTCGCTCCTAACAACTACCGTTTGGTATTCTGGCTGGCGGTAATTCCCGCTTTATTTAGTGTAAGCATACTCATATTGGGAACCAAAGAAATCCCCCCTGAGAGAACCGCTCCGGTTCCATCGTTAAGCCTCCGGGGTTTTGACCGTAACTTTCGTTATTACCTTTTTGTTATTATCTTATTTACCCTGGGAAATTCCAGTGATGCTTTTTTGCTCCTTCGGGCGAACCAGTTAGGGATACCGGGGGCACTCATTCCTGTCCTCTGGATGATCTTACACGCGGTCAAATTCGTAAGTTCCATGCCCGGAGGGAGCCTCTCCGATAAAATCGGCAGAAAACGAGTCATTATCACCGGATGGATTATTTATGCCTTGGTTTACGCAGCATTTGCTTTTTCTTCTGAATCGTGGCAGATTTGGGCACTCTTTACGGTTTACGGATTATTTTTTGGCCTCACCGAGGGCGCTGAAAGAGCCTTTGTCACCGATTTGGTAAATCCTGAACTCCGTGGCACTGCCTATGGGGTCTTTAATTTTGCCATTGGTATTGGCGCACTCCCTGCCAGTGTCATTATGGGAGTATTATGGCATCGCTTTAACCCATCCATAGCGTTTCTTTTTGGCGCAACCATGGCTGTGGGAGCATCGTTACTATTGATAGCGGTAAGAGAAGAGCGGGGGGAGAAAAAATGTTGAGATTCCGATAGTTCTTTCGTATTATTATTGTGAGCAACTTTATATTTGTTAATAACTCTTGGGAGGTATAATCTATGTTTAAAAATATCCTGGTGCCGTTAGATTTGTCGAAAAGGAATAAAAAGTCCCTGGATATTGCAGTTACAATTGCTTTATCCGATAACAGCAAGGTGCATTTATTGCATGTGGTCGAAACCATTGCCGATACCACCTATGCTGAATTCAAGGATTTTTACTTAAAACTGGAAAAACGAGCTCAGAAGTATATGGATAGCATGATTACCCCTTACCAGAACCGTCGAATGAAAATAGAATGGAAGGTTGTTTTCGGTAACAGGGTTCAGGAGATCCTGAAGTTTGCTGCCGAACATAAGATTGATCTCATCGTCATGCATTCCCACAAAGTTAATCTGAAAAATCCTGCCGAAGGTTGGGGAACCATCAGCTACAAGGTGGGAATCTTATCCCAATGTCCAGTTATGCTGGTTAAGTAGTTAAAGTTTACCGTGTTCCACAAAATTAAAGAGCATTATTTCTGTCGGTTATTCTAACATTCCTCACTGAGCGCATTATGATCAGCGTAGACAATCTTACCAAAAGCTTTGGGGCTCAGCTTCTTTTTGATCAAGTGAGTTTTAAAATCAATTCCCGTGAACGGGTTGGGCTGGTGGGACGAAACGGACATGGGAAAACTACCCTCTTCCGCCTCATTGTGGGCGAGGAACGTCCTGATTCAGGAACAATTACCCTTCCGAAAAACTATTGTATCGGCTACGTCCGCCAGCATCTCGACTTTACTGAGGATACGTTGCTGAAAGAGGGAATGAAGGGACTTCCTGAACCGGAGCGAAACCATCACTGGAAGGTGGAGAAGATTCTTGCCGGGCTCGGGTTTTCCCGCGAAGACCTCCAGCGGCATCCCCGGGAATTTTCCGGAGGATACCAGGTACGATTGAATCTCGCCAAGGTGCTCGTATCCGAACCGGACCTTCTGCTCCTGGATGAGCCCACCAATTTTCTCGACATCACCTCGATCCGCTGGGTGGAGCGCTTTTTGCTCAACTGGCCTCATGAAGTGATGCTTATCACCCACGACCGGAGTTTTATGGATAGGATCGTTACTCATATCATTGGAATCCACCGTAAAAAGGCGCTCAAAATCCAGGGGAATACTGAAAAGTATTACACCCAGGTTGCCCAGGAGGAAGAAATACATGAAAAGAATCGTAGCAATGATGAGCGACGCCGGAAAGAGGTCGAACTGTTCATAAACCGTTTCCGGGCTAAGGCAAGGCTCGCGAATCTGGTGCAGTCGAGGATCAAGACCCTAAAAAAAATAAAGAAGCGAGAAAAACTGGAGAGGATTGAAGCCCTTGACTTTTCCTTTCGCAGCAGGCCTTTCCCCGGAAAGTACGTTTTGCAAGTCCGGAATCTTTCCTTTACCTACTATCCCGAGTTACCACTCCTCAGGGATATTAATGTTATCATCAGGGCCCGCGACCGGGTCGGGGTGATCGGAAAAAACGGTAAAGGGAAAACCACATTTCTTAGACTTCTGGCCGGGGTGCTCTCCTTGCAAAGCGGGGAAATCGTCTACCACCCTGGAGTAGCAAAAGGATTTTTTGAAGAGACCAATGTCCAAAACCTAATGGAAACGAGAACGGTAGAGGAGGAGATGCTTGCTTCCAGCACCGACGCTGACCGGCAGCAGGCACGAAACATCTGCGGAGCTATGATGTTTGAAGGCGATGAGGCTTTGAAAAAAATCGGGGTGCTATCCGGCGGAGAAAAAAGCAGAGTGATGCTGGGTAAGCTCCTTTTAACCCCCGTCAACCTCCTCCTCCTTGATGAGCCCACAAACCATCTGGATATGGAATCGAGTGATGCGCTTCTTGCGGCTGTTGACAGTTTCGATGGTGCAGTGATTATGGTTACCCACAACGAGATGCTGCTCAACGCTCTCGCAGAGCGGCTCATCATTTTTCAGAATGAACGGGTAAGCGTGTTTGAGGGAAGTTATCAGCAGTTCCTGGAAAACGGCGGCTGGGAGGATGAAGAAGAGATTCTGGAACCGGATCAGAAAAAGACAAGTGAGGATGAGGCCCGCCTCAGGCTAAGGAAAAAAGAACTAAGACGTCGTCGCTCCGAGATTATTACCGAACGAGCAAAAATCCTGAAACCGCTCGAGCAACGGATTACCCGCGTGGAAAATGATATTGAATCGCACGAAAAGGAACTTAACCAACTGAACCGGTCACTGCTTGAAGCATTACAGGCACAACAGAGTAAAAGGATAATAGAACTCTCACAATCCATCCATCGCTCTCAGTCAGCGATTGACCAGCTTTTCTATGAACTGGAAGAACTCACCACTGCCTTCGAGATCCAGAATGCCCGGTTTGCAGAAAAGCTCGAACAAACCGATACCATGATCACCCTTTAATAATCTTCAAGGCATCTTCGAATGAAACCCGCTCATGCACCATGGCCGAGGCAGCTCTTACAAAATTGATGGGGTTTTCATGTTGGAAAGCGTTTCTTCCGATCGAGATTCCCGCTGCCCCTGCTTGCATTGCGCCTTCAATCATCTTCAAGGTTTCTTCGTCACTCATCTTGGAACCTCCGGCAATAACCACTGGGACCAGGCAGCCATCCACTACTTCCTTAAACGTTTCCGCACTGCCAGTGTAAGGGCATTTGATAATATCCGCACCTAATTCCGCCCCCACCCGGGCAGCATGTTTTACCACTTCAACCCCCTGCTCATCCTTAATTTTTGCTCCCCGGGGATACATCATGGCGAGAAGGGGCATACCCCACTCCATACATTCAACCGCAATTTTACCCAAATCTTCGAGCATTTTGGCCTCATCATCAGCGCCTACATTTATATGCACTGATACTGCATCAGCTCCCATCTTTAACGCCAGGTGAACACTATTGACCAGCACTTTACGGTTCGGATCAGGGCCAAGAGCTGTTGATGCTGAGAGATGTAAAATCAACCCAATATCCTTTCCAGTGCCTCTGTGCCCATGTAAAGGGAGCCCCAAATGTCCCAAAACTGCATTCGCACCGCCCTCAGCAACCAAATCAACCGTCTTTCCCAGATCAATTAAACCTTTTATCGGCCCTACCGTTACGCCATGGTCCAGGGGCACAATCACCGTTTTTCCGGTATTCCGGTTTAGTATCCTTTCCATTCTAATTAATTTCCCCATCATGGTTTTTTCCTCCTTGCTTTTGAGAAAATCACTCTTCTATTTCCAGAGCGTCAGTGGGACAACTTTTAATACATTCAGGATCACCCCCGCATAAATTACAATGGCTCACTTTCCCGTTATAAATAAAAATGGCATGAAATGGACAATCTTCCACCCGGTTCTGATGCTCCCAATAAAATTTACTTTTCTCTCTTCTGTCAAAACCTTTTCCTTCTGATCGTAAGCATACCATCTTTTTACACTGCCTACAAACCAGAGGTTCATGAATACTGTCACTCAAATCGCCCAGGCTAACCTGAATGGCAGACGCTTCGCGCTGAATCATCCCGGTATTCAAAAGAGAGCACGTAATTTCACAAAGCAGGCATCCGGTACAGCTCATTTTATTTACTTTGATCCTCATCCGCTACTCCATTTAATAATGCTTTTATTGCTAAATTATCAAGCGTTTTCTTAGTCGGGATGCCATTTTTATCCCATCCATGAAGCCTATAGTATTCATCCAGCAGAGCTTCATATTTTTCCCGGTCAATATACTCTCCTTTAGCCGGCCCGTCAGAGATGGGAGTATCATAATACAAGTCAGGCAGGTAATCGTCTTTTCTGGAAATGCCTTCAGCGGTTATAAATAATCGCTCCGTGGTATACACTCGCTCTCCAATTAGGGAAAGAGCTTTATCACTAAAGTGAAGGCCAAGTGCGGAATGTAAAAGCTTACTAATATCAAGATACCCGATGGCATTAATACTGCTAAAAACTCCTGCAAATCTACAGATTCCCACTGAATCAACCAAGGCATTAAAGATCTCATGCCACCATACCATTCTCGCTTTTCCCTGGTAATCTCTAAAGTCATTTCCCACATCAGCTCCATAAAACTCATGCAATAACCTCCTGGGATAGTTAACCACGTCCACGGAGGCCCTGCTTCTCATGTGGCACGTCCCCCGCGTGGCTACCCCCAACCCCAAGGCAAAAGCTTTTACTGGCCTTTCATCTGTTTGTTCGAGAGACACATTTTTAATTGCCAGAAGGTATTTTTTTGCTTCGGGCTTAAGTTTTCTATAGGCAAAACTTCCCTCGGCGACAATATCTCCAAAGTTTCTCCGGTAAATGGTATCCATTAACAGTCTTTCGATGGCCCCATGATCTCCCCAGGTTAGCTCATAGCCAACTTCACGCTTTGAAATAATTCCCTTCTCATAGAGGGTAAAAAAGTATCCTAAGTAATTTCCGCCGGATATGACATCAATGCCGTACTTATTGCATAGCTCAGATAAATAGATGACTGACGCTAAGTTTAAGTTTCCCAAGGTTGGCCCTAAGGAGGTTATACTTGCATACTCTGGCCCTTCTCCTTTGATACCTGCAAATCTCCCTTCCTTTACTTCATATCGGTGCCGGCAGTGAATGGGGCATCCGTAGCACGAAACCATTCCCCGCGAGTACTTTTCGACCAAGTTTTCAGCATACAGGTCTTGCCCGGCCTCGCCCACGCTGGTCAACTGGTGATATTTATAACTGGAAAATCCCCGGGCATTGGCATTTTTAAAGAGTAATGGGGTTCCCAAAAATCCTAATGCCTCTCCCCAGCCGGTTTCAGTAGCTTTTTTATTGGTTTCTCTTAAAAGCTCGATGTATTTTTTCGGTTCTTTGATAGCGTACCCTTTATTTCCTCTCACCGCCACTGCTTTTAAGTTCTTGGAACCCATTAAGGCCCCTAACCCGGTTCTTCCTGCAGCGTTCTTTAGTCCGGTTATAATGCAAGAAAACCTAACCAAATGTTCCCCCGCTGGCCCAATGCAGAGGATTTTAATCTTTTCGTCATGTAATTCCTTTCGAATTGCTTGCTGGGTATCCCAGGTTATGGCGCCCCAGAGGTGGGAAGCATCAATAAAAGAGATTTTTTCATTTTCGATATATAAATACACTGGCTCTTCGCTTCTCCCCGTAATCACTACGTGACTGTACCCGGTATCCGATAACGCGGCTCCAAAATACCCCCCTACGTTTGAATCCCCAAGGTAACCACTTTCCGGAGATTTTCCGGAAACATTCATTCTTCCACCAAAAGTACCCGTAAGTAACCCTGCTCCCAAAATAAGGGGATTTTCAGCGTCAAAAGGGTCAATACCCTTTTTACTCATTTTCAGCAAATAGTACATGTTCAGCCCCCTCCCCCCTAAAAAATTCCTCCTCAGTACCAACGGAATGCTACTTACTTCAACGCTGCGGTTTGATAAGTTGATAAATGCTACTTTCCTGGTGAGCGGCATCCTTCCTCCCGTCATGAAGAGGGGTTATTCCCTTGCGATAAATAGCTCTTGATAAATCTTGAAAATCTCTTTCTTCCTGATGCATTTAAGTGGGTGAAGTCAACAAACTCTTCTTCCTTAAAGGATGGTAACTGACTCTCCGGCAAATAGACAAACCCAAGGTTATGCGCTTGCCCAGAAAGAAAATGTTCATAGTCTGCATCAATCTCTCTTTTATAGCACATTTTGATTAAAGGATGAACTGGCCCGGTTACCACTATTAGTTTCACCCCTTGAGCAATAACGTGTTTGGCAAATAAAATAAAGAGCGATTTGCTTAACGCCGTGTAGGGAGTAGGCCGGTATTTGCTTTCTCTGGCCTTTTTTATTTCCCTTTCAAAATATGCCCTGGGCTTATTCGTTTTATATGCGTAACGTTCCGGTGCTCCTTGCCTTTCGATATGGGTATAGTGCCTCATCGCCCTTAAAAGGATTCGTCCAATAGATTCCCGATATTGATAAAAAATGGTAGCCCTTCCTAAGAAAGAATCAATAAAATAAGTTCTAAGGTGCGGATGAGTAAGGATATTCTTTATCCCTACGTATTTCACCATATACGGAAGAATTACCGGGTTGAAATAATACTTCATTTTCCGAAAATCATAACTGGAATAAAAGGTGCCTACAAAGGGAACATAAATAAGTACCTCCGGCTTTCTGGCTAATAGTTTCTCTTTCAGCATGAACATTTCAATGGGGCTCGCATTGCCAGATACTCCGAGGCTATAAAATGTGGTGTGAGCTTTTTTAAATTCCCGGTTTAAGTAATCAACATCAAAATCCTCCCTGGTTTGGCTTGACCCGGTGAGGAATATTATTTTCTGCTCATCACCTGGGGATATAGTCCTTAGCTGGGCCTCTAATCGAATCGCGTCATCTACCAAAGGATCACTGAAAAAATAACAGAACCGCCAGAAGGTTTCGCTTTTCTCCACCATGGACTGAATGATAAAAAAGAGGACAATGCTTCCTAAGAAAGCAATGGGGAGTTGCTTAAAATTGAAAATAGATAAACTCCTCTCCACCGGTAACCCCATATACTATAATTAAATAATAACACACTGCATAAAACACTGCTTTGATTAAAAAATTGGACGTGGGGATAACAAGGGGTTCCTTTTTAATAACCTGGGCACACTGAATGAGGATCAAAACCCACGTAAAAAAGATGAGTTTTATAACATAGCCTCCTAAAGCAGGGCTAAAACCAACATCAAAATTAAACAGTAATCCCTGCAAGAGGTAACCGACCTGGGTAATAGAGTGGGCCCTGAAAAGTAACCATCCTAAACAGATGAGGTGAAAAAACACGATAACCTTTATTAAAAACCATAGTTGCTTTATAGAGGCGCTTTTGGTCAATGAGACTTTGTCAAATAGTGGGGTTAGTAATCTATGCATAATAAGCAGCACTCCATGGTATGCCCCCCAGACAACAAATTTCCACGAAGCACCGTGCCACAGTCCCCCTAACAGC
Source organism: Pseudomonadota bacterium (assembly GCA_043798555.1). GTDB lineage: Bacteria > Desulfobacterota > WTBG01 > JAGOGO01 > JAGOGO01 > JAZDOO01. Next base: position 6,556 of record JAZDOO010000113.1, on the reverse strand, counting down.
ATGGTAATTGCCACGTTCCGGTAGGTTTTAAAAGCACCGCCTTTATTGCCCCCTAAGGGAATATAAAGGTAATCTCTAAACCAGCTTGACAGGCTGATATGCCACCTTCGCCAAAATTCCCTCGGGTTGGGGGCAAAATAAGGCAAGTTGAAGTTAATCATAATATCAAAACCCATACATTTTCCAAGCCCTCTGGCGATGTTGGAATATCCGGCAAAATCACAAAATATTTGGAAGGCAAAAGCATAGGAAGCACACAACACCTCAATGCCATCATAGGGCGGAGGGGCAGCAAAAACCGGGTCAACAATTTTGGCTAAGTTATCAGCAATAAAGACCTTTTGGAATAACCCCCAGAAGATCAGATGACAGCCCTCATAGAACGTATTTACGTTGATTTTCCTGGGGGAAAGAATTTGGGGGAGAAGATGCCCTGCCCGCTCTATCGGTCCCGCAACCAGCTGAGGGAAAAAAGCAACAAAAAGAGCAAAGTCAAAAAACTGTTTCGTTGGTTTTATCGTCCCGCGATAGACATCTATCGTGTAGCTCATGGTTTGGAACGTATAAAAAGAGATGCCAACCGGAAGGATAATGTTTAAGAACTGGGGTTGGAGAGGAAGACCGAAATAGCTTAGGAGGGCCTCGAGGTTGGAGACAAAGAAATTATAGTATTTGAAAAAACCTAAGATCGAAAGATTGCCAAAGACGCTGAAAAACAAAAATATCCGTTTTCGGTTTCTCTCTTTTGCTTCATGGATTTTCAGTCCGCAGATATAATCAAGGAGGGTGGAGATAAGAATTAAAAATAAGAATCTCCAGTCCCAGGCACCATAAAAGACATAGCTTGCAACCAGGAGGATCCGGTTTTGCCATTTGTGGCTCAGGAAGAGATATAATGTATAAACAATTGCAAAAAAGAAAAGGAATTGAAGGGTATTAAATAGCACTGCTACGCTTTACTCCTTAACACCCAGCTTCTTTAAAAAGGTGATCATGGGACACCACTTACTAAAAGCGGATTGAATCAAATTTAAGGCTACAAAGATGGTAAAGATAAACCAGTAGTGGCTGTGAAAGAGTCCCAAAAGAACACTGATTAAAACAAAAGTACCCGCAATGAGTCTCAACCATTCATTAAGGTGCATATAACCTCCTCTGTGGAAATTCGAATGTTTCGAGTTGCAAGTTACAAGTTGCAGGTTGCAAGTTTATTTTTGAAACTTGTCACTTGAAACATGCAACTATTCTTACATTTTGCCTCTTGCCTACTGCCTTAAACTTGAACCTTTAAACCCAAAACTTTTAACTCATCAGGATTTGTTGACTAACCCCCTCCTCCGGTTGAGGTAATATAAAATGGGTACTACCATTCGGGAAAATAAGGTAGAGGCCACTTCGCCGGCCATAAGCGAGATCGCCAACCCCTGAAAAATAGGATCGAAAAGAATGACGGAGGCTCCAACTACTACTGCCATGGCGGTAAGTAACATGGGACGAAACCTTATGGCTCCGGCGTCTATCACAGCTCTGTCAAGGGGCATCCCTTGTCTTAAGCGTAACTCAATAAAATCTCCCAGGATGATGGAATTGCGCACCACGATCCCTGCTCCGGCAATAAATCCGATCATAGAAGTAGCGGTAAAAAAAGCCCCCATCAAAGCATGCGCTGGAATGATGCCAATGAGGCTCAGAGGGATGGGGGCCATGATCACTAAGGGAATGGAAAAGGACCGGAACCAGCCCACTACCAGAATATAGATAATGATTAATACTGCTCCGAAGGCCAACCCCAGATCCCTAAAGACTTCATACGTGATATGCCATTCCCCATCCCATTTAAGGGCAAACCTGTCAGTAAGAAAGGGGAGTGTGGTGGAATACTGTTTAATTTCATACCCTTCAGGTATGGTAAGCGCTTTAACGGCTTTTTTGAGCTTCATAATGGCATAAACCGGGCTTTCTGCAGTACCGGCCACATCACCAGTAACATACACTACCGGCTTCAGATTTTTATGATAGATGTTTCGTTCCCTTGCCCCCTCGGTCACCTTCACCAGCTCCGAAAGAGGAGTCATTCCCCCCTTTAAGGAGGAGAGACCGATTTCCTTTAAGTCCGCAATACTCGAACGCTCTGGTCTGGGGAGTTGAAGGAAGATCGGTACATCCTCTCGTTCTTTGGGCAAGTGAGCCAATCCTACCTCTTCACCTCCTAAGGCAACTTTCAGAGCAGATACAACTTCCTGAGTGCTAATTTCCGAAAGAGAGGCCTTTTCCTTGTCCACATTGAGCAGATACTTGGGCTGCTTATCCTCCACATACCAATCTACATCTACCACCCCTTCGGTAGTTTCAAAAACCTTAAGTACCTTTTCTGCCAAATCAATTTGCCGCTCATAGTCCGGCCCATAAACTTCTGCTACCAAGGTCTGAAGCACTGGAGGACCGGGCGGGACCTCAGCCACCTTGATTCTCGCCCCCTGTTTTTGGGCAATTGCAGTAAGAAGAGGTCTTACCCGTTTGGCAATGTCATGGCTCTGGGTTTTTCTTTGTCCTTTAGGAAGAAGATTAACCTGGATATCCGCCACATTTGGTCCTTTTCGTAAGAAATAATGGCGAACCAGACCGTTAAAATTGAAAGGGCTCGCAATACCCACATAAGTCTGATAATCAGTTACCTCAGGAACAGTAGAAAGGTACTGACCTAACTCCTGAGTTACCTGGGCAGTCTTTTCTAAGGTTGCACCCTCAGGCATATCTATGATCACCTGAAATTCACTCTTATTATCAAAGGGAAGCATCTTTACCTTAACGATTTTAAACCAAAAAAATGAAACCATAACCATGAGAAGCAGGGTGGTGAATCCGATAAAAGTCCATCTCCATCGGGCAAAGTGTATCATTTTATCCATTATCACCCGATACCAGTGGGTAAAAGTGTTCTCCTTTTCTCCCTCTTTCCGGTCTGACAACGCTTTCCTTTCCAGAACATGGTAAGCAGTCCAGGGAGTAATAACAAACGCTACTGCCATAGAAAAAAGCATGGCCACCGAGGCGCCCACCGGAATGGGACGCATGTATGGCCCCATTAAGCCTCTTACAAACGCCATAGGAAGTATCGCCGCAATGACCGTAAAGGTAGCCAGTATCAAGGGACTCCCTACTTCATGCACCGCTTCGGCAATGACATCAATAATGGTTCGCCCTTTACTTTCGGGCAACCTGAGGTGGCGAATGATGTTCTCCACACCAACGATAGGGTCATCTACTAATATCCCGATACAGAAGATCAGGGCAAAGAGGGTCACCCGGTTCAAGGTATAGCCAAAAAAATAGTAAATAAAAAGGGTCAAAGCCAAGGTAGTGGGGATGGCGACAAAGACGATAAGGGAAGCCCAAAAGCCCAAAAAAAGTCCGATGAGTATCGTCACCGAGATGGTAGCAATGAACAGGTGTTTCAAGAGTTCATTCGATTTTTCTTTAGCGGTCTCTCCGTAGTTTCGGGTCACTGTCACGTTTACCTTAGAAGGAATGAGGGTATCCTTTAAGGCTTCGACTTTGTGAAGCACTTTTTCTGCCACAATGGTAGCATTTTTACCCTTTCTCTTGGCGACAGAGATGGTTACCGCTTGATAGAGTTTGCCCTCCTGGGCATGAATCGCTTTCACTTCAGCCTTGGGTCCACCTCCGAAAAAAAGGTAGGAATCTGGCTCCTCCGGCCCATCAACAATTGTTGCAACATTTTTCAAATATACGGGACGCTCATTCCAAACACCTACAATAATATTTCCTAACTCCTCGGCATCCTTAATAAAACCACTAACTTCCACCAGGAATTCCCGGTTATCGCGCGATACCGTTCCCACCTCTAAAGATTGATTTGCTCCCTGGATAAAAGAGACCATCCGGGAAATAGGAATATGGTAGGCCTTCAGACGGGCAGTATTAAGGATCACCCTGAGTTGCCTTCGCTCTCCTCCAATGACCTCGGTTAGTGAGACATCATTGATGTTTTTTATCTCTTCTTCAAGCTGTTTTGCAACTCTTCGGAGAGTATAGGCGTTATAATGATCACTCCACAGGGTGAGCAAAAGAATAGGGACATCATCAATATAACGCGGTTTGATGATCGGAAACGATACTCCCGGAGGAATCAAGTCAAGGTGAGAATAAAGTTTATTATAGAATTTAACAATGCTTTTCTCTTCATCCTCGCCCACATAAAAACGGACGATAGCCATGCTCATCCCCGGCATAGAAGTAGAATAAATATATTCCACTCCCGGAATTTCCCAGAGAAATTTTTCCATGGGATAGGTAACGCGCTGTTCCACTTCCTTGGGTGAGGCTCCAGGCATCTGAACAAAGACATCAATCATGGGGACCACGATCTGGGGCTCCTCTTCCCGGGGAAGGGAAAGCACGGCAAAAAGCCCCAGAAGGAGAGCACCAGCAATTATGAGAGGGGTTAGTTTAGAGTCAATAAAGCTTCGGATAATCCTCCCGATAAACCCTTCATCATTCATGGCGTTTTCTCCACCAAGCACCCTTCTTTTATCTTACACAAGTCCCGTATAATCACTGACTCCCCGGGATCAAGCCCAGTTAAAATCTCTACCCGATCCTCATAAGGTTTCCCTACCTTCACCAACCTTCTTTCTACCTGGTTCTTTTCATTCACAACGAAAAGGGTTGAAAGCTGTCCGCATTCAACCAGCGCAGTTTTAGGAACCAGGAGAAGCGATGATTTTCCAATCGGGAAAAACGCTTTACCATACATGCCAGATTTGATTCCTAATGATAAAGGAAGGTCTATTTTTACCTGAAACGTCCTGGTGGCTGGATCAATTCGGGGAATAATTTCCACCACCTTCCCCATTATTCCCTCTTCTCCCAGTGCATCCAAGGATACTTCAATTTCCTGGCCAATGGTTATCTTTTCAACCTTTGATTCATCCGCTATCGCCTCTAACTGATAATGCTGATTATCTTCCATTACTAAAAGGGTATTCCCTGGAACCGCTAAATCTCCCTCGTCAACGTTCTTATGGGTAATAATGCCGGAAAAAGGAGCTTTGACCTTAGTATAGCCATAATACGTTTCTGCTTCCTCCATCGTGGATTGGGCTTGTTTTTTCCTTGCCTCAAGCGAACCGATTGTCTCCTCAGCTCTCATCACTGTGGCCTTAGCCACTTTATATTTGGCATTAACTTCATCAAATTCCTGGGTAGATACCGACTGTTTATCTAAAAGCTCTTTAAACCTCTGATAGGTAACCTCCGCTAATGCCAAGTGCGCCTGTGCTTCCTCCTTTGCTGCCTCCGCTTCGGACAGGTTTCTTTCGATTTCCGCAATGGAATTCCTTGCCCCTTCGAGACGAGATTCCAGCTCGCTGCTTCTCAGGACAATCAGTAGATCTCCCTTTTGAACCTCATCACCTTCTTTCACCTTTACTTCCTGCACATATCCCATTACTTTACTCGAAAGCTGCGTTGTAGTCCTGGACTTTACTGTACCTACGCTGCGATACAGATCATCCACCATAACTGGTGAGATCTTCTCAATGGCAGCAGGGTCAATAGTTACCTTGGGAGGACTCTTTGTTTCTTCTCCACCCTTACCACAACCTACAAAAATGATCACCATAGTCCATATGGCAAATTTCGCTGTCTTAGTAATCCTCATTTCCCCTTCCTTCTAATTTTGGAATGTTTGTGGTTAGTGAGTTGCTGAAAGAGTGCCCTTAACCAGATCAATCTTTGCCCGTGCTACCCGGCAATCATGAACTGCCTTGAGGTAATTTCTCTTAACCCTCGTTAAAGCAACCTCATTATCCAATACCTCCACCATGGTGGAGAGGCCTACCCTATATCTATCATCTACAATTCGTAAGCTTTCCTGTGCATGATTAATAGCTTCGCCCGCTACTTTCACTCTCTCTTCTGCGTCTCTCAATTGGTAGAAGGCCCCTCTCACCTCAAATTCAATCTCGTTCCTTAATGCTTCCCTTTGGCTCGAAAATTGGTTCAGCGATTCATTTGCCTCTTTAACCTTATAGATACCATTAAGCCCCTCAAAAAGGTTAAAATGGAAAATCCCCCAGATTGTCCAGCTTTCCCCACTGGCGTTCCATAGATCATTTTTATCATTCAAATCATACTGAGCCATAAAATTTAAGGATGGCAGAAAACTGGTTTTTGCCATCTTTATGCCTTCCTCACTATTTTTGACTTGATTCTCCAGGGCCAGGAGATCAGGTCGGTTTTGTAAAGCCTCGTTGATCAGGTCTTCAAGCACTAAGTCCTTAGGCTCATATTCTAATGTTCCCTGTACCTCGATAGCTTCATTTTGTTCAATTCCAATAGCCTTATTGAGTGCTGCTCGGCCCATCGTAAGCCCATTCTTGGCCTGAATGACCATCTCTTTCACTTCACTCAACCTCACCTGGGCAGAAAGAAGATCCGACTTTACTACCTGTCCTGCCTGAAATAAGTCCTCTGCCAGTTTTACATGGGCTTCAGCCGTCTTTTCAGCCTCTTCAGCAACCCGTAAATCTTC
>JAZDOO010000075.1:0-2231 GCA_043798555.1 Pseudomonadota bacterium | reverse complement strand
AAAGGAGGGAAATAATATGTTAAGTAGATTGGCAAAAGCAATCAAAAGAGGTTTTAGAGGGATTGGAAAAAGGGGTTACACATTGCTCGAGGTGGCCGCGGTTGTGGCGGTAACGGGCACGCTGGCGGCGGTCGCCATGCCGGTGGTCGCAGATAAGATTGCAGCTTCTAAGGTAACGGCAGCCACGCAGGACGTGCAGGCGATTAAGGACTCGATCGTGAACTTCATGAAGGATACTGGGGTTCCTCCTTTTTACACAACGGCTGCCGGTTCTCTACCTAAGACTAGCGATGTGACTAATATGAGCCCTATAATCGTGACGAAGGATGGAATCGTCCCATCAATTGATGGTAGTGCTACGGCCTGGGAAACGATACCCACCGCAACTACTGCAACAGTCGAAACCGTCGATGGCCAGATAATCGATAATGCCCCCAAATATCCCACCCTTGGCACCAATGCTTGGAAAGGGCCTTATGTCCCTTCATTAAAAAAGGACCCATGGGGGAATAAATATGTCGTGGTGGTGCAATGGCTCGGTGAACCTGTAGCTGAAACTACTGGTGGTAAAAAATACCAAAGAGCAGCCTATGTTATTTCTGCCGGGCCAAATGGGTTAATCGAAACAAGCTATAGCCAAAAAATCAGAGTTATTGAAGGAGACCAAGAAGTAACGCCTGTGGTTGGTAATTTCGTGGTTGGTAATGATGATATTGTTAGCCGCATCAATTAAGAATTAATCCAATTGGGGCAATCGTAATATAGTATTTTCTCTTTGCCCCCTTAAGAAAGATTGGGGAGCCCACGGAGGAGCTCCCCTACGACCTCCGTAGGGGCGACCCTCTGTGGTCGCCCTAAATCATTGGGTCATCCAATTGGGGTCACCCATTTAAAAGGCACCTTAAGAAAGGGTCGGGAGTTTTCCCTGGCCCCTTTCTTGGGGCCGGAGGGTCACATCTTCACATTTGTCATTTTCCTGTTTGTCCCCTTCTATGGAGGGCAAACGATGAACTCACCCGCACGAGGTAAAACAGGTCTGATGTTCAAATTCTACCCAGCTTAACTCGCGTCGGGTGGATTGATAAATGGCTCTTCCAGAAGCAGTCACTTAGCCTTCAAAGCCCTTTGCAGGATGCCCACAACTGCATTCACGACATTGTTGAATGCCATGGCATTGAGCCTGCCAGCTTCAGTCTCCATCAAGGAACTGTTGGCGGTGAAAAGCTTGGCTGGCCTTGCGTAGCTCACCCTTTGTAAGGAGCCTGTTTCGAAATTACCATCGGTAATCTGGATGGCTGTCGGATCAGCATAGGGATTGCTGGTCACTTGACAAAGTATCCAGTCGTTTCGACCAGCAGAGGCAAGGACCACTGCAGGACGAAGCTTGGACGATGAAAGATCTGAAAAGGGGAATTTGACGAGCACTACCGAACCTTCTGAAGGTGAGACCATGCTTCCTCCTCCTCCGGACGGTTCCAGTCTTCAGAAAGAGCTGCCTCGCTTAGGAGGGCTGTCTCCGCGATGACGTCCGATTTCTCATCTAGAATCGTGACTATCGCTCGGCAAGGTGAACTCAGGTGGATGGGTTCCTGAAGGCGGACTTCCCCATTCTTTTCGATAATTGCTTCCACGGATTTGAGCATAATTTCTTCCTCCTTATGATTGATACAATTTTAACATCCAAAAGAGGCCGCTGCAACAAAATTGTCCTTATACTTAAATTAGGGACACATCCCATTTTTGTTATCCAGTTTTCCCCTCCGATAGAGCTCAAGCCTCTTTTCTTCCGGAAACAGCAGAAGGTATTCCTTAACCCTATTGGCTCAAGATTAAATTTGACAACCTTACTTTTTTTAAGTAGACTTAAATTAAATGAGAGAAGCATTGAGATATCTAAATAATGCAAAGGCAATATTAAAGTCCGCTCCTATAGAAGATAATACCTATACGGATATCAAGCCTGTGAGAGAGGCTTTTGCGATAGCTTACCTTGCGATTTTAGAGGCTATTAATGAGTATCTCATGGAAAAAGGTTTAACGAAGAAAGAGCTACCAAGGTCAGTGGATTCATATCGAAGGGCCTTGCAAAAGTATTTAGCGGTTCATAATGGTAAACTTTTGAGAGAGTTTGAAAAGCTTTACGATGCCTTGCACATAGCAGGATATTACAGAGGATATATTTACGATACTCGTGCAGTTAGAGATTATTTACAGGCTGCAAAAGAATTTAT
>JAZDOO010000040.1:0-16428 GCA_043798555.1 Pseudomonadota bacterium | reverse complement strand
AGAAGGAAGGGTGATTCTTAGTCGGGATACTAAGTTGCTAAGGGTTCGTGGTCTCCCGGAATATCTATTAATCACTGATGACTCCCCCGGTAAACAGCTTCGCCAGGTTTTCACCCATTTTAAGCTGGAATTAGCTGAGGAGCAGTTTTTTACCCGCTGTCTACGATGCAATCAAATGCTGATTCACGTTAGTCCCGAAGAAGTGAAACCTAAAGTACCGTCCTTTGTCTTGACGATTCACCAGGATTTTTTCTCTTGCCCCCAATGTGGTAGGGTTTACTGGAAGGGAACGCATCACCTGAGGATGAAGGAGATGATTAGACGGCTTTTAAGGTTACCGGAAGGAAGTAGCTGCGATTAAGACAAACCCAGTTAATATGTCATTGCGAGCCCGCCACGGGCGGGCGTGGCAATCTCATTTTTAATGCGGTTGCGAATTTATTAGGTCCCTCCACATTCGGATGGGTCCCCTTTAAGTTTATCCAGGGCGTGGGGAATAACGGGCAAAAGGGTGGTAAGATTTTCCCGAACCCCCTTAGGGCTTCCAGGAAGGTTGATGATGAGTGAGGTTCCCCTCGTTCCCACTATTCCCCGGGAAAGCATGCCTAAGGGTGTTTTTTTTAAAGACTCCAGACGCATGGCTTCTGCCATGCCAGGAACCGCTCTTTCAATGGCTTTTTGGGTTGCTTCCGGGGTTACATCCCGGGGACTTAGACCGGTTCCTCCTGAGGTAAGAATAAGCTCGATTTTTTTCTCGGCGTAGGAAATTAAGGTATCAGTAATGATTTTTTCTTCATCAGGAATTACCGTATAGGCCACCAGTTCAGCAGGGAGTTGGGGGAGTAATTTTTTTATTTCCTCAACACTCAAATCCTCTCGTTCTCCGCGACTTCCTTTATCACTGATGGTAATGATCCCCGCATGAATCATCAGCCTTCTTCCTTTGCGGTCTTGGCCGCGGAGATTATTTTTTCACTTAAGTATGCCGGAAGCTCTTCATAGTGGGCCAGTTCCATGGTAAAGGAGCCCCGGCCTCGGGTTATGGATTTGAGCGTATGATCATAATCGAGAATTTCGGCCATCGGTGCCTGCGCGAGCACAACCTGATTCTTCCCCTTAGGATCCATCCCTAACACTTTCCCTCGGCGGCTATTGAGATCGCCAATAATGTCTCCCTGACATTCTTCAGGAACCGTAATTTCCATTTTCATAATAGGTTCGAGGAGGATGGGGGTGGCCTGCATGAACCCTTTTTTAAAGCCCATGGATGCGGCGATTTTAAAAGCCATGTCGGAAGAATCTACATCATGATACGACCCATCTACTAAGGTAACCCTTATATCCTCCACCGGATACCCCGCCAGTACCCCTTCGTTCATTGCCTCGACAACCCCTTTTTCTACTGAGGGAATGTAATTTTTAGGAATAACCCCCCCCACAATCTTGTCCACAAATTCGAATCCCTGACTTCGGGTCACTGGTTCGATTTCAAGCCAGGTATCACCGTATTGCCCTCGTCCTCCGGACTGTCGTTTATATTTCCCCTGAACTCTGGTTTTTCCCTTAATGGTTTCTTTATACGGAACCTTTGGGGTCTTAAGATCTACTTCTACTCCAAATTTTCGCTTTAACTTTTCAACGATTACTTCAAGGTGGATTTGCCCCATCCCGGAAATAAGGAATTCCTTGGTTTGCTCATCTCTACTGATCTGCACCGTGGGGTCTTCCTCATGGAGGCGGGCTAATGCTCCGGTTATCTTATCTTCATCCCCCCGCGATTTTGGAGCGATCGCATAAAAAAGTGCCGGTGTGGGATACTCAAACTTTTTAAAGAGAACAGTGTTTTTTTCTTCAGAAAGGGTATCGTTCGTAGTAGTTTCCTTTAGCTTGGCTAACGCCACGATGTCTCCGGCGATGCCCGGATTGATTGGTTTTTGTCCTTTCCCTTCGAGTTTTAAGAGTTGTCCAATTTTCTCTTTCACCCTCCGGGTGGCATTATAAATTGTGGTATCGGAGTTTAGTGTTCCCGAGTAAATTTTAAAGATGGTCAATTTTCCTGTGTAGGGGTCGCTAATTGTTTTAAAGACAAAACCGGCAAAAGGACCGTCAGAGGTTACTTTCAGTGTTCCTTCGGCATTGGTTTGGGAATTAATGATGGTTATCGGAGGCCGATCTTGAGGGGAGGGGAAATAGTCGGCAATTAAGTCTAAAAGCGGCTGCACCCCCATATTCAATGTAGCGGCCCCACATAACACCGGGGTAAAGGTGTTGTTTGAAATCCCAAGCGAAAGCCCCTGGGTAATTTCTTCGTCAGAAAGCTCTCCGGTTTCAAGGTACTTTTCGATGAGTGCGTCATCTGATTCTGCCACCGCTTCCATTAATTTTTCCCGATATTTCTTGGCCTGATCTTTCAGGTCAGCAGGGATTTCTTCTTTGGTGAACTGTCCACTCCCGTCCGGGGCAAATATCAGGGCTTTTTGACCCAGTAAATCCACGACACCTTTAAAATCAGTCTCTTTGCCGATGGGGAGCTGAAGGATCACCAGTTTGGCCCCCAGGTTCTCCTCGATACTTTTCAAGGCAGTGTAAAAATCCGCCCTTTCCCGGTCCATCTTATTGACAAAAATGAGGGTGGAGATGCTTTTTTCCTGGGTTGTTTGCCAGACTTTTTCCGTCTGAATTTCCACCCCGGCCACGGCATCAATGAGAAGGGTGGCGCTATCAGCGATATTGAGAGACGTTAACGTGTCGGTAATAAAGTTTGTATCGCCGGGGGTATCAATAATATTGATGATTCTTTTCTTCCACTTTAAATTATGGAAAGCGGAACTGATGGTGGTTTTTCTTTTCACCTCTTCAGGTTCGTAGTCGAGGACCGAATTCCCATCGTCAACCCGGCAGAGACGATCAGTTACCTTTGCGTTAAAAAGAAAAGCCTCTCCCAGGGAAGTTTTTCCTGCCCCCGAGTGGGCTATGATCGCCACATTCCGAATATCTTTGGTTTCATAAGCATTCATACACTCATTCCTCCTGATAAGTATGCCCGCTTTCGCAGGAATGACTTTTTACCATAATTACTCTGACGAAATGATACCGTTATTTTAAGGAATGCTGATGGTAGGAAATTATAATAATAATGTCAATAAAAAGAACTTGTTAAAAAGAAATTTTATTCTTGGGTGGCCTCCCAGTTCTTTTATTGACAACCTGCTGGATTTACGTCATTATTATCTTCAGTTATCCACTTTAATGCAACAGTTCCTATGAAAAGAAACATCCAGACGGTTACCCGCAGATAGCCTCCAAAGAGTCAATGAGATCTTAGTGAAGGCTTTTTACTATCTTATTCCCTGACTGGAACAGTAATATGGACCCAATCTTAACTATAGATATAGGAGCGGGAACAACCGATATTCTTGTGTATTTTCCGGATACGGGAGAACAGTATAAGGCGGTAGCAGTTTCTCCGATCAAAAAAATGGCCCAAATGATTCAAAACGAAAAAAGAGACTTACTCATTACCGGAACAATCATGGGAGGAGGGGCGGTTTCTAATGCGCTCGTTCGCCATGCCCAATCGTATAAGGTTTATATGACTGTTGAAACCGCTCAAACAATAAATGACGATCTTAAAAAAGTAAGGGAAAAAGGAATTACCATCATTTCCGGGAAGGAAGAGGAGCTTTTACAAGGAGATAAAAAAAATAAGCACTTAACCTTTGGAGACCTATCTCCTTCCGGGATTCGTGCTCTTCTGAGCGAACTGGGACTGGAGTGGAAGTTTAGCTCTGTAGCCGGAGCAGTTCAGGATCACGGCGTTTGTCCTGAGGGGGTGACTGCCCTGGATTTTCGTCACCAGGTTATGAAACAAAGGATTGAGGGGAACCCTTATCCCGAACAGTTTTTATATGCCTATGAGGAGATACCCGAATATTTTACCCGGATGAAGGCCACCGGAAACCTTCTCGCCACGCTTCCTCATCATAAGTTGTTTATGATGGATACGGGGATGGCGGCCATTGTGGGGGCCTCGTTAGATCCCCGCCTGCAGGGATGTACCCACTTCATCATTGTGGATATCGGTAATTCCCATACCCTCGGAGCGGTGCTGAGTGCGGGAGCAATTGGAGGATTTTTTGAATACCATACTAACAGCGTAACCCCTCAAAGGATGAAAGAACTGTTGATCAATCTTGGAAATGGTAACCTTAATCACCGGGACATCATTGCGGAAGGGGGCCATGGGGCGTATATTCGCTCTTGTCCCGGATTTGATAGGATTGAGAAGATAGTGGTAACCGGCCCCCGGCGTAAAGAAATTATGCAGGGGGTTAGGTTGGAATACATTGACGGAGCACCGTTGGGGGATAACATGATGACCGGCACTGCCGGGATTTTGGAGTCTATCCGTAGAAGAGAAAAGTTAAATCTTGTTTATGAATCTGGCATAAAAAACTAACGTCTATTTTTTGGAGAGGAGCATCAGCCATGGAGAAGACTGAATTTTCTGACAGTTACTTGATAGAAAAATTAAAAGGCCTCAACATCTTTAGTAAGTTTGGTGAAGTTCAGCTTAAAGAGTTCGTGAAGGTAAGTGAATTGAGAACATTTAAAAAAGGCGACACCATTATAAAAGAGGGTAGCCTGGATAACTGGATCTATTTTCTTATCTTAGGAAGCGTTAAACTGATGAAGGAAAATCAGCTCATTGGAGTTTTTAAAAGAGCAGGTGATATTTTTGGGGAAATGAGGATTATTGACGCTTCCCCCCGCTCCGCATCAATCGTTGCTGATGCTGAAACAACTTGTCTTACCATAGAATTTACCCCCCCTAAGGAAGGGATGGAAAATGTCCATCCGGTGGTTTCCACCATTTTATATCGAACCTTTGCGGAAATCCTTGCGGATCGGTTAAGGAAAACGACTGAGGAGTTGGTAAAAGCGAAAAAGGAAATTGAAAGGTTGAAAGGAGTAACGCATGACAAAAAGAATTGAGAAAGGGATTTGTGGTATCTGCCCGGGTAACTGTGGAGTGGAGATTGGTTTTGAGAATGACCGGATTGCGGAGATTCACCCCTGGAAGGGGCATCCTCAGGGAATTCCCTGTGTCCGCGGAAGACATGCTCCGGAGATTATTTATTCTTCGGACCGGCTTAAAAAACCCTTAAAAAGAAAAGGTCCCAAAGGAACCCTTGAATTTGAAGAGATTTCCTGGGATCAGGCCTTGGACGAAATCGCAAGGGTAATTCTTACATTGAAAAGCCAGTATGGACCTCAGTGCATTGCCTCCTTTTTTGGCCGAGGAAATTTTGAGCAGTCCCTCTGGCAGATGTTTACCCCTAAGGAAGCGGGATTTGCTGCCGGCAACTCCATCTTTATGCCGCTTGGTTCCCCCAATGCCTTTTCCGTGGGAAGCCTTTGTTATTGTTCTTACGGAGTGTTAGCTCCGGTTGCCACCTTCGGTCTCCCTATGGGTATGCTTGAACCTGACTTGGAAAATGCCGAGATAATTTTTGTCTGGGGAGCTAATCCGGCAACGGATTCCCCCCTTACCCGGATGGTTCGTCTCCAGGCAGCCAAAAAAAGAGGGGCAAAGGTGATTGTAATTGATCCGTTAAGGACCCAGACTGCCAAAATTGCTAACCAGTGGATTCCCATTCAACCAGGCACGGACAGTGCGCTCATCTATGGCATTCTTCATCAATGTTTTAAGAAAGGCACGGTGGAAAGAGGGTTTGGAGAAATGTTCTGTGAAGGTTTTTCCGACCTTGAAGCGTATGTGAATCGTTTTTCACCCGAGTATGTGGAGCAGATTACCCGGGTGCCGGAGCAAACCCTTTTCGAGCTGAGCAAAATACTTACCTCCACCAAAAAGGTCGCCTTTATCGCCTACACTGGGTTGGAGTATTCCAATTCTGGTGCTCAGTGTATCCGGGCCTTACTTACGCTCTGGGCCCTCACTGGCCATGTGGATGTGGAAGGGGGGCAACGGTTCCAGTTCCCCATCCCAGCGCCCTTGCAAAAACCGGAGGTAAAGTTTCCCACTGAGGTCCCTGCCATTGGTATGGATTTATACCCTTTTTTCTGTAAGATGGTGAAAAATGGCCATTTCCTGGAATTCCCTCGCTCAGTTCTGCACGAAGACCCGTACAAGATTCGATTCTTGCTTATTGGAGGCGCCTCCATTTTGACTAACTTTCCCAATACTGCTCTTTATACTAAGGCTTTGCAAGCCCTCGATCATCAGGTTATTGTTGACCGGTTCCTCAATGCTGATGCGCTTTATGCGGATATTGTCCTTCCCGCTACCACCTATTTCGAAAACATTTCCTTTTGTGGCTTCCCCCCGCTTGGTCCCCCCCAGGCCCTCCAGTACCGAAGAAAAGTTATCGAACCCATTGGAGAGGCAAAGAATGATTATCTCATCTTTGCACACTTAGCCGAACGGCTGGGGTACGGACACCTGTACCCCCAGACTGAGGAGGACATGGTTCGATATGTAATTGGGGATCTCCCTTTCATTACTTTCGAAGAACTCAAGCATAAATCTAATGAGGGGCCGCTCTCCCTTGCAGATGGCTCCCTCTTTGGATGTTATGAAGTCAAAGGAGAAGAAAAGAAATGGCTTTCCGGGAAACTGCGCCGGGATGGAAAACCGGGTTTTCCTACTCCCTCGGGAAAGTGGGAAATTACCTCTTCGTTGCTTAAAGATTTTGGCTATGATCCTTTTCCGGTTTTCGAGGAAGTAAGCGAAGGGCCGCAAAATAAAACTTTGGTAAAAGACTATCCTTTGACCCTTACCACCGGAACCCGCATTCAATCTACGTTCCGAAGCCAACACCTTAATATCCCCGGTCTTTTAAAGATGCAGCCCAATGCTGAGGCACTGATTCACCCGGATGATGCAGTTCCACGAAATATTGCTACCGGGGATAAGGTGAAAGTAAAGACCATCCGGGGTGAAGTCCGATTCACCGCCCGGGTAACCAAGGATATTCTCCCGGGAGTAGTGGAAGTGAATGAAGGAGGAGGATCTCCTATCCAGGCGGAAGGGTGGAGGGAGAGTAATGTTAACTTCCTGACTGATGAAAAGAATCGCGATTCCATTTCTGGATTTCCAGTTTTTAAGGCTCTCCTCTGTGAGGTAGAAAAAATGTGATTCAGGATAAAAAAACGTGAATCTTTTTTTGAGTTCAGACGTCTAATATAAAAAGATTGCCATTATAGAAATGGCTTTTAAGAAATAAAATTCTAAATGTCATTCCGTGCTTGACACGGAATCCATAATGAACTATGAACTATGAACCATGGACAATAAACCTTGTTCATCGTCTAACGTTCATCGTTCATTGTTTAATGAGGAGGTAACTATGGTACTGAAACGGTTCGCAAGTCTTTTCACTATTATCACTCTTTGCTCGCTTCTTCTGGTTTCCTGTGCTGGAGAAAGAAAAAGGACGAAAACCGGGGCAGGGATTGGAGCGGTGGCTGGAGCAGGTATCGGGGCCGTCATCGGGCATCAATCGGGCCATGCAGCCGGAGGAGCGGCAATCGGAGCGGTTACTGGCGCCTTAATTGGTGGGGGCATAGGCTATTATCTGGATAAGCAGGCGGAAGAGTTGCGAAGGGTTCAAGCTTTAGAGGTAAAACAGGAGCGTGACCGCCTCATCGCAACCATGCAAAATGCCTTATTATTTGATTTTGATTCTGCGGTTATTAAACCCGGTGCAGTCCAGAGCTTAACTGAGGTGGCGGGAGTTCTTAACCGGTATCCCGAGACCAAAATCACGGTGAAAGGCTATACTGACAGCACCGGGAAAGAGGTATATAATCAGGAGCTTTCCGAACGGCGGGCCAATTCGGTAAGAAATTTCTTTATTGCCAAAGCGGTAGACGCATTAAGAATCACTGCGATCGGTTTTGGAGAACAATTTCCCATAGCCAGTAATGATACTGAGGAGGGGAGACAACAAAACCGGAGAGTGGAACTGGAGATAGTACCCACTGAGGCAGCGGCGCGCCAGGGCTAATAACCGAGTCATTGCGAGGGACGAAGACCCGAAGCAATCCCCAGATTGCTTCACTTCGTTCGCAATGACAATTAAGTCGCTCTAAATCAGCTCCTTCATCTCCGATTGGAGAATGCGGAGGCGGTTATCCATGGTCTGAAGTATCTTCTTAAGATTTATCTCTAATGAACGGTAATCATTATCTTTTTTTAGTAATTGCTCGAACTTTTCTTTCCAGGCTCTGATCGTTTCGTCTTCGATCTTTAACCGTTCTAACGCCACCTTCTTTGTTAACATTACTTCGAGCTTTTTATCGAGTTCCAACCCCAGTCCCTCCTTAATTGCAACTTCAGAATACAGAATTCAGGAGACAGAAGATTAAAATTTCTTTATTCTGAATTCTGACTCCTGTATTCTGACTTCTGTGTTATTACGTATGCACAAGCCGGTCTTCCGGCAATTGGTATTCTAAAGAACGGGCTAACTGATAAAAGTCAGAGCCTCTTTTAATATATCGAATCTTCGCCAGCAGGGTTTTAGGGTCAATGAGTTCATGAAAGGGAACATACTTTATCTGCATTTGATCTTCGACACTTACCATCACCCCGGATAACCCTTTTTGAAACACTGCACGAAATGCCCCCACTCCCAGTTGGCTTCCCAGCATCAGATCAAAGGCCGCTGGCTCCGCACACCGGGTCTCATATCCAATCTGTTTAGCCCGAACCTTAAGCGGGTTTTTTGGGTTTAGATCTTTGTATCTTTGCTCAAGATGGTTGGCGATAATTTTTCCCACCTCAGCATCACCCAGCACAACATTTCCATGTTTGTCTTTTCGGGTTGGCCTCAGCTCATCGGGCAAAAATTCGGCTAAACCTTCACTGATACAGACCACACCGTATTTTTTTCCTTCCTTGGCCCGTGCTTCCATCAAAATAACGAGATCATCCACAAGCTTATCGAGGCTAAATTCTCCTTTAATGTCCTCCCCACTGATCATGCGGGTTGCCTCTCCGGCAATGCCGGCAGCATACGTGAGCCATCCGGTTTTTCGTCCCATGATTTCGAGGATAAACCAGCTATTGGTGGAAGTGGCATCAGCCCCCAGGTTGCGGATTTCAGTGGCGGCAAAGTTAGCCGCTGAAGTGTACCCAAAGGTCCAGTCTATGCCTAAGTAGTCATTGTCAATGGTTTTAGGAATATGAACGATAGACATGGGTTTTATATCGGGCACATGGTACTGCATTAAATAAAGGTAATTAGCAGTCTTAAGGGTATCATCACCGCCAACGGTGACGAGGCCGTCAATTTCGAAGAGCTCCATCCATTTATAGACATTCACTAATTTCCTATTTTTTTCCGGATTGGTGAGATCATGAATGGAAGAAATTCCCTTGCCCGGATTGGCCCGGGAGGTTTTTATAATGATTGCTTTGTGGTTGCGGATTCCGGAGACATCAGCTAACGCAAGTATCTTGTAATGCTCATTGGGCGACAAGGGGCTGGCTTCATCAAACTCTTCAAGAAATTCAAATCCCTGCATAAACCCGTACACTTCAACCCCCACATTGATAAAATTCATCACTGCCGCTGAAATGACTGCATTAGCAGCCGGTGCTGGACCACCGGAGAAAATGATTCCCACATGCTTGACCTTTGGCTGTTCCATGCCGTGTCCCCCTCTTTGTTGCTATTATCACGTTTGTCATCCGCCCGCCCAAGGCGGGATGCGGAACTTTGAAAAAATTTATATATTATTTAAAAAGCTAATTCAAGAATTTAATAGAAATTCTTTTTTTGATAGAATATATTCTCTCTTTATACACCAATCCTATTACAACGGAGGTAATTGATTCGATGACCACAAAAGTTAATTCCTATGCTCTAACCTTTGATGATGTGCTCCTCCTTCCTGATAAATCTGAAGTAAAACCTAAAGAAATTGATATAAGCACTCGATTAACAAGAAATATTTTATTAAACATTCCTCTTCTCAGCGCGGCCATGGATACGGTGACTGAGTCGGAGACTGCCATTGCCATGGCCCGAGAAGGAGGGGTAGGAATCATTCATAAAAATAATTCCCTTGAGGAGCAGGCACTGGAGGTAGAAAAAGTTAAAAAATCAGAGAGCGGAATGATCATTAACCCGATCACCATGGAACCAGAGCAAAAGCTTTATGATGCCTTAGAAATGATGAGTCGGTATAAAATTTCGGGGGTTCCCATTACCAAGAATGGAAAGTTAGTGGGCATATTGACCCATCGGGACGTCCGCTTTGAGACGAATGTTGACCAGCCTATTTCCCAACTCATGACCTCAGAGAATCTGGTAACTGCCTTGGAAGGAATTACCCTGGAGGAATCGAAAAAAATTCTTCATAAGCACCGGATTGAAAAACTCCTGGTAGTTGACAAGGATTACAATTTAAAAGGTCTGATTACCGTAAAAGACATTGAAAAACTTAAAAAATATCCCTTATCCACTAAGGACTCCTTTGGGCGTTTATTGGTGGGGGCTGCGATTGGAGTTGGCCCGGACCGGGAAGAGAGGACCGAAGCCCTTTTGCAGGCCGGGGTGGATGTACTGGTCATTGATACCGCCCACGGCTATTCTCATGATGTCATCGAGGCAGTAAAAGACACAAAAAGCACCTTCCCGAAATGCAATCTTATCGCTGGAAATGTTGCCACCCGCGAGGGAACTGAGGGCTTGATTAAAGCCGGTGTGGATGCAGTTAAAGTCGGGATGGGGCCAGGTTCAATTTGTACCACCCGCATCATTGCGGGAGTGGGAGTTCCCCAAATTACCGCGATTATGGAATGTTCCGCAGCGGCAGAAAAATATGATGTACCAATTATTGCCGACGGAGGGATTAAGTATTCCGGAGATATAACCAAAGCTATCGCTGCCGGGGCTCACTCCGTGATGATTGGTTCCATTTTTGCCGGAACTGATGAAAGTCCGGGTGAAACAGTACTCTTCCAGGGAAGAAGTTATAAAGTGTACCGGGGAATGGGCTCATTGGAAGCGATGAAAAAAGGGAGTAAAGATCGCTACTATCAGGAGGAAATACGTGATATGGCCAAATTAGTTCCTGAGGGTATCGAGGGGAGGGTTCCTCATCGCGGTCCCATTTCCATGACCATTTATCAGTTGGTAGGAGGACTGAAGGCGGGTATGGGGTACGTGGGATGCAAAAACATTGAGGAACTGAGGACCAAGGCAAGGTTGATTCAAATTACTCCTTCAGGTCTCCAGGAAAGTCACGTCCATAATGTTATTATTACCAAAGAGGCACCCAACTACTGGCTGGAGAGGACGTAAATGTCTGCTCCTTTGTCTCATTCGTTTTGTGGATTTTTATTCTACCCTGACACAACCAAACACCTTTTCTCAAACCGGATTTATGCTGCCTCATACATTATCCTGTTTTCAAACTTTCCGGACTACGATTTCTTGATCGGATTGGTTTTGGGTGATTTGCTGTGGGGCCACCGTCTATTTACGCACACCATTTTTTTCCCTTTGGTTGTGGGATTAATTGCCGGCATGGGGGGAGTCGTGCTTCATAAAAAATTCCTTCCCGGGTTTACTCTCACTGCCGCGCTTGTTGGCGTCCATATCCTGCTGGATTATCTTTCTTTTGATTATGAACCGATGAATGGCATCGGAGTTCCTCTTTTCTGGCCCTTTTCCACGAACTATTACAATTTCCCTTTTCATCCTATTGCTGATTATTTTTTAACTGACCCTTCTAACCTGTCAGTTTTTTTGATCAATAATGAACTGTATTATATGGCCATCTTTTTCGGGTTCATGTTCGTGAGAAAACGATATTTGCGAAAGAAAGGAGTCCTTTATGCGTATCGGAGTCATGAGCGATACTCACGGCGGGCTTAAATGCTGGCAGGAGATTACCACCGGCATATTTTCCGACGTTGACGTCGTCCTCCATGCGGGTGACATTTTTTATCATGGAATTCGTAATCCCTTGCCCGAGAGGTATGATACCATGAGTCTTGCCCAGGAAATAAACCAGTTCAAGATCCCCCTCATTATTTGTAAAGGGAACTGTGATTCTGAGGTAGATCAATTGGTGGTGGACCTTCCCATCCGGTCTCCTTACGTTTTCTGTCACTTTAATGGGCTTAACCTTTTGGTCCATCATGGTCATTTATTTACGGATGAAGAGATCTTGAGGCTGGCCTCCCGGTGGCATTTTGGCATTTGCATCTCCGGGCATACCCATATCCCCCGCTTAGAGCACCAAAAAAATGTGGCCTTTTTAAACCCCGGCTCTCCGGCATTACCAAAGGGAGATGGGATTCCTACCGTTGCCCTCATAGAAACCAAGGAAGGGAGCAAAGCCGGGATAAGTATTTTTGATTATCAAAATAGTAAGGTCACACACTATCTCGAAGTTCCTATATAAATGGAAATACGATGGCCAAAGTAAAGACGGTTTTTTTCTGCCAATCCTGCGGGTACCAGAGTCCCAAATGGCTTGGTAAGTGTCCTGATTGTGGCGGGTGGAATACGCTGGTGGAAGAGGTTGTCTCACCTTCTTCCGAAACCACCCATTCCCCCATCGGCATTCCCTTTGAGCAATCACTCCCTCAGTCACTCGATGAAATTGAAGTGGACTCAGAGGGACGAGTCTTAACCGCTATTGGGGAATTTGACCGGGTCTTAGGGGGAGGAATTGTTCCGGGATCAGTGATCCTTATCGGGGGTGATCCCGGCATAGGGAAATCAACCTTACTCCTTCAGTCATTACATGCCTTGGCAGTCTCCGGGAAAAAGGTTCTCTACGTTTCCGGGGAAGAATCAATACGCCAGACGAAAATTCGGGCGGGCCGCCTGGGAATCTCAAGCCTAAACCTCTTTGTCCAGGCTGAAACATTGTTAGAAACAATAATCAAAAGCATCCTTGAGCTAAAACCTTCGGCAGTGGTGATTGATTCGATTCAGACCATTTTTAGCTCTGAACTCCAGTCAGCTCCCGGAACCATAAGCCAGGTTCGGGAATCATCGGGCAAGTTGATTTTCCTGGCAAAAAAAACCGGTATCCCGATCTTTTTAGTCGGCCATGTGACGAAAGAAGGAGCGATTGCGGGACCGCGGGTTTTAGAGCACATGGTAGATACGGTTCTTTATTTTGAGGGCGATCGGGGTCACCCCTACCGAATCCTAAGGTCGGTAAAGAATCGGTTCGGCTCCACGAACGAGATTGGGGTATTTGAAATGAAGGACACCGGCTTTGACGAGGTACTCAGCCCTTCAGAGCTTTTTTTGGCCGAAAGGCCGCTTAATGTTTCCGGCTCAGTAGTGGTAGCCTGCATGGAGGGGTCAAGACCACTCCTGATCGAACTTCAGGCCTTGGTAAGTTATACCAATTTCGGAATGCCAAGGAGGACCTCCTTAGGGGTTGATTATAACCGGGTGTCGTTATTAGTGGCCGTGTTAGAAAAACGAGCAAATTTAAATTTTCTCAACCAGGATATTTTTGTTAACGTGGCCGGGGGTATCAAGATCGAAGAGCCAGCGGTGGATCTCGGGATTGTGATGGCATTAGCTTCAAGTTTTCGGAATCACCCTATAGATTCAGGAACAGTGGTATTTGGAGAGGTGGGGTTAGCAGGAGAGGTGCGGGCCATAAGCCAGGCGGAAAGAAGAATTAAAGAAGCTGCCAAGATGGGGTTTTCTCGCTGCTTGCTCCCTCGAAACAATATCAACCGGCTTTCCATGGATTCCGGCATTGAACTTGCGGGTGTAAATTCAGTGGAAGAAGCTTTGGAACACTTATGAACCTTCCTATCACTGAGTATAAGAAGATCTTATTCTTCTGCGGCGAAGGCCTGCCGTTCATAATTGGTCTTTTGCTCATTTGTATTGCGTTAAGTCTCGCGTCCCTCCGCTGGGCCAATGCTTTTTTAATCCTTTTTTGTGTCATCCAGTGGCTTTTGTTCTTCGGATGTTGCTACTTTTTCCGTGATCCGGAAAGAAATGTTCCCCTGGATCCCAATGTTATCGTTGCCCCGGCTGATGGGAAAATAATTAATATTCGCATGATGAAAGAAGGATCCTTTTTACAGGAAGAGTGCCGCAGGGTGAGCATTTTCATGAACCTCTTCAGTGTCCATGTCAATCGGGCCCCGATTGCAGGAACCATCAAATATACCCGCTACAATCCGGGGAAATTTATCTCTGCCTTTAAAGAAAAAGCTTCCTTAGATAATGAGCAGGTTGGTATCGGGATTGTAGGAAATGGTGAAGGTAAAAGGAACATCAGAGTTTTCATGAAGCTCATTGCCGGCCTGATTGCCCGAAGAATTGTGCTGTGGAAAGGAATTGAAGATAACGTGGCAAAGGGTGAACGGATAAGCCTCATAAAATTTGGATCCCGAGTGGATGTGTACCTTCCCCTTCGGGTTGATATAAAAGTCAAGGAGGGGGATTGGGTTAAGGCAGGAGAGACGATAATCGGGGTTATAACCTAAACTGCCCTTCCGGACGTGATCCGGAATCCAGAGATAACAATGTAAAATTCTCAATGAACAATGATCATTTTCCATTGAGAGTGTGGAGTTTCCCGATTCCTGAGGGTACAGAATAACAAATTTATCAGAGATGATTTTGACCTGAAGAACACAAAGTATTAAAACTCTCATGGACACTCTTCCTTTCATAATCAATTCCATAAAAAGTCCTCTTCTATTTATCTCCCGGACTAATTTTAAGAAAATTGAAGCAGTAAAAGACCTGGAGGGTACGATTTCCCAACTCACTGACCGGGCACTGACCTGCAATGTTAATGAGATTCAGCGAGAATTGTTTTTAGGCCTCAAAAATAGTTTTGCGAATTTTAGTCTTCTCGAAGAAACGATCAAAATACGAATCATTCAAGAAGCATTAACGATACTCCAGCGAATCGAAAACGAAACACCTGCGTTTCATGACGACATCAAGGGATACGAAAACACGCCCCCCTTTGCTAAAGGGGGGTTGGGGGGATTTTCAGATTCAAAACCTTCTCCGAAGGAGGCCGAAGAGATTAGCGCTCTGATAGCCGAGCGGAATAAGATCCTTTCCACTCCCATCCAGTATATTAAGGGGGTTGGCCCCCGCATTGCCTCTTTATTGAAAAAAAAAGGAATTGAAACGGTAGAAGATGCCCTTTATTTTATCCCCCGCGACTATGAAGACCGGAGAAACATCAAACCAATTGCTAAAGCTGAAGTGGGGCAAAAAGAAACTTTAAGAGGAACAATTCTCGGGATGAGTCTGGTCTCTTATAACCGGAGAAAGGTTTTTGAAATGATCGTGGGAGACAAAAGCGGGAGCATCATTGCTAAATGGTTTAATTTCAATCAGCCTTATCTCACCTATCTTAAAAAGCGGTTTAAAACGGGACAAGAAGTCATCATTTCCGGAAAAGTCGAAGCCTATCGGTTTCAAAGAGAGATTTCTCATCCTGATATTGAAATAATTGATGAAGAAGAAAAACAGGATTCCCTCCATTTTAAACGGATTGTTCCTAAGTATTCAGAAACCGAAGGTCTCCATCAAAAAACCATCCGCCGGATTATGAAAAATGTGGTGGATGGGTACGCCCATTCCATTCCTGATGGCATCCCCCGGGATATTTGTCAAAGACGTACTCTGGTGGATATGTCCTTAGCCCTCCGCAGAGTTCACTTCCCGGAAAATGACGATCACGTTGAACTCCTCATTTCTGAACGCTCTCCCTATCACCGCCGGATAATTTTTGATGAGTTCTTTTTTCTTGAGCTCCGGTTGGCCCTCAGAAAAAAGGGGATTCACTTGGAAAAAGGGATTGTTTTCCAAGTAGGCGATGATTTTTTGAGGAAGTTTGAGGAACTGCTTCCCTTTTCCCTTGCCAGTGCACAAAAACGGGTGATTCATGAGATTCAGGCGGATATGGCAAAACCCTATCCCATGAATCGTCTCCTTCAGGGAGATGTGGGAAGTGGAAAGACGGTAGTAGCCCTTGCGGCTGCGCTCATGGCAGTGGAAAACCACTGTCAGGTTGCCCTGATGGCTCCCACCGAACTTTTGGCAGAACAGCACTACTTCAATATTCACCAGTTGGCGGAAAAAATCGGATTAAGAACTGCCTTTCTTTCCAGCAGCACCAAGAAATCGGCTCGCAGTGATCTTTACGAAAATGTTAAAAATGGGAAAATTGATCTTATTATTGGAACGCATGCCATTATTCAGGAATCAGTGGAATTCTCAAACCTGGGGTTAGGGATTATTGATGAACAGCACCGGTTTGGGGTTATCCAGCGGGCAGCCCTTAAAAAGAAAGGGGGAAATCCCCATATCTTAGTTATGACCGCAACCCCGATCCCGAGAACCTTATCAATGACCGTTTATGGAGACTTGGATATAT
>JAZDOO010000004.1:0-18926 GCA_043798555.1 Pseudomonadota bacterium | reverse complement strand
ACTTCCACGGAAAGAATTTTTCCAGGTTCCACGGGAAGATACGCTGAAGATCATTATAGGTAACAACCACCATTAATAAAATAAGGATGGCTAATCCTATTTGCTGGGCAATCTCCATCTTCTTAACTCCCAGAGGTTTCCCTCGGATAAATTCGATCAAAAAAAACAATACGTGGCCACCGTCCAAGACCGGAATAGGGAGTAGATTGAGGATTGCTAAGTTCAAGGATAAAAACCCCATAAAGAAAAGAAAATTAGCAATCCCGGACTTAGCCGCCTGGCCGGTTATTTGCGCGATCATGATGGGGCCACCAAGCATTTTAACCGAAATTTTTCGGGTAATCAAACTCTTCAAAGTGTAAAACGTGAGTCCGGTAACTTCATATATCTTTTGGGTTCCCTTTTTCAGGGCTTCAAAAAATCCGTATTTTTCAAGTACCATCTCCAGAGCAGGGGAAATACCAATAAAAGGCTTCCGTACTCCATTAATTTCTTGAAACGTGGGCGTTATAGAAAAAATAAGCCCCTTTTCCCCTCTTCGAATCATAACGCTAATTTCTTTTTCCTTATTTTTCTGGATTAATTGAGAAATCTGATTCCAATGATTAACCGGCTCACCATTTATGGAAATGATTCGATCTCCTGGCTTTAACCCGGCTGCCTCGGCAGGATAATAGGGGGTAAGGCCACTGATTATGGGATCAATTTGATATACTAAGCCGGCATACCCGGTTCCGTATGCCTTATTAGTGAGGGGGGTTAAAACGTTCTCCATGAATACGCCATCGCGTAAAAATGAGACATTTACATTGCTCCCGGGGTTAGTCATGATGAAATTCTCTAACTCTCCCCAGGTTGAAATGGGAGAACCATTGATTCGGACAATATGATCTCCCCGCTTAAATCCAGCTTTTGCGGCGGGAGTATCAAGCTCCACCCACCCTATCACCGGTTTTTGTTTTAGGTAGCTGGGCACTTGGGTCCCAATCATAAAAACAATGGGTACAAGGATCACCGCAAGCAGCAGGTTCATTAAAGGACCAGCCACGACAATTTTTGCCCGGTCACCAACACTTCGGGAAGCAAATTCAGAAGGGTCATTGTTTACCGCTTCCTCGGGGTTTTCTCCGGCCAGTTTCACATACCCTCCTAAGGGAAGCAGAGAAATGAGATATTCAGTTTCTTTTTTCTTAAACCCCCAAAGCCTCGGTCCAAACCCGAGAGAAAATTTTTCTACCCGGACGCCAAGCCATTTTGCCACTATGAAATGGCCAAACTCATGAATAAAAACCAACACCCCCAGGACGATGATGAACGATATGATGGTAATCATCTATTTCCCCCTCTAACAGTTTCCATACATTGAACTCCCTTAAATTTTATTTCAAAACTTATTTACTGTCCTATTATTTAAAATGTTATTGACCAGTTGGCGAGCCAGGGTATTGACTGCAATTGACTCATCAACATCCTTTAACTTCCGAGGCGCATGGCACTCCATGGTTCTTTCGATCACCGAGAGGACTTCAGAGAAGGGCAAGCGTCTTTGTAAAAAGGCTTCAACCGCAGCCTCATTGGCCCCATTTAACACTGCACACATGGATTCCTCTTCTTTAAGGGCCTGATAGGCCAGTCGTAACGCAGGAAAACGCTTTAGATCTGGCTCAATAAACGTCAACTGCCTCACCTCCGCTAAGTTAAGCGAAGGGAGTCCATGGGTTAGGCGTTCAGGATAGGTTAAGGCATAGGAAATGGGAATGGTCATGTCCGGGATGGACATTTGGGCAATGGTGGATCCATCACGATATTCTACCATTGAATGGATGATGCTTTGGGGATGGATCACCACCGTTATGCTTTCTGGGGTAAGATCGAAAAGCCACCGGGCTTCAATAACTTCCAGCCCTTTATTCATCATGGTTGCTGAATCAATGGTTACCTTTTCTCCCATTTCCCATACCGGGTGTTCTAAAGCTACCTCAGGGGTAATGTTTGCTGTCTCCTTAAGGTCAAGGTGTAAAAACGGTCCTCCGGAGGCAGTGAGAATGATTCGACTCACATCCTCTTTCCTATGACCCTGGAGGGCCTGGAAAATGGCACTATGTTCACTATCAATCGGAATGATTTCCACCCCTCGAGCGCGGGCCTCTTGCATGATGAATCTTCCACCTACTACCAGTGCTTCTTTGTTAGCCAGTGCTACTTTCTTCCCCGATTGAATAGCCGCCAGCGTGGGAATCAGTCCTATGGAACCAACCATTGCCGAAACCACGAGGTCAGCTTCACCATGAGTAGCTACGTTTACCATCCCCCATTGGTCGTATAACACGTGTACCGATACCTGAGCTGGAATGAGTTTTTTAAGTTCTTCGGAATGCCGTTGGTCTGCCACTGAAACTACATCCGGCTTAAAGGCTTGAATCTGCCGGCATAATTTCTCGATGTTTTTACCCGCTGCCAATCCCACGACCTTAAAACGATCGGGGAACTGAGCAACAATTTTTAATACCTTAGTGCCTATAAATCCGGTAGAGCCTAAGACAGCAATCTTCTTCATAAAAATCTTTTGGTAAGCACAATAAAATAGTAAAGAAATGGTGCAGAAAATAGGACACTATCTACCCGATCAAAGAACCCTCCGTGCCCCGGGAGCAACCATCCTGAGTCCTTAACCTTAGCTTTTCGCTTCACAATAGATTCCCAGAGATCGCCCAGTTGGGCCAAGATACCTAAAATCAAAGATAAATAGACAGCAACTCCTATAGAAAATCCGGGAAAGAACCATTGAGAAAAAAGCACCCCTCCCAAGCAACTCCCCACTAATCCGATAATAGTCCCCTCCACTGTCTTTCCGGGACTTATTCTCGGTGAAAGCTTATGACGTCCCCAGCGTTTCCCGCCGTAAAGCGCAAACGTATCCCCGGTAAATGCTACCGAAAGAAGAAAAAAAACCCAAAGTTTACCTTCCCTTAACTCCCTCAGCCACAGTACATGGGAAAACAGAAACGCAATAACCAAGGTCCCCACTAAGTGTTTTTCCAAATCAGTATCCCCGGTTTCGTTTTTCTGAAAGGGGAGTATCGAATAGATACAAGAACATAACACAATCCCGGCGATGGTGGCGACAAGGGTAACGGGGTGAAAAGCGACAAATCCTCCGGTGAGGGTAAGTCCCAAAGCGATCCCCACAATTTTAGAACTGGAAGTACAAGAAACCAGCTCATAAAATTCCCTAAGTACTAAGAAAGTTATCAAAAATATGCAGAGAAAAAAAATCGGCTTGGAAGCATAGCCGACAACCGGTAAAAGAATGGAAAGTCCGACCACCCCTGTGATCCATCTATTTCGGTGGTCTTGCTGATTATTCATCGGTTATTTTATTCATTAACTCATTAATTGTTCGCTTGTTCGACCAAAACGCCGCTCCCGATTTTGGTAGTCCACGAGCGCTCGAATCATATCTTCTCGCTTAAAATCTGGCCAAAGAATTTCCGTTACATAGATCTCCGTATAGGCCATCTGCCAGAGCAAAAAGTTGCTCAAGCGCTTTTCTCCACTGGTACGAATTAATAAGTCAGGGTCAGGAAGCCCTCTGGTAAACAAGTAGTTTGAAAATGATGCTTCGGTAATTTTTTCTTCTTTGAGCCTCCCGTGCTTTACCTCTTTCGCTATTGCACGAATTGCCTGGATAATTTCATCTCTCCCTCCGTAACTGAGGGCAAGGTTGAGAATCATGCCCTCGCAGAGTTTCGTTTTATCCATTACCTCCTTGAGTACCTTGGCTACTGAGGGGGGTAGGTCATTAATATTTCCAATCACCACCAACCGGATGTCATTTTTCAGAAGTTCCTCTGATTCGCTTCGAAGATATTTTTTGAGCAGGTCCATGAGGGCCTGAATTTCCTTTTCCGGCCGCTTCCAGTTTTCACTTGAAAAGGCAAATAGCGTCAAAACCTTAATTCCTACTTCCCGGCAAAATCGCACTATTTCACGGGCTGATTCAATGCCCTGTTGATGGCCGGTGATGCGTTCCAGGTTCCTTTTTTTTGCCCACCGCCCGTTTCCGTCCATGATGATAGCGATGTGTTGGGGTAATTTTTCCTTAATCAAGCGATCCATAACTATT
Source organism: Pseudomonadota bacterium (assembly GCA_043798555.1). Taxonomy (GTDB): domain Bacteria; phylum Desulfobacterota; class WTBG01; order JAGOGO01; family JAGOGO01; genus JAZDOO01. The sequence continues at coordinate 14,800 of JAZDOO010000004.1, read as the reverse complement.
GACTAAAATTAATAGGGTTCAAGATCCGAAACTGTTCCCCTCGTCCGCAATGCTGACTTTAATAATAACGCTATCTGCCTATTATTGCGAGGAAAAACTATAGTATGGTGTATCATTCGTCTCTATAGGTTCACGCTTGCGTTAAGGAAGGGAAAAAAGGAAGGGTAGATGCTGCCAAGATAACTATAGTTCCATGAGCTCTTTTTCTTTTTCCGCAAGAACTTCATCAGCTCGCTTAATGTATTCATCGGTGATTTTTTGGACTTCATCCTGATCAGTAAAATAATCGTCCTCCGAAATCTTTTTATCGTTTTTCAGCGTTTTGAGTTTTTCATTAATATCGCGTCGAATTGTTCTTAACGTAACCTTTGCTTTTTCTGCCATTTTTCTTATTACTTTTACCAACTCCTTTCGTCTCTCTTCAGTTAAAGCCGGTATGGGCAGGCGGATGATCTTTCCATCACTGGTAGGGGTTAATCCCAGGTCAGATTTAAGTATGGCCTTTTCAATCTCCCCGAGCATTTTTGTATCCCAAGGTTGAATGGTAATGAGACGGCTCTCCGGAATATTGAGGGTGGCTACCTGATTGAGCGGAACAACTGAACCATAATAATTCACTTTAATCCCATCTAACAGGCTGAGAGAAGCACGTCCCGTCCGGACTCGACTAAATTCATGTTTGGTAGCTTCAAGTGCTTTATCCATCTTCGTTTTTAACTCTTTTTCCAGTTCTTTCTCCATTTTTTTACCCCTCGATGATTGTTCCCACCTTTTCACCCAATATGACCCGTTTGATGTTATTGGGGACGGTAAGGTTAAAGATTATTACGGGGAGATGGTTATCCATGCAAAGGGAAATAGCAGTTACATCCATTACTCTAAAGTTATTGTTTAAGAAATCTAAGTAGCTTATTTTATTAAACTTTTTTGCATCTGCCTTCTTAAGTGGGTCGGCATCATACACTCCATCAACCTTGGTGGCTTTAAGAATTACCTCGGCACTGATCTCCATGGCGCGAAGCGCTGCTGCAGTATCGCTGGAAAAATAGGGATTTCCGGTACCGGCAGCAAAGATAACTACCCGTTTTTTCTCTAAGTGTCGAATCGCACGGCGTTTTATATACGGTTCAGCCAGTTGATGCATTTCAATGGCAGTGAGAACCCGCGTGGGGATCTCTTTGCGTTCCAATGCATCCTGAAGCGCTAAGCTATTGATCACCGTTGCCAACATCCCCATATAGTCACCTGAAGCCCTATCCATCCCCCCAGCACTGGCTGATACTCCTCGGAAAATATTTCCACCCCCGATAACCAGAGCCATTTCGACACCAAGACCATAGATCTCTTTAATTTCCCCGGCGATCTTGTTTATGGCATCAGGATCAATACCGAATCCCCGTTCACCTGCCAACACTTCTCCACTTAATTTAAGCAGTACTCTCTTATAGACGGCTGAAGGCATTTATGAGCACCGAATGCAAGCGATTACACCGTTTCACCCAGTTGGAAACGGCAAAATCTTCGGATAACCATATTCTCTCCTATCTTCCCAATATGAGCGTCTAACAACGATTTTATGGTGAGCTCCGGCTCCCGCACATAGCTTTGTTCCATCAAGCAGACCTCGGCATAAAACTTCTCCATTTTGCCTTCAACGATTTTATCAATAACCTTTTCTGGCCTCCCGGTCTGAAGCGCTTGGTTCCGATAAATTTCTTTTTCCTTTTCTAATACCCCGGAGGGAACATCCTCCCGGAAAAGGTAAAGGGGATTTGCGGCAGCAATTTGCATCGCAAGGTTCTTTACTAACTCATGAAATTCTGCGGTCCGAGCTACAAAGTCAGTTTCACAGTTTACCTCAACTAACACCCCGATTTTACTGCCCGGATGGACATAAGAGCCAATGAGACCCTCTTTCGCAGACCGGGCTGCCTTTGTAAGGGAGGCTTTCATTCCCTTTTCCCGGAGGCGATCAATAGCTTTATTGATATCTCCATTAACTTCCTGCAGGGTTTTTTTACAATCCATCATCGGTGCACCCGTTTTTTCACGGAGGTCTTTTACCAGAGCAGCACTAATTTCCATGCCTATCCTCCACGCTTTTGGTTCTTCCCTTCCTCTCTACGGTCGCTCGTTTATCCCTACGAAACGTCTCTTCCTTTTCTGAAGGCTTTGCCTCCTCGGAAACATTTTCGGTTGGAACGGTTTCTAATTCTTGTTGCAGTCTCACATCCCTCTTTTTCATGCCTTCGATACAAGCATCGGCTATTTTTGCAGAAAAAAGACGGATAGAACGAATCGCATCATCATTACCAGGAATTACGTAATCTACATCTTCAGGGTCACAATTAGTATCTACCACACCTAACGAGGGAATCCCTAACTTTTTCGTTTCCGCCACCGCGATCTTTTCTTTCCGGGTGTCAATGATAAATACTGCCCCCGGAGGCTTTTTCATGTCTTTAATACCCCCCAATTTTTTTTCGATTTTTTCTTTCTCTTTCCTTAATTTTAACAATTCTTTTTTCGTAACATCGGTAGCCTCGTTCTCCCCTCCTAACAAAGCTTCTAAGGTTTTTAAATGGTCAATGTTTCTCCGGATGGTTTGAAAGTTGGTCAACATTCCTCCCAGCCACCGTTGATCCACATAAAACATCTTGCATCGGCGAGCCTCTTCCCGGATGGTATCCTGGGCTTGCTTTTTCGTCCCCACAAAAAGCACCATATCCCCATTGGCAACTACATCCGCCACAAAATTATAGGCCATATTAAAGAGCCGAAGCGTTTTTTGGAGGTCTATGATATAGATCCCATTGCGAGCTCCAAAGATATACGGTTTCATTTTGGGATTCCAGCGCCTGGTCTGATGTCCGAAGTGAACCCCTGATTCTAACAATTCTTTCATAGTAACTACTGACACAATACACCTCCTAATGAAATGGTTAAACCGCCGCCTTATTCATCCTTACTTTGGATTTATGTTTTCCATAAACACCCCAGAGTAAGTCCTAAGGCGTGAGTAATAAAAATACCACAATGGCATTAAAAAATAGGGTTTAGTTAAAAACCCTTTTAAAAATGGATACTTAGCAATCTTCGGTCTTAAATGTAACCATATTAACTACCATATCCACTATGAATTTGCAAGAAAAATTCGGGTGAGTGAGCACGTGGCCTTTTACCTGCCCTATCTTCAGCATTCTACGATTTATAGCCAGCGTTGATGGTTACGTATTCAGGAGAAAAATCAGTGGTCAGGATCGAGGCTTCCCGATTTCCTTGATTAAGGATAATCGTAATAGCAAAAAGCTTGTTTTTCATTTCTCGTTGCGCTCTCCTCTCGTTTCTGGAGCCAAGAATAACTCCTTTGCTCACTAAGGGGATGTGGTTGATAAAAAGGTCAACTTTTTCAAACGAAATAGGAAACTGGGTCTTTCCCGCAGCCGCGATGATCCGGCCCCAGTTGGCCTCCTCACCGTAAAACGAGGTCTTTACCAGAGGAGAATAGGCGATGCTTCTGGCGATAGTTTCGGCTTCCAGCCGGGATTTTGCCTTTTGTACTTTAATTTCGATAACCTTGGTTACCCCTTCCCCATCCTGAATGATTTTTTGCGCCAACTCTTCCATCACCTCAAAAAGCATGGTCTTAAATCCCGTAGTTTCAGCACTCCTTTTTGAAAACGGCCGGTTCCCTGCCTGACCATTGGCTAATAACAACACCATGTCATTGGTGCTCGTGTCCCCATCTATGGTAATCCGGTTAAAGGTGTCTCCTACCCCTTCTTCTAATAATGCCGGTAGCGACTGCGGCCCTATCGCTGCATTAGTCAGTATGAACACGAGCATAGTAGCAAGAGATGGATTAATCATCCCCGCCCCTTTGGCAATTCCGGCGATTATGATCTGCTTCTCGTCAATTACCTTTTCCCGAAAAGCAATTTTAGGCTTCGTATCAGTAGTCATAATCGCCTGAGCAAAATCCTCGATTTTCTCTTCCTTCAGACCTTCACAAAGGGGAGGTAAGCAGGGGACCATTTTCTTTAGCGGCAGAAACTCTCCAATCACACCCGTTGAAGCCACAGCAATCCGTTCGGAAGGAATGTTTAACCGGCGAGCGGTTTTATCCGCCAGGACCTTAGCATCTTCCATTCCCCTTTTTCCAGTACAGGCATTAGCACAGCCACTGTTTACCAGTACCGCCTGGAGGTGTCCTCTTTGCAATCGCTTCTGAGTCAAAAGCACCGGCGCAGCCTTTACCCAGTTCCGGGTAAACACTCCGGCGGCCACTGCCGGAGCTTCAGAAAATATCAACCCCATATCCTTTTCCCGGTTCTTTTTAATCCCGGCTGCTAATCCACTAAAAAAGAAACCCGGAATCATTGGTAACCATTGTTTCATCGCCTTACCTACCACAGCATTTTTTATATTTTTTCCCGCTTCCGCAAGGGCAAGGGTCATTCCTTCCCACCTTTTTGCTCTCCCGACGCACTGGTCTCGCTTTTTGAGGTCCTTCACCGTGACTCAAAATCAATTGGGCCGGAGCAGGTGAACCTTCGGAAACAAATTCCGGGGCGGGAATGAGCCGTACCCTGAAAAGCCGGGAAATGGTCTCTTCCTTGATCCGCTGAATCAACCCCTGAAACATTTCAAACCCTTCCTTCTGGTACTCATGAAGAGGGTTTCGCTGTCCGTAGCCTCTAAGTCCGATCCCTTCCTTAAGGTGATCTAAATTAAGCAGGTGTTCTTTCCACAGAAGATCAATGGCCTGGAGGGAGCAAAACGTCTCCAGATGACGAAAGGAAGTTTCTCCGAACTCAACCTCTTTCCGCTGATAGAGTTCCTGGGTTTTTTGGCTAATAAAATCGCAAAGCTTTTCCTGCGTCATTTCCTCCTGTTCCTGGCGGGAAAAAACGGGGCGAAAAGCGAATAATCTATAGACTTCTTCCTGGAGCCCCCGGTAATCCCACTCAGCAGGAGGGAGGTCATTATTCGTGTAGTGATTGACCAAATCCTCGACCTGCTCCTGGAGCATTTCCATAATATCGTGGTGGAGATTTTCACCCCGCAAGATCCGGTTACGCTGTTCATAGATCACTTCCCGCTGTTTATTCATCACATCATCATATTCCAGCAGATGTTTCCGGATATCAAAGTTACGCGCTTCCACTTTTCCCTGAGCATTTTCGAGGGCCTTGGTAATGAGATGATGCTCTATGGGTTGTCCATCTTCCATCCCCAGCCGCTCCATGATGGATGCGATCCGTTCTGATCCAAAAATCCTCAACAAATCATCCTCTAAGGAGAGAAAAAACCGGGAGGAACCAAGGTCACCTTGCCGGCCACTTCGGCCCCGGAGCTGACGATCAATGCGTCGCGCCTCATGCCGCTCAGTTCCAACGATATGGAGTCCCCCACATTCTGGTACCCCAGAGCCAAGCTTGATATCAGTACCCCGACCGGCCATATTGGTAGCAATGGTCACCGATCCTGCTTGTCCTGCTTTGGCAACGATCTCGGCCTCTTCTTTGTGTCGTTTGGCATTGAGCACCGAGTGGGGAATCTTTTTCCCCAACATTCGGCTCAAGGTCTCTGAAACCTCAACTGAGGTGGTACCCACCAGCATCGGCCGGCCCTTGGCATTCATCTGTTTTATTTCTTCAATCACTGCCCGGTATTTCTCTGCCTTGGTTTTATAAATCATGTCCGGATAGTCTGTCCTGCGGGCCGGCATATTTGTGGGGATAACAATGACATCTAACTTGTATATTTTCAGGAATTCCGGAGCTTCAGTTTCCGCGGTACCGGTCATACCGGCCAGCTTCTCATACATCCGAAAATAATTTTGAAGGGTAATGGTGGCAAAGGTTTGGGTTTCACCTTCGATGGTAACGTTTTCTTTGGCTTCCAATGCCTGATGCAATCCATCGCTATATCTTCGACCCGGGAGGAGCCTTCCGGTAAATTCGTCCACAATGAGCACCTTGCCATCCGTGACCACGTAATCATCATCCTTTTCAAACAAAGAATAGGCCTTTAACAATTGATGGACACTCTGAATTTTTTCTCCTCTTTCCACATACTCCCGCTCCAATTCCTGGCGGTACTTTTTTCTTTCCGACTCGCTGAGTCCCAAACTTTCATCCTCTGCCAGACTTAGATCAGGGAGCACGAACAGTTCGGGATCGCTCGGGGCCAGGGCGTGCCGCCCTTTATCAGCCAGATCCACCACATTATTTTTCTCTTCAATGGAAAAATACAATTCTTCATCCAGTTCCGGGAGACGCTTATCCCGAATAAAATCCAATTCCACCCTTTCCACTAATTTTTTGTATTTTCCCTCTTTTAACATTTTTGAGAGCCGTTTATTTTTCGGAGCCCCCCGTTTGGCCTGGAGCAGTTTAACGCCGGCCTCATACTCCTTATCCCCTCCTTCAATGAGGGTTTCCGCTTCCTTAAGGATTTTATTCACCAGCATTGTCTGACTGTTAACCACCCGCTCCACCGATGGTTTTAACTCTCCGTAACGGTTGGAAGTCTGCCCTACCGCACCTGAGATAATGAGCGGAGTCCTCGCCTCATCAACAAGGATGCTATCCACCTCATCCACGATAGCGTAGTAATGTTCTCGCTGGACCTGCTCCTCAAAGCTATGGCCCATATTGTCCCGGAGATAATCAAACCCGAACTCCGTATTGGTCCCATAGGTAATATCAGCCTGATAGGCCTTTTTGCGGCTGAGGGGATCAATATCATGATAGATCACCTCCACGCTCACCCCAAGAAATTCATAGATTTTCCCCATCCAGTCCCGGTCTCGCTTTGCTAAGTAATCGTTAACCGTGATAATGTGCACCCCCCGACCAGTGAGAGCATTAAGATAGGCGGGTAAGGTTGCCACTAAGGTTTTCCCTTCTCCGGTTGCCATTTCGGCAATTCTCCCCTGATGCAGAACAACCCCCCCCATGATTTGCACATCATAATGTCGTTCACCCAATACTCTTCGGGCGGTCTCCCGAACCACAGCAAATGCCTCAAAAAGAAGAGAATCCAGCGGCTCTCCCTGGCCATATCGCTCTTTAAGTTCCTGAGTTTTGGTTTGAAGCTGGGAATCGGTAAGCGCTTTAATCTCCGGTTCAAGGGCGTTAACGTGCTCTACATAAGGACGGCGTGTCTTTAATTCCCGGTCATTTCGGCTTCCAAATAATTTCCGTGCAATCAGCTTAAACAATTCTTAGAGTCTCCTCTTATTGTCCCTTTGAAGGAATAGGACAATAATGCCTGATTAATTTTCACAAATCCATCCTCCCCTCTTCCCTTTTTCCTCTTCACTATCCACTATCCCCTGGTATTGTGTTATGTATTTTGTAGAACCAAAATATTAAAAACTTCTAAAAACGACAAGTTATTGATTAAAAAGTTTATTATGATATATCTTCCCTTGGGAAAAAGTCAAGGGAGGCCTGGTTCTCGGTTATCCAGGAATTATGCTGAGATCCTGTAACAGTTTACCTATCAGATAGTTATTACTTATTAATTTTATGAATAAAAATCCCCTCTGACTCCCCTTTAGAAAAGGGGAGAAAAGTAAAGTCCCCCTTTTATAAAGGGGATTAAGGGGGATTATTAATGATAGATTCTGATGAAAGTCTTTCGAACCATTATACCGTACGTGCGGGAAAACATCTGGATTCTCATTGTTGGACTTACTGCCCTTCTCACCGTAGATGTTTTGCAGCTTCTCATCCCGCAAGTCATTAAACGGGCAGTGGATACCCTTGTCCAGGAGGAGGTAAAAGGCAGTTTATTACTAATTTGTGGGGTACAGGTAATCGGCATTTCCGTTGCTATTGGGATTTTTCGTTTTTTTTGGCGCTATTGTATCTTTGGAACTGCCCATCAGATCGAAACCAACCTCCGCCTCCGCCTTTTTACCCACCTTCAAACCCTGCCCCTGAGTTTCTTTAAGCAGGTCTTTACCGGCGATATCATGGCCCACGCCACCAATGACATGATCGCCATCAGAATGGCGCTGGGAATGGCATTGGTGGCAATGGTTGATGGGGTTATCTTAAGTGTAATGGCCATCGGCTTTATGGTTCACATTAATGTGGTGCTTACGTTCTATGCATTGATTCCCGCCCCCTTCATTATTTTGGCTACCAACCGGTTTAGCAAGGTGGTCCACGAGCAGTTTCTTCGGGTTCAGGAAACCTTTTCCCGGCTCACTGAAAAAGTAAGGGAAACGTTTGCCGGAATAAGGGTGGTGAAATCCTATGTGCAGGAACAGCATCGTTTGGAGAAGCTTCAAGAAGTAAGCCACCAGTACATCCAGAGAAACATGGAACTCACCCGGCTCTCAGGGATGTTTTTACCTCTGCTATTATGCTTGGTTGATCTCAGTTTGGCAATTGTGCTTATGTTTGGGGGAAGGCAAACCATCCTCCTTACCATTACCCCCGGGGAATTTGTAGCCTTTACCAGTTATCTGGGAATTCTCACCTGGCCATTAATCGCGCTCGGATGGGTCGTGAATGTTCTCCAGCGAGGAGCCGCCTCAATGAAACGGATCAACAATTTGCTTGAAATTAAGCCGGAAATCACTGGTTCTTCTCAGTTCACAAAGCGAGCCCCCCTTTCCGGTAAGATTGAGTTCCTTAACCTCTCCTTTTCCTATGATAATTCTTTTCCGGTCTTAAAAGACATTACCCTCACCATCAACCCGGGTGAAATTATAGCAATTGTAGGCCGGATCGGGTCCGGAAAGACCACCCTCCTCAATCTCCTTTTAGGACTTTTCGAGTTTAAAGAAGGACGCCTCCTATTAGATGGAGAGGACATTAGGAGCATTCCCCTGGAATTTTTGCGACAGAATATCGGGTATGTGCCTCAGGATACGTTTCTTTTTTCTGACACCATCAAAGAAAATATCCGTTTTGGCTCACCCGACGCATCACTGGATAACATTGTAACTGTGGCCAAACTTACCCAGGTTTATGATGAAATACTGTCCTTTCCCCATCAGTTTGAAACCACCGTGGGAGAGAAAGGGGTCATCCTTTCGGGAGGGCAAAAACAGCGAATCGCCATTGCCCGGGCGCTCCTTCTCGATACCCCTATCCTCGTCTTGGACAATGCCCTTTCATCAGTTGATACCCATACTGAAGAAAGGATTGTTACCAACCTGAAGCCGCTTATGACGCGAAAAACTACCATCATTGTCACCCACCGGGTCTCCTCGGTCAAGGATGCCGACCAGATAGTTGTTTTCGAGGAAGGAGAAATTCGGGAACACGGCAACCATGAGACCCTCTTGGCCTTGGGGGGAATATACGCCAAAATGTTCTGGCGGCAACTCATTGAAAAAGAGCTGGAAAATAATCATCTCATAAGAAAAACGATTGGTTATGAAACCTAATTTTGGCTATATTGGCGAAGAATTCCCGGATACCTCATATGACCTCGCCCTGCTGGTACGTTTGGCAAAGTACCTTAAGCCCTACCTCAGGCACCTGTTCTTTTCCGTGCTTTTGATCCTCATCATCACTGGGGTTGAGCTGGTGCTCCCCTACCTTACCAAGATCGCTATTGATGATTATATCTTAACTACTGCTCGAAAAATCCTGCTTCCCCCGGGAGAACCAATGGCAACCACTGTCCAGACAAAGTACCAAAAATTTCTTATTCCCACTCAGGAACCCAACGTCTTTTTTGTCAGAGAAAAAGATAGTGAGCGCATTGACCAGAAGCTCCTTTTGCAGCTTAAAAAAAGGGGCTGGTTCGAAAAAGCCCGATACTATCCTGCACCTTTACACCGTGAGGCAGTAAAAACCCTTATCAATCGTCAGCCTCACCTTATTTACCGGAGCGAAGCCTGTGCTTTTATTCCTTACGATCACCTTAAGGCGTTCCCGATAGATCAGCTCATCAGTCTTCGCCAGCAAGACCTTTCCGGCGTGATCTGGATTGGCGTTATTTTTATTTTCTTACTTTTCCTTGAGTTTGTCTGTTCCTATTCTCAGATTTATTCCATGGAATATACCGGTCAAAAAATTATGCACGATCTTAGAATCCATCTTTGTGGTCACCTCCAGAAGCTCTCGTTACATTTCTTTGACAGCAACCCGGTGGGAAAGCTGGTAACCCGAACCACCAACGACATTCAAAACCTTCAGGACATGTTTTCTTCCATTATTGTCCAATTCTTAAAAGACTTCATCCTCCTCTTGGGAATCATGACCGTGATGCTTTTTCTTAACTGGCGGTTAGCTCTGGTGTGTTTTATTCTCCTCCCCATTATTGTTGTCATCACCATCCTCGTTAGTGTCAAAGCCCGGGATGCCTTTAGAGAGGTACGTAAACTGATTGCCCGGATTAACTCCTATATTCAGGAGAATTTTTCCGGTATTCTGGTGGTAAAAATTTTCAATCGCCAAATCGAAAATGCTCGCCGCTTCCAGCAAATTAACTATGACCACTACTTAGCCAATATCCGGCAGATCATTGTTTTCGCTATTTTTATGCCGGCAATTGAACTTTTCAGCGCGGTTGCCATCGCCCTGGTAATTTGGAAAGGAGGTTCCCAGGTTATCTCGCAAACCATCAGCCTGGGGGTTCTGGTTGCTTTCCTGTCCTATATCCAGAGAATGTTCCAGCCCATCCGGTTCTTGGCAGAAAAATATAATATCATGCAATCTGCTTTGGCTTCTGCAGAAAGGGTCTTCTCCCTCCTGGATGAAAACGATATCATCACGGATCCTTTGGCCCCTGAGATAATTGCTCCGGTGAAAGGGAAGGTGGAATTTCAAAATGTGGTTTTCGCTTATGACGAGGGTGAGCCGGTGCTAAAAAATGTGTCGTTTACCATAAAGGAAGGAGAAACAGTAGCCGTGGTTGGCCCGACGGGAGCTGGCAAGACCACCCTCATTAAATTACTGGTTCGCTTTTACGACGCACAGGGAGGAAAAATCCTTTTAGACGGAGTAGATATTCGATCATTGGAACAGCATTTTCTCCGTTCCCACGTGGGGGTGGTGATGCAGGATAGCTTTCTTTTTGCTGACACCATTGGATATAATATCTGTCTTGGCAATCCCCACATTACGAACAAAGACTTGGAGGACGTGGCCCGTTTAGTGAACGCCGACCGCTTTATCAATAAGCTGAGCAAAGGGTTTGATGAGGTATTATCCGAGGAAGGCTCCACCCTTTCCACTGGTGAGCGCCAGCTTATCTGCTTTGCCCGCGTTCTGGCATTCAATCCAAAAATCCTTGTGCTCGACGAAGCCACTTCCAACATAGATCCGGGAACAGAACGCCTGGTGCAGGAAGCACTGGTAAAGTTAACCAGCCAGAGAACCTCGCTCATTATTGCCCATCGTCTTTCCACGATTCAACGTGCAGACCGAATTTTGGTTCTTCATAAGGGCGAGATAAAAGAGGAAGGAACCCATGAGGAACTTATGACAAAAAAAGGAATCTACTATCGCCTTTATCAGTTGCAGTATCAGTAGGGGATTACCAGGAAAATATTTTTGGTCGTTTGCCCGAAATGCATCGGCTTTCTCTAATTCTTGAACCCTTTGTTCCAGTTCTTCACAGGTTGGTTTTGCGGCCATAGAAATCTCCTACCACCCGAACTTAAAAAGTTTATGAAAGAGAATGCCAATAAAAAAAGACAATATCGTTGCAATTACAAAAGAGGCCATGATTTTTGGGTTGTAGGCGGTAATCTTGAAGATAAGGGCGATTGCCTGGCCAAGGCGAAGAGAAAAATTGTACGCGGGAGGGATATAAACCTTGAGCAAGACTAACAGTGCATTCCCGACAATAAGGCTGATAAGAAAGGAAAGCGTGTGCGACACTCCTGATCTAACCATAAATCCCCCCTTTTAGACCCTTGCAAAAGGATCAAACAGTTTTCTGTATTCATCTAAGGCATAACGGTCGGTCATCCCGGCAATATAGTCACATATAATCCTTTCCCGGGAATTACTCTCCATTTTCTCCCGGTATTTCTTAGGCAAAAGCATGGGATTCTCATGATATGCCTCGAAAAGCTTAGCCACCACCATTTTTGTCTTACTACTCATCCGCTTTACTTTATAATGGTTGTAAAGGTTCTCCATCAAAAAATCTTTTAATTGCTGATTGTTGCGTGCGGTTTCGGAACTAAAGGCCACTATCCTATCCCCGGCATTGCAAACCTCTTTTAGGGTCCGAATGTTCAATCGGGCAATGTTTATTCTTGTTTCCTCTACTAAATCAAGGATAAGAAAGCCAATAAGGTGGCTGATAGTATAGTATTTTTTTTGCGGGTTATTTACGCCCGGGTATTTTGTTTCGGTCATCTCGATCATGGTTGACCACAACTCCACTTCTTCCCTTAATGCCGCTTCCTCAATATATCCTGACTGAAGGCCATCATCAATGTCATGGTTGTTATAGGCGATTTCATCAGCGAGGTCTATGATCTGAGCTTCTAAGGTAGGGTTTTTCTCTGGGGCGTATTCCTGCAGTTTCTCAAGGTTCGGACTATCATGAGAAGTGGTATGCTTGACCAACCCTTCCCGGGTTTCCCAGGTTAAGTTTAACCCGGGAAACATTGGGTAGCGCTCTTCCAGCTCTTCCACCACCCGGAGGCTTTGCAGATTATGTTCAAAACCGCCGTGATCAAGCATCAGCTCATTTAATATCATTTCTCCCGAATGGCCAAACGGGGTATGTCCAAAATCATGGGCAAGGGCAATCGCCTCAGTCAAACCCTCGTTTAGCGTGAGACGCCGGGCAATGCTCCGGGCAATCTGGGATACTTCCAGCGAATGGGTCAGCCGGGTGCGGTAATAATCTCCCTCGTGGTTGACAAACACCTGAGTTTTATACTCCAGCCGCCGAAATGCAGAACAATGTATGATTCTATCCCGGTCCCGTTCGAATGCGGCCCGGTCATCTTTATATTCTTCCTCATATTTTCGCCCCCGGGAGTTTTCATCCCGGGCAGCATAGGAGGCTAAATCAGGGTTTTCCATTTTTCCTCCCCCAAATCCACCAATCACTCTTGTCTTTAAACCACCATTCTGTCCTATCGGTTGAAAGAATGGCTTTGGCTATTTTTTTTGCCTGGTCAGTGTGCAGGCGTTTTAAAGCAAAGGTGATCCAGTCCTTCGTATATTTATTTCCCAGATCACCGTATTCCTTGAGCATTAATATCAGTTCCAGTTGGTCAGCATCATTAGCCACCAGCGACTCAGGAGTCTTCTTTTCGCTAAACTCTCTGAGAAACTCCTTCACTTCATCCCCAAAAGGGAGGTGCTCCGTCAATTCGTTAGCAGCCTTCTCTTCATTTACCTCTACATATTTTTTATTCACATAATTTAAATCCCCGGTCCGGCTTTCAAGAATGTCATGGAAAAGAGCCATTTTCACCACCCGGTTTTCATCCACCTGGGGGTCTAATTTGGCAAGCGTATAGGCAATCATGATCATCCTAAAACCATGTTCCGCAACCGACTCGTTCCCGGATCCTAAAAATTGCAGTCCGCTGCGCGGAGTTAATTTTAACATCCCAATTTCAAAGAGAAAATTGGCAATATCCTTCATTCGCTATGCACCTTGCTTTGTTCATTATCGCCCATGGTACGCTCATTATATCCTGATACGGCAGAATCTCCAGAAAATGTATTGAATAACCTGTAAATACTCCACTGTAAATCATCATAGGTTTTTACTTCCGAATAAATAGTGTGACGTAAAACTTTTACCCCAGGCATACCTTTCAGGTAGTGGGCAATATGGGCCTTAAACCGATTCACCCCTGCTCTTTCTTCAAACCGGTCCCTTATTAAATCGAGGTGGTTAAGCATAGTGGTAAGTTTCGTATGAAATGTGGGGGAGTAATTCACGCTACCGCTCTGCGTATACTCATTGGCCTCTTGAAATATCCACGGATTTCCCAGGGTACCCCGCCCGATCATTACCCCGTCACATCCGGTCATTGCTTCCATCTCAGCAACATCTCTGAACGTTCTTATATCACCGTTTCCAATCACCGGGATGCTGACCTTATCTTTTATCTCCCTGATGATCTTCCATTCCGCCTGACCGCTAAACAATTGCCGGGCAGTGCGGGGATGAATGATGATTCCGTCCACCCCACAATCTTCTGCCACCTGAGCGAGGTGATGACAGTTAATTGATTCACTGTCCCAGCCAGAGCGGAGTTTTACGGTTAGGGGTAATGAAACTACTTTTCGGATGGACGTAATGATCTTTTGCGCCAAAGAAACATCTTTCATCAAGGCCGCTCCGGCTCCATTTTTTACTACCTTCCGCACCGGACAGCCCATGTTCACATCAAGAGCAGCAATTCCCCTTTCCTGAATCATAACCGCTGCCTCTGCCATGTAAACAGGGTCAGAGCCAAAAATCTGGGCTGATAAAGGAAACTCTTCGGGAGTAGTAGTTAAATAATCTTCTGTATTTCTATTGGATACTACCAGTCCGCGGGCACTTACCATTTCCGTAAACACCATACCCGCCCCGTGCCTCTTTACCAGTAAACGGAAGGCGAGATCCGTATACCCTGCCATGGGGGCAAGCAAAAGATTATTGCTGAGTTCTAAGCTACCAATACGCATCATAAATTTTAGGAATTTCAGGAAACGGAGAGGGTAGGATTCGGCCCCAATGTTGAATAAGGGATTAGTTTGTAATAACAAATTAATATATCATTTTAGGAACCTGAACAAGCAAATTTTTTAACTTCCTTTTTACAAGAACTATTTTAAAATATTTCTTCGATTCA
>JAZDOO010000093.1:0-18506 GCA_043798555.1 Pseudomonadota bacterium | reverse complement strand
GTTACGGAAATGAGAGAACTGGACCGGACTGCCATAGAAACCTATGGCATCAAGGAAGAGCTTTTGATGGAAAATGCTGGCGAAGCTACCTATTTCGTTATCTTAAAAGAGTTCGGGATTACCGGTAAAAGATTCATCGTTTTCAGCGGCCTCGGCAATAACGGAGGAGACGGGTTCGTGATTGCCAGAAAAATTCTTTCTCATGGAGGAGAAGTAAAAGTATTCATTTTGGGCGACCGAAACAAATTCAAAGGTGCTGCAAAAACGAACCTTGACATTCTATCCCGGCTCCCGGTTGAAATCCGACCAGTTGAATCGGTTGAATCAATAAAATCAGAAGTGTTTCACTGCAGTGCAATTGTAGATGCCATCTTTGGCACCGGGCTCATCCGGGAAGTTGACGGACTGTATCGAGATGTCATTCAACTGATCAATGAAAGTGGGAAAACGGTATTGAGCGTGGATATTCCTTCTGGTATCCATGGTGATACTGGGGAAATAATGGGGATAGCAGTGAAGGCTGATTACACCGTGACCTTTGGCCTCCCCAAAAGAGGGAATCTGCTCTTTCCCGGATATAAACTTTGTGGCAGGTTATACGTCTCTCACATCTCCTTTCCTCCTCAGCTCTACCACTCCGATGCGTTAAAAGTGGAGACAAATCGTCCGGTAATACTCCCTCGCAGAGATAAAAATGCTCACAAAGGGAACTTCGGAGAGGTGCTCTTTATTGCCGGTGCCGTGAGCTATGTGGGAGCCCCCTACTTTGCGGCCCTCTCTTTTCTCAAGGCTGGGGGCGGATATTCGCGCCTCGCTGCACCCAGATCCATAATTCCGGTTATTGCCACTAAGGGAAGTGAAATTGTTTTTATCCCTCAGAAGGAAACAAGCTCAGGAAGCATCTCCTTTGAAAATAAAAAGGTCCTGCTGGAACTTTCAGAAAAAATGGATCTGGTAGTGCTCGGCCCCGGCCTCTCCTTAGAAGAAGAGACCCAGCAACTGGCACGGGATTTGGCAAATGAGATCACTAAGCCACTCCTCATTGATGGTGATGGCATTACTGCCCTTTGTAAGGACATAAAAATCATCAAGGCAAGGAAAACAGAGACCATTCTCACTCCCCACCTGGGAGAGATGTCGAGAATAACCAACATGAGTGTCTCTGAAATTGACGCCAGTAAAATTGACATCTTACAGCAAACCACGAGCGAACTGGGAGCAGTGATCGTTTTGAAAGGAGCCCATTCCCTCATCGGCTACCCCGATGGCCGAGTATTTATTAACCTGAGCGGGAATCCCGGAATGGCCACCGCAGGTTCGGGTGATGTCCTGACCGGAACTATTGCGGCCATGTTTGGCTTGGGATTATCGCTTGAAGAGGCGGTGAGAAAGGGAGTATTTATCCACGGCCTTTCCGGAGATTTGGCTGCCGGAGATAAAGGAGAAGATGGAATCACTGCTCAGGATATATTGGACTATTTACCTCTGGCGATGAAGATGGATCGGGAAGGCATTCCCGCTCCTTTCAGGGAACGGTACGCCGGGGCTCAGGTAATATAAATCAGGGATGAGGGGGAAGGGAACAGGGATAAAATGAAAAAAACGTATTTTAATCCAGATTTTGACCTTTGAAAATGGCAACGTGGTAGAGATCAAGACCCGTAATTATGGGTATTAGAAAGACTCCAGACTAAACCCCTTCTCCTTGAAAACCCTCAAGCAGGCATCTACCACCTGGGGATCATAAAGAATACCCCGTTTTTGCGAGACCTCTTCGAGGGCCTTATCTATACCAAGACCCGGACGATAGGGGCGGTGAGTGGCCATCGCTTCTACCACATCAGCTACGCCCAAAATTTTCGATTCCATGAGCAGGTCTTTACCCGTTAACCCCAAAGGATACCCAGAACCATCCATCTTTTCGTGATGTTGATAAACGATTTGGGCAACCGGCCAGTCAAATTCAATGTTTTTTAATATATCATATCCCACCTCAGGATGGGTTTTAATCAGGCTGAATTCGGTTTCCGTAAGTTTACCAGGCTTACTAAGTATCTCTGCTGGTACGGAAATTTTACCAATATCATGAATGACCCCAGCCATACGGATTCCATCAATTTGCTCCTGACGAAGTTCCATCTCCGTGGCGATTGCCCGGGCCAGGTTGGTAACCCGGCGCTGATGTCCAGCGGTGTAGGGATCTCTCCTTTCCACTGTTAATGCCATTGCCTCGATGATACCATCCATTGCTTTTCGCAACTTCCCCAGCGTATGCTGAAGTTCTTTCTCTGCTCGTCTGCGCACCATGATTTCCTGGTTAAGCTGTTCATTCATTTCTGCCAGCTCAGCGGTGCGTTCCTTAACTTGGATTTCCAATGCCGCATGAATCGTTCGAAGTTCTCTCTCTGCAACCCACTTGGCACCCAGCGCCGAGGCAAATTGCCTGATCTCCTGGGGGTGGAAAGGTTTTTGAATATAAAGCAGTTTATCCCGCGGGGGGATACGCTGAGCAAGGTCTTGGGGATCAATGTCAGAATAACCCGTCACCATTACCAGTTCTATATGTGGATCCTGCTTTCGAATCTGCCCTGCTGCCCACACGCCATCCGGGCCAGGAGGCATACGAATATCAATAAAGGCCAGAGCAAAGGGCCGTCCCTCAGCGACTGCCCTGCGGACAGCTTCAACTGCCTGGTCACCCTGGTAACAAACCTCTGTTTGGAATGAAGGAGTAGAAGGATGCGAACTATCCTTCCCAAATAGTCGGGCTTCGAGTGTTTCCAGGCCAGATTCTGACTCCAAATGAGACGTCTCTGGACATAAGATATCCTGATACAGGTTCAGCATGACTTCCTCATCATCCACAGCGAGGACACGCAAAGACTCAGGGTGAGATTTGTTCATAGTCAATACCCTCTGGTTAAAAAGTTGTTATTCTTTCATAGATTCTTCGGAATCAACAGGTGAAAGCACGCACCGTGACCTTTTCCCTTGCTTTCCGCATAGATCCTCCCTTTCATAGCGGCAATGGCATTGGCAGACCAGTGCAAACCGAACAAGGAGGTTCCATCTCTTTTGGTGGAGAAGTTCCGTTCAAAAATGCGCTTCAGGTTTTCCGGTGAAATGCCTTCCCCATTGTCACAAATCCACACATGAACCATATCCGCACCATCTCCCTTCTCTACCTCGGCATTAATCTGCACTTTACCGTTCACTGATCCGGCCCGACGAATTGACTCTACCGCATTGGTAAGGATGTTAGTGATTATTTCTAAAAGCGGAATCCGATAGGCCAACACTGATCCTATACTGTTCATGCGAGCATCTATCTCAAACGAAACAGTACCACCAAGCTCAGCCGGGATCATGGCGATTGCGTCTTTCACGATGCTTCCTAATTCCAGCCTTTCAATCAGGTGTCTAATGGTGCCAAACTTGTCACGAAAAGCGAGGGAATCTTCAATCTCTGTAACCTTGATGGAAAGGCTTTCCAATGTTCCCCTCACCTTCCGCAGCAGCGCAAAGAGGTTCTGGTACGATAAGTGTAAATAGTGCGTTAGGTCGTTCTTCCGTTCCTCAGAACACTTCCCCTCCGACAGTTCTTTTTGGGCTATTTCTATTTTTTCCAGAGGGACTTTATTAAGGTCCTGGCGTAAACTATGCAAGTACCCGACAATCGGATTGAGGGAATTCCGAAGGTTATGGAGAACTTCGGTGGTCATTTCCGCCATCCCTGAGTAATAGGATTGTTCTAAAAGTTTTCTCCGGGCTTCTGAGAGTTTTTGGAGCATGCGGTTAAATTCATTGGAAAGTATGCCAATTTCATCGTTCCGCTTAACGGAAAGACGCGATGAAAAGTCTTCTTTTTCGCCGATGGCCACAATATTGTGGGTGAGCTTTGTGATTGAGTCGGTTACAATTTTTCTTAGCAGCAGCCACATCACCATAAAGAGGATCACTCCCGCCGCAATAATTGAAAAGGTAGTGAACCTGAGAGCGTTCGTTCCTCTGCGGATGATGTCTCCGGGGACTTCCACCCGCAACAGCAGACCAGGGGCGCCTAAGATATCCGGATAGGTGGTATAAACATGTAAGTAATCATCATTAGACTCTTCAACGAACACCGGATGGGATGCAGTTATGTGCGCCAAGGCCTCCTTTTCATTTAAAGGAATACCACGATTGTTTACCGGCCAGAGTTGGAACGTAACCCGGGTCTGCTCTTCTAAGGTTTTGATCAAATCAGCACCAAGAAATCGTCCCATGATGAGCGTTCCTCGGATGGGGCCCTCATTCTTACTGGTAAGAATGGGGCGTGAAGCAACCAGCATCGGTCCCCGTTCGGTCATCAAAATACCCGCAATCGAACTTTCCAGACTCTTATGGGCAAGGAGTGGATGGGTTTGGAGGAGAGCATTTTGCGGAAAATCCCGCAATTGAATTACCTCCATAGTCTTCAGGTCACGAACTTCGCCCCAGACCACTTCCCCCTTAAGGTTGCAGATATAGATGAGGTTAAGGCTGCTATCAATAAAAGTATCTAAAACTAAATTGCTTTCAATATAGAAGGTATTTCGATCCTCAACAAACTGATAAGTGTCGTCCCATGCGGCCCAATCATAAGTAAATGCATCGAGGTGATGAATCTCCCGGCGAAGTGCTTCCACACAGCGGTCAATATCTTCTTTTGCCTCTTCCTGTTCCAGGGCAACAAAACTGGGGGAAATAATGAACCGCTGAATTCCATAGTAAAACCCCAGATACAAAAAGAACACTCCTAACAAAATAAGCACAATCGTTGATCGTAAGGACATTGCGCTTCCCTCTCTCTGGTGGCATTATTAAAAAAATAAATTAACCACAAATGATGGAAAATGTCAAAAAAACCGGTTCAGTTATTCCCTTCCAGGTACTCATGCAAGAATCGTGCGGTATACGATGTTTGGGTTTGTTTCACGATCTCCCGGGGAGAACCACAGGCGACCACATACCCTCCCCCATCACCTCCCTCAGGCCCGAGATCAATAACATAGTCAGCCGCCCGGATGATGTCTAAATTATGCTCGATAATCGCCACAGTATTCCCTTGATCTACCAGTCCTTGAAGCACACTGAGGAGTTTTTCAATATCGGCACCGTGGAGCCCGGTAGTGGGCTCATCCAGAATATAAAGCGTCTTTCCCTGCGTGGGCCGGCAGAATTCATAGGCAAGTTTAACCCGCTGTGCTTCCCCTCCCGAAAGCGAAGGGCTGGGCTGTCCTAAGGTTAAGTATCCCAGCCCCATCTCGGTGATAATCTTTAATGGTCGGGCAATAAAAGGAATAGGGGCGAAGAAGTCAGATGCTTCTTCCGTGCTCATGCTGAGTACATCGGCAATGGTTTTCCCCTTGTACCTGACCTCCAGCGTCTCCTCATTGAATCGTCTCCCCCCACAAACCTCACAATCCACATAAATATCAGGAAGAAAACTCATCTCTACCTTAAGTCTCCCCTGACCGGAACACGTTTCGCATTGCCCTCCTTTGAGGTTAAAAGAAAACCGCCCTGGTTGATACCCCCGCATCCGGGCCTCGGGGGTGAGAGAAAATAATCTGCGA
The DNA here is from genome assembly GCA_043798555.1 of Pseudomonadota bacterium. Lineage (GTDB taxonomy): Bacteria > Desulfobacterota > WTBG01 > JAGOGO01 > JAGOGO01 > JAZDOO01. The sequence goes on along the minus strand of JAZDOO010000093.1, from coordinate 12,909 downwards.
ATATCATCGTAGATTCCCACATACGTAGCCGGAGTTGACCTGGGAGTGCGACCAATCGGGGAATGATCAACTTCCAGGACCTGCTCTAAAGATTCCCACCCGGTTAGGTCCGTACAACTCCCTGCCCTTCCCTGAAATCCCTGGAAACGCTTTTTTATTCCTTTAAAAATCACCTCTTTTAAGAGGGTAGATTTTCCTGACCCGGAAACTCCGGTCACACATACCAAGGTTCTTAGGGGGAGGGCTACCTCAATGTTTTTAAGGTTATGTTCCCGGGCACCAATAACCTGAAGCCACTTATCAAACACGCGCTCCCGGGAGACAATCGTACGCCGGGAATGGTCCCGCAGCAATGTTCCGGTGACCGAGGTTTTGCTTTTTTTTATCTTTTGCAAATGCCCCATCGCTACTACTTCTCCCCCGTTGATGCCTCCGCCCGGTCCCAGGTCAATAATAACGTCCCCCTGGCGAATGGTCTCCTCATCATGTTCTACTACCACTAAACTGTTACCCGCCTCCCTCAATTCCTTGAGGGTTTGAATGAGCATCTGGTTATCCCGAGGATGAAGGCCAATCGTAGGCTCATCAAGAATATAACAGGCACCCCGCAAGTTTGATCCTAACTGGGCGGCAAGGCGTATCCGTTGTGATTCTCCCCCGGAAAGCGTATCCCCCCTCCGATTAAGGGTAAGATACGAAAGCCCAACCTGTAAGAGGAACCGGAGTCGGGCATTAATCTCATTGATGATGGTTTGGCCAATGGAGGCTTCAGGAGCACTAAAAGAGATATTCCGATAAAGTTTTTCCGCCTCCGCTACTGAAAGCGAAACCACGTCCCAAATCCCCAACCCCTGCACCCTTACTGTTAGCGCATTTTCCTTTAATCTCCTTCCCTTACACAGGGGACATGCTAATTCCCTGGTAAACTGATGGAGGTAGCCAATCATTTTACTGTTGGAAGCACTATCAAGAATCTTACGAAAAAAGGGGATAATCCCTTCAAAAAAACCGCGTTCTCCCTGCTTATTTCCATAGAGAATCTGCTCTTTTTCTCGTTCGGTCAACTCGTTAAGGGGCCTCGTTAACGGTATTCCCAAACGCTCTTCAATCTGCCGGAAGATCCTTTTCCCCTGCTGGGCCAGCAGGGTATTGCCTTCTAAAAGTGGGATAACCCCTTCCCCCAGGGATTTATCCGGGGGCGCAAGGAGTAATTCGTGGTCAAAATCAATAACCCCTCCCAGTCCCTCGCAGTGAGGACAAGCGCCCTGACGGCTATTGAAGGAAAACATCCGGGGGTCAAGAGGCTCGAAACTTTTCCGGCATTCCGGACAGTATAAGGTATCGCTGTACCGCTTTTCGGTACCGTTAGGAAGTACCGCCAAAAAAGCACCTCCCCCTTGCTTCAGGCATTCCTGAATGATCGGTTTGAGAGGCACCTCGCTTCGGGGAGAAATTACCTTTTTGGCGATCAGGATCTCAATGTCATGTTCTTGATAACGAGATAAACGGGGAGGGCGAGAAAAATCCACCATTTTTCCATCTACCCTTGCCTGATAATATCCACCTTTCAAAGCCCGTTCAAAAATCTTGGCATGGAATCCCTTTTTCCCCAAAACTTTGGGAACCAAGAACGAAACCTCTTCCCCCTGAAAAAGCTCACCAATATCCCGCTCAATGTGTTCAAGACTCTGAATGGTTATCGGCCGATTACAGGAAGGACAGTATTGCACTCCCACCTTACTATAGAGGAGACGGAGGAAATGGTAGATCTCGGTCACCGTGGCCACAATGGATCGTTTCCCTTCCTGGCTCATCCGCTGCTCAATCGCCACTGTAGGAGGAATTCCGGTGATAATATCCACGTTGGGCTTATCCATTATTTTCAGATACTGACGTACATAGGGGGTAAGGGTATCCAGATAGCGACGCTGCCCCTCAGCAAAAAGGATATCAAAGGCCAGGGTAGATTTCCCCGAGCCACTTATTCCGGTAATGACTACCAGTTTCCCCCGGGGAAAACTCACCGAGATGTTTTTAAGGTTATGTTCCCGGGCACCAATAATGCTCACATCCCTTGGAGAGATGCTTTTCTTTCCGTTCCCGAGGGGAGAAAGCGATACCCTTCCCTTCACCTTTGGGATTCGGTACCCATTGGTGAGGACTGATTTAAGAAACCTCCCCGTCCATGATTGAGGGCATTGGGCAACGATTTCCGGGGGACCAGAGATCACCACCTGGCCACCCCCATCCCCCCCTTCAGGGCCAAGGTCAATGATATAGTCGGCACATTTAATCACCTCCAGGTTATGTTCTACAATCACCACTGAATTGCCTTTATTCACCAGACCCTGAAAGGTGCGGATCAGTTTCGCAGTATCATCAAAGTGAAGACCAATAGTAGGTTCATCGAAGATAAAAAGGGTGTCTTTTCCCGGGGTGGTGCAAATATACTTGGCCAGCTTGAGCCTCTGGGCTTCTCCGGCGGAAAGGGAGTTAAGGGGCTGTCCCAGTCTCAGGTACCCTAAGCCCACCTCCTTAAGCGTCGTTAAGGGCGCAAGCACTTTGGGGAGCCTATGAAAAAACTCAACAGCTTCCGCTACCGTCAAATTCAAAACCTCGGCAATCGTTTTTCCCTGGAAGGTTACCTTGAGGATTTCCGGCTGAAACCTATTCCCCTTACAATCCGGACAGGTCAGGTAGACATCAGCTAAAAATTGCATCTCTACTTTTTCAAACCCTTCTCCTTTACACGTTTCGCATCTTCCTCCCTCCACGTTAAAGGAAAATGTTCCTGGAGTGTATCCCCGCTCGCGGGCAAGGGGCGCCTGGGAGAAAACGGTTCGAATGGCATCAAACGCTTTAAGGTAGGTAACCGGGTTTGACCGGGGGGTCTCACCAATTGGCCTCTGATTCACTAACATTACCTCCTTAATCTGTTCCGCACCCTCTAAGGAGGCATAGTCGCCCGGTTTTTCTTCAAGTTTCCCTTTTTCCCGCTTAAGCCCCCGAAACAACAGTTCTTCCACCAGAGTACTTTTCCCGGAGCCGGAAACTCCGGTAACACAAACCATCATTCCAAGGGGAATCTCAAGATCAAGATTTTTAAGGTTATGTTCTTTGGCTCCCTTGATGACAATTTTTTTGGTTCCTTGAGGAACTCTCCTTCTTTCCGGTACCGGGATCCTTAATGTTCCGGAAAGGTAGTTACCGGTCAGGGAATGGCTTGCCTTCCCAATGTCCTTTGCCGGTCCAAAGTACATTACCTCACCCCCCTTTTCCCCTGCACCCGGGCCAAGGTCGAGGATGATATCGCTCTTCCTGATAATTTCCGGATCGTGATCCACCACAATAACCGTATTGTTATTTTCCTTTATCTGGTGAAGAATGTGCAGCAGGCGCTGGTTGTCCCGGGGATGAAGTCCAATGCTGGGCTCATCCAGGATATAAAGCGCATTTGCCAGCGAAGAACCTAAGGCAGCAGTGAGGTTTACCCGTTCCACTTCTCCGCCGGAAAGGGTCCGGGATTGGCGATCTAAGGTAAGGTATCCCAAGCCAACCTCAATGAGGTAACGGAGCCTGGTTTGGATTTCCTGGAGAATACGCGTAGCCACCTCGTCATTTCGCAGGAGAGAGGGAAGCTGAGTAAAAAATTGATACGCCTCGCCTATGCTCATTCCATAGATTTGGGCAATATCCTTTCCCCCTACCCGCCAGTGAAGCACTGTTCCTTTGAAGCGGGTTCCCGAGCACGTGGGACATAATAGGTAACTTCGGTAGCGGGAAAGAAAGACCCGCACGTGCATCTTGTACTTTTTCGTTTCCAGCCATTGAAAAAACCCTCTGATCCCGTAAAAATCCGGAGTGCCGTTAATAATTGCCTCCTTATCCTTTTCGTTTAACTCTTTGAAAGGAATGTTGGCAGGAATTCCCTGGGACCTACAAAAGGCCATCAAATCATTAAATTCCATCCGTACGGCCTCAGTTTTCCACGGTTTAATGGCTCCTTCCTTGAGCGACTTGTTTTTATCCGGGATAACCAGGTCAAGATCAATGTCAATGATCCGTCCAAATCCCCGGCAGGTTTCACATGCCCCCAAGGGACTATTGGAAGAAAAAAAGTTGGGAACCGGATCCTGGTAAGAAAGGTTACAGTAAGGACAGTGGAAACGGGTGCTGAACCTGAGCACCTCCTCCCCGGGAATAACCAAAGCAATCTGGCCCTTCCCGAATCGAAGTGCTCCCTCGAGAGAATCCATGATTCGCTTTTTCGCTTCCTTTTTCAGGATAAGACGATCCATAAGCACCTGGATTTCATTTTCTGCCGCCCTTAAGCCTTCATCCAGGGGGACAATGGCACCGTTCTGGTACACCCGAAAAAAGCCCAGCCGCGAAAGATAGTTCTCTATCTCTTTCCGCTCCAGCCCTTGGCATGGAAAGGGAAAAGTAATCATGAACGAAGTCCCTTCTTCGCGTGTGAGGAGCTTATTCCAGATGCTGAAGGCAGAGTCTTTTTCCACGTTTCGCCCGCATTGGTAGCAATAAAGGTCAGCAATGTGAGCGAACAGTAATTTTCCGTAATCAGCAATTTCCGTCATGGTCCCCACGGTGGAGCGTGAGGTCTTAACCAGATTTTTCCCATTGATTGCAATGGCCGGTGGAATTCCCTCAATCCGCTCTACCCGGGGTTTATCCATTCTTTCCATGAACTGACGGGCATAGGGTGAGAACGTTTCCACGTATCTTCTCTGGCCCTCAGCATAAAGCGTGTCAAAGGCCAAACTCGATTTTCCTGAACCACTCACCCCGGTTATGGTAATGAGCTTGTGGAGGGGAAGGTCAATGGTAAGATTTTTTAAATTATTCTGGTTCGCCCCAATGATACGGATGCAGTCCTTTGACATTCTTCTGTCCCCGAAGAAAAACTTTATTACTTCACTTGACAGTAGAAGTGATATTTTGTTAACTTTTACTTTTTTCTCTTGCAAAATCAATATTTCTTTTTAAGCTATAAGCATAGTACTTCACTTTATGCCATTATCCCCATCCTTGACAAAGGTAAGGAGAGAACGTGTCTGGAGAGGAAAATAAGAAAATGTCGAATAAACTGGAAGATGTCTACGGTGAGTTTGAATCTTCCATGTCGGCTAATGTTATTGTCCAGGGTCCCAAGGAGGTTATTGACCTTAGAAGCCAGCTTCTCAACGGCTGTGTCCAGTGTGGCAAGAGAATCAGTGAGTTCATGCTCCCTCAGGATATTGCCTGCGCACTCACCAGTGGAGTTTTTGAAATAAAACCAGGGTCCCAGCAGTTACTCAGTGGACTCTGGAACAATACCATTTCCTTTGACGAAGGGGGCACAAAGATAGATGGCCTTGTCCGTGCCTCCGGTGATACCGCGGAAGTGTTAAAAAATTTAAAAGAGGCTGACCCGAAAAAATTTCTTCAGGTTTTGGTGATTCTCTGGAGATACCAGAAGGAGAAAAAACGTGGCCAAGTTAATACCCTATAAAAAAGCAAAAACTCAGGTTTCAAAATTGCTAAAGGCTAAAGAGGTGAGCGAAGCGGAGAATGTTTTGGCCCGATGCAGTGATGAAACTCGTATTCGCCTCTACCAGGAGATGTCGCCTCAAGAGATGGGGTTACTTGCCTCGCGAGGGGATTTGGGCTGGGTTGTTGGCGAGTTACCTCCGGACATCCTCATCAAGTCCCTTGCCCATGACCCGGAACTGATTGATGAAAAAGGACAGTTATATCCGGTTCAGGCAGTGGCAGTTGCCTTTTCCCTCTCAGACCGAGACGATTCTCCTACGCTTTACCAGGAAGAAGAGTTTGTAAAAAATATTGTTGGATTAGCTTTTTTGGTCGAACTGCCGATCACTATCCCCTTTGATGATGTAGATGAAATTGAACATTGGCTCTCCAGCCATTGGCTCAATAATTTTGAACCAGATATCGAAGACCTGCTCAGGTATGATGAGGAGACCTTAAGTATGATTACCGAAGACGTCCGTGAAAAAGCCCGAGAGGAAATCCGTATGATCCAAAAGGCCATAAAAGAAAGAGCGGAAAAGGTCGAAAAAGAAATGTTTGATATTTAAGAATCCTTTCTGCCCCCCCCCATTGTTGTAAAGGGGATTTTTAATCTATACGATGTGGGCGAAAAATAGAGTCTATTTTATGACCCCGTTAGGAAATGGAGCACGAAGTAAGGGATACCACAAACTTTATAGTTAAATGGAAGCCACCCAAGCGAGAATGGGAGCCTGAACCTGAAAAGCCGTTCTTAATTCAGGTTCTCAAAAAAGGCATTTTCAACGAACTGGTGGACCGGGAGTTTATAATCTATTTTAAAAACTCCCTTTCGATTATGTGTGAAGTGTGGTTGAAGAGAAAAGGCATTGACCCAACCATTAATACCAGCAAAAATTTTCATAAACTCCAAGATGAATTTTTAAAGGTTCTCGCCCATATCAACCGGGGCTTCGAACTGGAGGTGAATGCGGACTGGAAAAAAGGGGTGGGTAAAATAATGGAGATCTGGAAACGCATTGAAAAAGCGGCAAATGCTCAGTGGATTGATCATCAAGAAGAACGCAGAAAGGGAGATCCGGCGAGCAGATATGAATTAAAAGAGGAGCCTAAACAGGACTTAGCCGATGCCTTTTGGGTGAGTCTGTTTAAAAAAGGGCTGAAATGGAAAGAAACGATGCTTGGGATTGCCCAAAAAATAGATACGCAGCAATCCAGATTTTTTTTCGCTTCTTTTGATATTGATGAACAAAAAACATTTACCGAAACAAAAATAAATTTACTCAATATCCCTCAAGAGGCATGGCTGCAAAACACCTTATCGGGAAAGTTAGGATTACGAAGGAGGTATGACTTCCTGGAAGAAACCTTTGGCTCCAGCCTGGAAAAAGTAAAGGACGCCCATAACATTATCACCGAGGGAAATGCCAAGTTATGGCTTATTAATTATTTTTTTCAGCTTCACAAAAGAGATTGGCTATACCTCTTAGGTACCTTAACCGGAGGTCATGTTGCCTTAGAACGTTTATTCGGTTGTCTCATCGCTACGCTGCTTATTGGTCGTGACCGGAAAGCTTTTGAATTAAAGGAAGATGAAGCAGAAGAGTTTTTTACTGTATTCTGGCAGAATGACCTCACCCTTCCTTTCGAAAAGGCGGAAAATGTTCTGAGAGGACTGCATCAATCTATCATTAACACCGAGGAGTATAAAATTTATCATGAGGCCGCAATGCTGTTACATGCGTTACAAGCCTCTGATACCCACGGAAAAAGCTATAAAACCTGTTATGAGGCTGAACCGGTGTTGCAGACCCTATGTACATCAGTGAAGAAAATAATCAGCTACCCTATTCATGATGGTGAACATGACTACGCTGATTTACAGTTTCCAATCAATAGCGAAAAAAGATACGTCCAGTTAGTTTCCAAGCTTGAACTGCTTTTAAAGCTCGAAATGGAAGTGCACAAGGTGGTGGAGGATATTTTCTGGAATGTTATTGAAACCTTTTCGGATCTGGTAAGGGCCTATAAAATTCAAACGAAAAAAGAACTCTCGGGAACAGCGCAAGAAACGTTAAAGGCTATTGCCCACAAGCACCACCTCCGACCTGAAGAAAACAATTTTTTAATGTATGCCTCCGATCGCTGTTACATCGGTAAAGAGCTCAGGTATTTTAGAGGCTCAGAAAAAAAGGGGGACGAAAAAACCATTGAGCTTTATTTTGAAACCAGAACTCAAAAAATTAAAAAGAATTATATTACTCCCCCCTTACGGATTCGTCGGGAGCTAATACGTATTTGTGGAAGATACGGGAAACTCATCGGGGACATCCGGGACAAAAAGACCAAAGAGACGTTTCCCGGCCTAAAAATGGTCTGGAATCCGCCAAAGATTCAACTCACTGACCTCAGGTACCGATCAGCTATCCACCCCTTAACTCCCTATGAAATTAAAATAACCAGCGCCGAACCCAGAAAACCGCGAGAAAAATGGGAATGATGGTGAAACCAAAAAAGACACTACGTGACAAGAATGGATTCCTGCGAGCGCAGGAACAAGCAACAACCATAAGGGTATCTTTTAAAGGAGATGAGGAATGATGAAAAACGTGGGAAAACGATGGAGTATTCAGCTTCTATTGATAGGAGCGCTTTGTTTGTCAGGTTGTTCTGATCTGGGCTCCCAAAAGAAGGTCTCTGGAAGCGGATCAACCTCTACCACTGTCTTACAAACCCCGGAGGGGAGCACGACACCTTCATCAGAGACAGCATCTCCCGGAGGGCCTATCAAAGAAGAGGTCTTAGCAGAATAAGTTCCGCCAGCCCACTTTTATTACGAATCAAGGCAATGAGCCGATTGAAAAACCAGGTACGCTGCACCAAGTAGTCCCGCATCATCGCCTAACAAAGCGGGGACTATTTTGGCTCTTTGGGCAGGAATCTTAAATGCCCGGGTATTCACTTCTGCTTGAGTAGCGGGCATAAACATGTTCCATGCCCTACTCACACCTCCGCCAATAATAACCATCTCGGGATTAAAAACGTTGATAAGACTGGCGATACCAATCCCAAGATATTTTCCCATGGTCTGGTAAATGGTTCGAGAAACCGGATCGCCAGATTCAGCCAAATGGTACACCAGCTCGGGGGTAATCGCTTCCCGATCCTCTTTACTTCGCTTGTTTAGTTCACTTTCCGGAGAGACAATGGCAGCCTTCATCGCTTCCCTTTTGATGGCAGTAGCCGAAGCCAGGGCTTCCAGACATCCATAATTTCCACAACTACAGCGGGGGCCATGTGGATCAACCGTAATATGCCCTACCTCTCCTGCCATACCATCAACACCATGGAGCAGCTTGCCATTGATAATAATGCCTCCACCGATCCCCGTCCCTAAGGTAAGACAAATCAAGTCATTAGTGCCTCTTCCCGCTCCTTTCCACCGTTCTCCCAAAGCCGCAGCATTGGCATCATTATCTAAAACAATAGGAATGGTTTCAGGAAGCCTCGCCTGAAGAGCAGATTTCAGGGGGTAATTCTCCCATCCGGGGAAGTTTGGCGACTGGGTGATCGTGCCTTTCTCAATATCAACGGCTCCGGCAACACCCAACCCAATCCCTATCACCTGGGTTTTGGGACAGGTTTTATACAGTGTTTCAATGGCGGTAATGAGACTGTAAACTACCGATTCCTTCCCTTTTTCCACTAAGGTGGTTTGTTTAATCCTCCCCCAAAGCTTACCCGCTTCATCTATAGCTCCTACCCGGATATTGGTGCCTCCAAGGTCAACAGCAATAGCCAGCTTCTCCATCGTTCATCTCCTTTTTATCTTAAACAATCAATCTGAATCTATCTGGGCACACCCCTATACCAATCACATTGACCTCTATGAGAACATGGGAAGCCATTCGATTAATCGCATACGCATTCAAGCTTAATAATCCTCTCGTGAGAAATACGGTGCCGGAGGCTCGAAGATAGTATTAAGGGATTCGAGGGCCGACTTAAACTGCACCGCTGGAAACAAGCAGGAGATGGAGGAAGAAGAAGCGCTCAGAGCAAGCGGAGTAATTCCATAACGGGTAAGGGTAGATAATGTCAATCCCGCGATCCCCGGCATTTCGCCAAAGTGAGGGCCGTAGATCATGACCATACTTGTCTGCGAAGTAAGCGTAAGGTCATGGTAATTATCTAAACCGCACAATTCATCAATCAATGCTTCCACGATCTCTTCCGCGAGGAGATCTACCCCGAGGTTAAGTGCCAACGCTCCTTTTGGGGACACATCGGAAGTAAAAAAACGGACGGGAAGGTCGCGACGTTGGAAAATTCCTAAGAGGTTCCCCAGCGGGGGGGAACTTCCTGGTAAAAATCCCATCCGAAGAAGGGTCAAGAATTGATAGTAAACAATTTTATAAATCCGGATCTTTTCTTCCGGCATGAATATTCCTATGATTTATTACTGGAGCATTAAAATGGTTACCTTCATCGCCCCTGAGATTCTTCGCTTTGCTCAGAATGACGGATCTCCAATATTTTGACTTTTTACGACTTCATCAATATTAGGATAGATTAAAAGCCTTTCTCAGATGTTCCTGGACTATTGAACATTGTTCATGGTTCACCAGACATGAGATTGACGATAACGAGGTACTAATGGCAAGGATAGGAACGGCTTTTTCTTCCAGGGCCTTTAAGAACAAAAAGGCAATTTCCGGGCTATCCCGATAGGGAAAAACCGATATAATGTTTACTGAGGGGATGGTAACAATATCTATTTCGGGAGCTATTTCCTTAATAAGGGTGGTGCATTTGGCAATCTCCGGAGGGTCTATACAGAGGGTAATGCTCATGAGATCTTCCCTATCTCTAAGCTGCACTTCAAACCAGATGTTGATCTTATTCTCGCCAAAAGCATTAAGGATACTGTTTAATACCGAGAGGTTCTCTCCTCCTATGGTTATTTTGATGCAACCCATTAAAGGAGACACCTTGATTCCCCTTATGAGCAATGTCCCTCCTTCAACCGCGAGATAATAATCACTTGCATTCTTTTATCAAGAGGAAAATCCTCATGTCAACAGAATAGGCAAAATCGGCAAAAATATTTATTATTATCCCCAGCATTTTTCATTATCAAAAAACTTGACATTCGCCTACTACTATGCTTTTTTTACCCCGAATGAATGCTCGCTCATGATTGAACCATAACCTATAATAAAAGGAGAGGCAAGAGATGAGACTTGAAGGTAAATCAGCCATAGTCACTGGTTCCGGTCGAGGGATCGGGAGGGCAATAGCCATTAAGATGGCGCAGGAGGGAGCCGACGTTCTCGTCAATTATACCCACCGGCCAGATACTGCCCAGGAAACTGCCAAGGAAATTGAGAAGTATGGTCGTCAGGCGGTGGTGGTTAAAGCCGATGTGGCCAATAATGCCGATGTGGAAAATATGGTAAAAACCGCCCTGGAGAAATTCGGAAAGCTTGACATTTTAGTGAACAATGCGGGAATTTCTAACCCGGCTTTGCTCCATAAGATGACGGAGGAGCAGTGGGATAAGGTAGTAGATATTCACCTCAAAGGGGCCTTTCTGTGTACCAAGGCAGTGGCCAACCACATGATCGAGAGAAAGTACGGTAAGATTATCAATGTCATATCCACAGCGGGAGTGTATGGCACGGTAGGGCAAATCAACTACGCCTCTGCCAAGGCAGGCCTTATTGGTTTTACCAAGTCAGCTTCCCGGGAACTCGGCCGCTATGGAATTAATGTTAACTGTATTGAAATCGGGATCATTGAAACTGAAATGACCGAAAAGATCCGCACCGATCCCAAGCTCAAAGATGTGTACATGGCCCGGGTTCAACTCCAGCGTTTTGGTACGGTGAATGATGTGGCCCCTCTCTTTGTATTTTTAGCATCTGATGAAGCGAGCTACATCGCCGCCCAGGTTATCGGAGTGGACGGTGGATATGTGGGGTGAAGGCTAACAAACTGATTTGGTAACCGCCCTTAAGTAAAAAACCAATAGGAGGAAAATATGTCACGAGTTGCAATTATTGGCGTTGGACAAAGTAAATTTGTCCGCGGCTATCCCGGCAGTATCCGAGAATTAGCCTTTGAGGCATACAAGGATGCGATCAAAGACGCACAAATTACCAGTAAAGACATTGGGGCTTCTATCATTTGTTCAGCCCCGGAATATGATAAGCAGCGGTCCCCCGCCGGGGTTATCGCTGAATATCTGGGGTTAACTCCCCAACCTACGTTTTGTCTGGAAACCGTGTGCTCATCCAGCAGCACCGGGCTCAAGGTCGCCTATGCAATGGTGAAAGCAGGGCTCCACGATTCCGTTTGCGTATTGGGATTTCAAAAAATGTCCGAGATTACCTCAGCGGAATCCCAGGAAAGAATGGGCAGAGGTGCTGATATTCAATGGGAATCTCCGTTTGGCACGATGATGCCGGCCTATTATGCCATGTATGCCAGAGCGCACATGAAAACATATGGCACGACCCCAGAGGATCTGGCGTTAATCCGGGTAAAAGCAGCAACCTATGGACAAATAAATGACCGGGCGGTGTATCGGAAACCGGTTACCTTAGCGATGTTCAGTGATCCGGAAAATCCTATGTCTGGGCCGGTGGCCTCCCCTTTAAGGGTAGGAGACTGCTGCGCCAATGCGGATGGGAGTTCCTGTATCATAGTGGCAAACGAAGAAAAAGCCCGCGCACTTTCCAAAAAACCGGTTTGGATTTTGGGTGTAGGAGCAGCATCAACGGCAGTGAATATGGCCGGAAGAGAGCTTTTTACCGGGTTAACAGTAGCCATTGAGGCGGCACAAATTGCTTACAAAATGGCCGGGATTACCCCTCAAGACATTGACGTGGCTGAAGTCCACGACTGTTTTACTATTGCGGAAATGATGGCCTATGAAAATCTGGGATTTGCTAAACCGGGTGAAGGAAAAGAGCTCATTCGGGCCAAGGAAACGTATAAGGAAGGGAAAATCCCGGTTAATGTGGACGGGGGCCTTCTTTCCAAGGGACACCCCATTGGGGCTACTGGGGGTTCTCAAATCAGAACCATCGTGCTTCAATTGAGAGGTGAAGCTGGGGAGATGCAGGTAAAAGATCCGGAAATCGGTTTGGTACATAACATTGGCGGTGTGGGACTGTATGGAAACGTTACTATCTTAGGGAGGGAATAACATGGCGAAACAAGAAGTAGACGATCGGTTTAAAAAATTCGGAACAGTAAGTTTTACTTCCATTTCCAAGGTAAATGACTTTATCGGTTATCTGGAAAATGGCAAAGTAATGGGCACCCGATGCAAACAATGTGCAAAGACCTTTTTCCCTCCCCGCGCTGATTGCT
>JAZDOO010000114.1:0-3420 GCA_043798555.1 Pseudomonadota bacterium | reverse complement strand
TCAACATCGATGGAAAATGTTGATAGAGGGTTTTGTGATGCGTCCTTGAACCGGTTTTCATATATACGGTCATACTCTTCCGTATTGAAATCAGGCGTCCCACGAAAAGTGGGAGACTCAGAAAGTAAGACCTGCTGTGGTAGGGCAAGCGTATATTTTGAAGTACTCGATTGGGATGGATAATATCCTCTTTGCCTGTATGCGCTAAATTGCGGAATGGCAACAGCCGCCATTAAACCGATAAGGCCCATAAAGAGCATAACCCACAAAAAGGAAAAACCTCTTTTGCCGATTCTTTGTATGTGAATCATTTTAGCACCTCCTTTTTTCGCCCCTCCCAAGCGTTCGGCTGAGCGGTTCGGCCCTGAGCTCACCGCCGAAGGGCTCACGCCGAAGCCCTCCACTTTGAGGGGGAGGACCGGGTGGGGGTGGTTAAATTGATGTTGGTTTTAAAGAACCCCGGTTTCGATTAAAATAATACCTTTTTGAGAAGTGAAAATCAAGGGAAAAATCACTATTTTTTTAATTATTTCAGTAAGTTACAATCTTTAACCCATCATTACAATTTTTCTCTCGGGGTTTAATGTAAAAGGTTGTAAAGGGATGTAAAATCTGAAGAGAGAGGTATATGAAATGAGTGTCTAAATCGAGGTGCTTAGAGGTATATCATGAAGGGCAAAACAGGGAAGAGATCCTATGTATCTTATAACTTGATTGAGCGAAAAAGCTTGCTCCAAAATTATTTGTTATAGGTTATTCGTTATTCGAGAAAGCTATCATTAATTTCATATTTCTATGGAAGATGACATATAATCTGGAGATTTGAAATCCTAAAACCAATAACCAATAACGGTTAACGGATAACTACCCAATTGAGTTTTAACTCAATTAGGGTTATAGTTTGACAGCCTCGAAAATGCTTCTGATTAAAAACACTATACTTTAACTCTATTCTATTACTATAGAATAAAGTGTTATAGCAGTATTAGAAACATTGTGTCCGTTTTCACGAAATACAATATGTTGTGTTTAATCCTCCCATTGTTTCCTTCCTAAAAGCGAATTTTCAGCAATCCAGGAATAGAAGCTAGAGTCAGGTAAGGGGTACAAAATGGTGGTTTGAAGGTACCTTCTTCCTCTTTGCTTTCCCTGCAATTTGTATATCAGGCAGTGTAGGCCTCTGGATACTCTGGGTCGACATAAAGCCACTTATCGGACCCGCCAAAAGGACGGCGGGCAGGCGCGGGGAGCTGGGAGGTGGAGTAGTCAATTTTGTATTCTTGGTTCTTTGGTGTCTCTGTTGCTTTGGGTGGCGGTCTAGCCTTAATTTCCCATAACCCCAGGTATTTGAGGATTTTTTTTATAACATCCTCGTCCTCTATCAGCAAACGGATCGCACCAGGGCGGGCTCACCTGGGAAAAGGAGGCGCGAATGATGTAGCGGGCCAGGTTCTCAATGGCCTCTTCTTCACCGGGTTGAATCCTTGGGCCACAATACACATTGAACCCGGAATGCCGCCAGCCCATCATCATATCGATCAGATCTTCCGTGATCTTTTTTCTGGAGAGGAGCATTTTTAAGACTTTGTATCGAAACAGCTTTTCCAGATCTTTTGGGATGAACCAGGGCGCTACCCTGAACATGCCTTTTCCATAGAAACCTCCATCTGTACATAAGATATGGCAGTGAGGGTTGAAACCAAGGAAATCCCCAAAAGTCTGGATGGCAATGACGGCGCCGGGGACTGCATCCTCCTCCGGGACAATGGTCTGGAAAAACACTTTCAGAGAATCCCATGCACATCGGCTCAGTTCGGAGAGGAATCTTCGATCATAGAGGAAGTATCTCCTGAGGATCTTGGGTATGCTAAAAATGAAATGACGGTGCGGTACGTCCTTCAACACTTCTTCACAGAGCCATTCCCCGAATTCCACCACCCTTTTTTGATGACAGGCCCGCCCTGGCGCGACAAACTCCATTATAAGCTCAAGATTTAGATTTATTGCTCAGGAAACGATACCTTCTTATCGACACACGAGACCAGGTCTGGGCCAGGGATAACGGTAAATGACCATTTTGACATAAGACCGAAAAAAACCATACTGTTTGGCAAAACAAGTATCGGATTTGACTTTTTCATAACCCCCTTGACAAGGGAAATAAAGCCGCACTAAAATATAGGGAGGGTGTAAAATGGTCGAAAGATAATCTATCGACCCCGCAGTTTAGAAGCAAGCGGGGTGAGACAAGGTATCAAGGTCGCATTCTAAGGTAATGTTTTAGAAAGGAGTTAAAGACAAATGGGAGAACTGCAACTAGCGAAGTCAGTAGTTATAGGGGAATGTCTTATGCGCGATGGCCTACAAAATTTGGACTTCTTTGTGCCGACGAATGCCAAAGTTTGGCTCATTGATGCTCTTTCAGATTGTGGCTTTAAGAGCATAGAGGTCACTGCCTTTTCTGACCCGCGGCGTCAACCTCAGTTCAAGGACGCTGAGGAGGTATTGAGCAGAATCAAGAGAAAGCCAGGCGTACATTATGGGGCTGTGGCTATAGGCATGAAGGCTCATGAGCGGCTAGTAGATGCAGCCAAGCGGGGATTGGTCGAGGTTCCGTATTATGGGATGTGGATTGGAGTGAGTGAGACACATGCTCGTGCAAACACAGGACGCACGCATGACCAGCTATGGGAACAGGCCCGTCAGATAGCCAAAGATGCTGAGAGAGAGGGCAAAAAGTTTCTAGGCAGCATTGCTACTGCCTTTGGATGCCCAATAGAAGGCCCTCAGCCCTTAGAAAAGGTTATCGAATGGGCAAAAAGATATTATGAGCTTGGAGCCCGCCGCATCCAAATAGCGGATACCACTGGTGAGGGCACCCCGAAGCAAGTCTATGAATGCTTCACCGAGCTTCGTCAACGCTGGCCGGATGTGAATTTCTACGCGCATTTCCACGAATCGAGGGGATGGGCCTTGGCGAATTGCTGGGCAGCTCTGATGGCGGGGTGCACAGATTTCGACTCGTCGATAGGTGGGATAGGTGGGCAACCCACTAACTTCATAGATAGGGAACCTGTCGGTGGAACCGGGGAACGGTACACGCCGAGCGACCTAACTGGGAATGTCCGTACAGAAGATTTGGTAGTCATGCTTGACGAGTGCGGCATCGATACAGGATTAGATATCGACAGAGTTCTTGAGGTTGGAAGGATGATGGAGAGGATCTGTGGTAGACCACTCAGGTCTTGGACAACTAAGAGCGGCCGCATACCCAAGCACCCGACTGAGTATTACTATAAATTGCGAGAGAGATGGGAGAAAACCCCCAAATAAAGTAAAGGAATACTGCTATTGAGTGGTAGAGGAAATAATCAGGGCCTAATAGCACAAAGGAGCAAATAGTGGGTGATAAGAACTCCC
>JAZDOO010000355.1:0-2887 GCA_043798555.1 Pseudomonadota bacterium | reverse complement strand
TTTTCTGACGATACTGAGTATTCCGGCGGCTATTCCGACAGTAAAGAGCAGGAAGGTAGGAATGAAGGCAGAGGCCCAGGGCCAGTAGCGGATAAAAAAGAACCATTGACTGAAGAAAAACGCTCCCAATCCGAGGAGGAGGCGGGGATTGTTTTGCAAGCAGACTCCTGCACCAATTAATCCGAGGATAATACCCAGGTAATGAAAATCTTCACAATAATACTGGCCGTATTTTTTTAATTTCTGGGTAAACCCCTCCGGGGAAAAGGAGAAGTGCCGTTTTGCGTCTTTTCGGTCAGTGACATGGGTGATAAAATTTTTTGCATTCTCCGGATTACCCCAATCATAGTAGGGGTCAACCGAAGATCGTAAGGGAAGGTAGAGATAAATGGAGGCTCCTAAGATTACCAACGCAACCATAATACCCATCTGGGATAAGGAAAGGGCCTTTCGATAAAATAACCAGAGGAAAAGGAGTAACGCAGGTATATAAAGGATCATGATGATATGGGCGCCAGTGCTCAAGCCAAAAAGGAACGCAGTCAGGTAAAGGAAAGACTTATTGTAGGGCTGGCGCAGTCCCTTGAGGAGAAAGAGGGCAATGAGAACGACAAAGCAGTTTTGCAGGGTATAGACTTCTGCCACGGTGGCGTTTTCCCAGAGGGATTGAGAAACTGCATAAAAGGAGGCAGCAACTGCTCCGCTCAGAAAAAGGAGTCCTTTAGGTGGTGACGGGAGGAGACGTTCCAGGCATTCAATGGTTAAGAGAAAGGTAAGGGCAATGAGCAGGGCGCCGAAGAAAGCGGAAACGAGGTTTACCTTAAAGGCGATGTTACCGAAGGGGAGGAAGGTAAAGATTTTAGCGATGAGGGCATAAAAGGGGGAGCCGGCCGGGTGGGCGATTCCCAATTGATAGGCAACCACCTGGAACTCCGCTGCATCTCTCCAGTAGATACTGGGGCAGATGGTGAAGAGAAAAAGAATGAAGGAAACAAAAAAAAGAAAAAGCGCAATGTGTGGTGGTTTATTTAAAAGGTTACTGTTCACGGTCAATAAAATGAGTTAGATGCTGATACAGTAAACTTTTGCTTTGTATTATAAATGCAGAAGGCAGACGTTATGTCTGCCTTCTTTCCTTTACCATCCAGAAGATAGCGTATCGTTTCCAGAGGGGTGACCATTTTAACCGGTAACGTCGTTAGTGCCGTTCAGGAGGTTCCTATCTTGATTGATCGTCCAGACGTCAACAGTAGCATCCGTATCAATATCTCCGGTTGCCTGAGCAGTAAAACTAGTACCGTTGGCAGCGATAACACTATATACATAACGAGTATTGCCTTCAGGTGCCCACCCAATGTTGGTAACTGAACTGTAGGTATCCTCTTCACCAAAGTAAGCCACCTCAGAAGTAAAAATAGCCCCCAGGTTTCCTTTAGCCTCTGATTGTTTGGTCTTGGCCTGATAGCGCAAAAAATTAGGAATAGCAATTGCCGCCAAAATACCAATGATGGCCACAACAATCATGAGCTCAATCAGGGTAAAGCCTTTAGATTTTTTCCTCAATTTTAACATCATATCTTACTCACCTCCCTTCTTGTTAACGTTTTATATGTAATTACTTTTTCTATTTACTAATGACTGCAAGGAGTATGCCTAAAGCCAATTTAAAAATTTATCAAATAAAATTAATAAGTTATATTTTTATGACGGAATGCAACCTGGCATTTTGCCGAATTACGCTCATGCAGTAAAAATTTTGGCACTCCCGGAGTGATCACGATTCCGGCAAGAGTCCAGGGAAATATATGATTATTTCGGTTCCTTGATTTTCCTGACTGTGGACAATTATCTCCCCGTTATGACGTTCAATGATCCTATAGGTGATAGCCAAACCCAGGCCTGAACCCAGCTCCTTAGTGGTGAAAAACGGGTCAAATATCTTTTTTTGAATCTCTCGAGGCATGCCGCATCCCCCGTCCCTAATGCTAATTTTTATTCGGGGGTGAGTGTGATCTTGGGTTGAACCCTCTTCGTGATTTTCGGTCTGTGCCTCTACCACTATAAATCCGCCATTAGGTTGGGCCTGGACAGCATTCTTTAATATATTCCAGAACACCTGGCTGATATGTTGTGCATTACCTTCCATGAAAAGATTAGGGGCGATTAATTTTGTTATGCGGATACTCTTCTTGCATTCCTGACTATTCACGAAGAGATTGAGCGTGTCCTCGATCACGGTGCCAAGAGACAGTTTCTTTTTCTCGCCTTGTTCAGGATGGGCGAAAAGAAGAAAATCAGTAATGAGGTCATTTAGCCGTTTCGTCTCTCGCAAGGCAATGTCCATGAGGTGGCGATTCTCCTCGTTGAGATCAAGTTCCTCGCATAAAACCTGGATGGAACCGCTCAGGGAAGTGAGGGGATTCCTAATTTCATGGGCGATTCCTGCCGCGAGCTGACCGACCGCTGCCAACCGGTCCATCCGCTTAATTTGCTCTTCCATCTCCCGATAACGGGTGAGATCCCGGAAGGTAAGAATCCTCCCGGTTTCATTACCCATTTTATCCCGAAGGATGGAGGTGGAGAACCCTCAAAACAGTTGGCTTCCGTCTGCCCGGGGGAAAAAAAGTTCAAACCTGGAGGGGGGGGTATTGAAATTGGGTGATAGATGAGTATTTTCATTTCCATTCGTAGGTAAAGGAAAAAGGGCAGCAAATTTTCTTCCTAACGCTTCCGTAATTCGATAACTTGTTATCTCCTCGGCGGCCTTGTTGAAGGAGGTGATTTCACCTTGCTGATTTAAGGTAAGGATTCCGGCGTTGATACTTTGGACGATATTATCATGCAGGGCTTCGAGATGCTTGTAATCAATTTCCTTTTCTTGTAACTC
>JAZDOO010000353.1:0-3024 GCA_043798555.1 Pseudomonadota bacterium | reverse complement strand
GCTTCAAACGAGCTTCCTGGGAATGGAAATCAAGCCCTTGAAGGATTATGCCGGTGACTTCCAATTTGATCTGATTGATGCGGAGGGGCGGATTAGAACCAGAAAGGTTTATCAGTTCCGCAAGCCCTATTACGGTGAAGGTGGTATGAGGTACAAGAACCTGGTGTACTTCTTCGAGCCGCCGGACCTGAAGGGGATGTCCATTCTTATCGCCAAGCCCTCGGATGAGAATAAGCCGGATGACCAGTGGATCTACCTGCCGGCCCTAAGGAGGGTGCGACGGATTTCCGCGGCCCAGAAAATGGACGCCTTCGGAGGCACTGATATGACGAACGATCAGATTGACCGGGCCACTGGTTTGTGGGACATGAAGCTCGCGGGAGAAGCAACCCTTTACGTAGATAAACCACCCATAAACAAGTGCTTCGGAGCCGAGCCCCATCGGGCCTGGATTGACGGGAAGCATTGCGTGATTGTAGAGATGACCCCGAGGATTAAGGACTGGCCGGTGGGTCGGGAACTTATTTACTATGATAAGGTTTCAGGAGCGTGGTATTACGAGGAAACCTATGATAAAGGAGGGCGGCTGGTAAAGATTCTCCTTCCCTTTATGGCTCACATGTACCCCAAACAGCCCATCTACTGGACCTATGGGGACTGGTATGCCCATGATCTCCGTACCAACCATAAAACTATGATGTACCTGCCGGAGATTGATAAAGCTGGCTATAAAGTGCTCGATTATAAGAAGAGGGACTGGTCTCAGTATGTTTTCTGGTATGATACGGGGTACTCCGATGAGTATGTTTCCGAAAGTTTCATGATGAGAGGAACCAGATAATGTACGTGGAGAGGAAATATGAGATGAAGGAATATAAAAGCTTTTAATAGAGGAGGAGAATTATGAAAAGGAAAGGATGGATTGTTTTTCTGAGCGTTGCTCTCCTGTTCATGGCGAGCGCATCGGCGTGGCCCACCATGAAAACCGGCATCCCGGGACTCACCCTGAGCGGTTATATTCGGAATCAGAGCGATATAAGGGTTTATTCGCCGAATGATTTCCTGCGGTGTGATACCAATGCCGCGTTGAGGGCGGACTATAACCCGAGCCCCTTTTTGCAGTTCTACTTAGAACTGCGACCCTTTGTGGATACTGCCTTCGATATGAGGGACAGGTTAAGCCGGCACAACCGTGGAATTATGGGGATCGAAAACGAGGACTACGCCTGGAGGTCAAGTGCTCCACATGTTATCGGGTCAGCCGGGACCGATACCGAGGTGGGAGGGTATGTGGCGAACCGCAGTGTCCTTTCTACCAATGTGAATACCCCATACTGGCGGCAGAATTCGCTCTTAAGGGAAGCCTGGTTCAGGTACCGGCACTGCAATTGGGATGCCAAGATCGGAAAGCAGATTGTCACCTGGGGGGAGACCGATGGGCTAAAGCTCCTCGATATTATCAACCCCACCGACTTCCGACATTTCATCATTGATGATATGGAAGATAGCAAGATTCCCGTCTGGATGATGAACCTTACTTATAACTTCACTGATAAGAGTAATCTCCAGTTTATTTGGATTCCCTGGTATGTGGAGAACTTTATGGCTCCCGCCGGATCGCCCTGGGCGCTCAATGGGGTGAATCTCATTTACTTCTACGATCACTTTGATGCCCTGAACATTGTTCGGGGGGGAGCGCCCTTGATTGCTGCCCAAACTGCCTGCACCATTGATTACAACGATCCCGCCAATGAAAATGAATTTGGTATCCGGTATAAGGGGGCGATCGGAACCTCCACTGACTTCACCTTAAACTTCTTCTATACCCATCAGCACAATAATGTTTTCATTGAGCCGGTGGGGTATAATCCTCTTCAGCCCATCCTTCCCGGGAACGTGCGCAATGATGTCTTCCAGTTTGTCACCAATCCTGCGATGCAACGAATCTACGGCTTCTCCTTTAACCACGTCTTCGGTAACTTTCTCGGCATCATGAGGGATCTGGTTACAAGGGGTGAAGTAGCATTCTATCACAATACCGAATTTTTTGGGACCTACAAGCCTTTTGGCTACTTTACTCCGGTGCTTACCACCTACCCGGGTGGAGATATCGGGCCAGCCGGTTACGGACTCTATCCCGCAGGAGATCTTTTTATCACCAAACGTAATCTGCTCCGGCTCTGTTCTGGCTGGGATAAGATGGTCTTCTGGAAGGGGCTTAACTGGCTTTTGAGTGCTCAGCTTTTCTGGGAGCATATCTTTGATTACCCCCACCGGAATGACAACTACATCTCGAACGTGGGACTCACCAAAGCGTATCAGGACGAACTCACGTGGACGTTCTACGCGAACACTGACATAATGAATGAGCGGATCAAGTTCGATAACCTCTTTGTGTGGAATCAGATGAAGCACGATGGGTGGAACCGGTTCAAGGTGGGTTTTGATATCTCCGACCACTGGGCTTTCTGGATTGGAAATAATTTCTTCTGGGGAAGCGACAACTCCGGTGAAATCAACCCCTTCGTGGGAACAACCCCAATCCGTGACGGGGTTCCATTTTCTCCGCTTAATCCTGACGCTGACACCATCGGACGGATTCGGCGCGGTGGTGCTCTTGGTGAAATGAAGCGGAACACCTCATTTTTTGTTGAATTAAAATATTTGTTTTAGAGCCAATCTTGAGAGTTGCCGCCTCTAAAAAAGGCGGCAACTCCTTTCCCATCGAGAAAACCTGAATGACGAATTGCGTGGCTCCTTGACGTGACGCGTACCATCCGAATTGATCCTAATAACATATCTCATGAATCAATCATTCCCACCATTGAAATAATTAAGGGGGGAGGGGTAATAGCTTATCCTACCGAAACATTTTACGGATTAGGAGTTGATGCATTAAACGGGGAGGCGATAAAAAAAATATATACGCTTAAAAAGCGGGATTTTACTCAGCCGCTTTTAATGCTTATTTCCCATCAGGATGTCCTCTCGACCTACGTAAGGGAAATACCTGAAGTTGCCAGG
>JAZDOO010000282.1:0-5586 GCA_043798555.1 Pseudomonadota bacterium | reverse complement strand
CGCTCGGGGAGCGCACCCTACAATCCGATATTTATATATGTAGCGTTTCCCGAATGATTTACATTACTATATACATAACTGTTTAATCCGGTCTGACTTTTAATTATGGCGAATTCGCCATAATTAAAATCATATAGTTCTCCTTCTACGCTGCAAACCTGTTCAACGGCACATAGTCTTTTATGTATTCCGGAATCATCTTCCGCAAGTCTGGAGTGAGTTTCTTGAACGCCTGACCGTTAGGATAGATGTTCAGAAGGGCGTAATTGCGGCTATCAACAATCTGACGGAATTCCGGATCGAGCATATAGGACTTAAACACGTTTTTGGCCTCTGTAAATAATTCTTCCCTCGGCATGTATCGGGTGTCAAACTTGTCGAATTCATCATCCAGAAGCTCGTTTTTGGATTTAAAATAGGAAATGAACCCGAATATTTTTTCCACAATTTCCCTTAGCGATAACCTTCTGTCCACATGGACGGCCTGACGGAGTTTTTCCAGGTTGAAAAACTCTTCCGGTTTATCAAAAATGTGCTTTTCGATGTATGCGAGCACATTGTCCCACTCTCCTTTTTCAATTTTATCTGATACAACAGGATCGCTTTTAACCTTCTCTTCAAACTTTTCAAAATACATCCGGTCGATTTTCATGCCCTTATATCCCACAGCGGTCTCTTTTATATGCAAAATAATATCTGCCCGGGTGCTTTCGTATCCTGCAGGTGGTGGAGGTGGCTCTGGGCCTTCACAACCCTTGCCAAGGGGCGGAAGCTCAAGCACCTCATCATAGTTATATTTTTCCTCAAAGTATTCAAAGTTGGCAAAAAAATCGAAAATCTTAAATCGCTCTTTTTGTTTCTCACCGGTCCGGTTTTTGAGTTCGCTATCCAGAAGGTCTTCGCTAAAATTATGTATTCTTGTGCCGCGTCCTTTGATTTGAATAAAATCGGTTGGAGAAAAAATCGGACGCATCAGGCAAAGGTTTAAAATGTCCGGACAATCATATCCGGTGGTCATCATTCCGACGGTCACACAGACGCGGGTTTTGCCGGTTTTATAATACGGATTAAAATTGCAGGAACCAGAGAGCCTATTGTTGGTAAAGTTGATGCTAAACTGCTGAGCTTCGTCAATACGTGACGTGACCTGAATAGCAAAATCAGACTGATACTTTCCAGGAAACATCTGAAGGGCAAACTCGTTGAGTATCTGAGTGATCTTGGCGGCGTGATTTTGACTGACACAGAAAACAATGGTTTTACCTATCTCGCCGGATATCGGGTCGCGGAGGGCATGTTCCATGAAAGTCTTGCAGAAAACCCGGTTGGTATTTTCAGAAAAGAACTTTTTCTCAAAGTCCTTCTGAATATAGGTCTCCTGGACTTCTTCCCCTTCCTCGTTTTCAGTGATCACGGCATAGCCTTCGTCGGAGAGAAGTTGGGTTGTGATGTCCGTGCGCGCATCCACCACAATGGGGTTCACCAGATAGCCGTCTTTAACGCCATCAACAAGCGAGTAGCGAAATGTTGGCACGCCGTTCTCGCAGCCAAAGGTGTTATAGGTATCCAGAAGTATTCGCCGTTCCAGCTCTCGCGGGTCATTTTCTCTAATAGTATTCGGGTTGATGTTTTTCAGATAATCTTTAGGTGTTGCCGTCAAACCCAGTTTGTACCCGATGAAATATTCAAATACAGCCCGGCTATTGCCGCCAATACTTCGGTGAGCTTCATCCGATATTACCAAATCAAAATCATCAGGTGAGAAAAGCCGTTTATAACGATTTTTCGAAAGAAAGGTCTGAACCGTAGATACGACAATCTCCGCCTTTCGCCAATCATCCCGATTTTCTTTATAAATAACATTTTTATAATCATTCTTCAGGTAATTTTTAAAAGCTTTATCTGCCTGGTCCTCTAATTCGAGGCGGTCGACCAGAAACAGCACTCTCCGGGCATTTCCCGTGCGCAAAGAAAGCTTGATGACCGCGGCTGCTACGAGCGTTTTCCCAGTACCAGTTGCCATTTCGAAGAGGAAGCGGTCTTTCGCGTTTTTGGATGCGCTTTGTACTTCTTGAATAGCCCTTATTTGATAAGGCCTCAGGAATCGTAACTTGTTTGTTTCTATGAACTGCTTTCGTGATTCACGGTTTATCCAGGAAGGGTCAGTTTGGTAATCCGGCTTTTGCGTTAGAACAATATAATCAGTTTCAACCGGCTCGTTAATGAGCTGCTGGTCATTGGGCTTAAAGGCAGCATAACCTTCGACGGACTCAGGGGTGGGAAATTTGCTGATAACGTTTGGATTTCCGCGCTCCAGATCCAAGAGGTAGTGAAAATTTCCATTTGATAATATGATGAACCTACAATTTTGCGACTGGGCGTATTTGCGCGCCTGTTCTTTTCCGAATAGCGGGTTTTTATCTTCCGCTTTTGCTTCAAGTACGATAAAAGGGAACCCTTGTTTATCCAATAAAAGAAAATCCATGAACCCATTTTTTACCGATTCAAAATCCTCGCCCAGCTCATCCAGCTTTTGCTTTGTTATTTTAATATTATTCTCAAGCAGAATATTTGTTTTTCCCTGCTCATCATCAAAAAATCGCCAGCCTGCTTCTTCAAGAAGTTTATTAATTTTAATGCGTGCTTTTGCTTCCTTTTCTGCCATATCTCAATTCGTTTCAAAAAGTGGTTTTTTCGGAATGTTAAGTTATATTCGTCGAGCAGGGTCTCAAATTAAAAAAGGCCTATCACCTTTCTTGTTAAGCAATCCGGCCTTCTTATATGCTCGCTATGTTGTTTCCTCGAAACCATCTTTTAAACCTATACCCCGTTTGGGTTTTTTCCCTGATTTATAAACAAATTTGGGGAAAAGTCAAGGGAGGCCGTTTATCCGGTAGATTCATCCCTTAACATTGCGGAACTTAACACGCTCTGCAAATTTGTCATTTATAATGACTCAGCCCTGTTGAGCATCTTTTCCGGTAGTTTAATTCTTTCCAGACGCTGCTGGATAAGTTTTTTTATCAGGCAAACTGGTCTGATAGACAGAGACTTTGATATCCTCATGAGACTTGTCTGAAGTTTAGCGGTATGCATTTAACCGAGAGGAGAAATAGGGAGAAATACGGAAGTTTAGTGATTGCATTGATGGTATTATCGAAAACATGAGGGACCTCATGGCACCCTTTCAAAGGAAAGATTATTACCGCTGGCAAATGCGGGGATCATACTCTTTGAAAGAGGTGCTTCCTGCCCTGGTCCCGAAACTCACCTATGAGAAAATGGAAATAAGTGATGGGCAAATGGCGTCAAGTGCTTTTCTCCGTATATGGGAATTGGAAGATAAGGCAGAAGTAAGAAAGATTCGCCAGGCACTGCTTGAGTACTGCAAGTTGGACACGTTGAGGATAATAAGGATTTTGGAAAAGCTGAGGAAGATTTAAAAAAGTCATAAGGACTGAAGATCCAGATAAATTTTTACTCTATCATACCCAGGACCTCTCCCAGTGCATTATTAACCAGATCCATGAAATCATCATCAAGCTGAAGTATTGGTCCTCTTACCAACCGCCGGTTGTCAATAGCCCGTATTTGGTCAATCAGTAAATCCGAGTCTTTTTCCAGGACACCTTGGGCAGGTACTCTCAGGCGTAGCGGCGCTGCATCATCTATGATATTAGTTGTCAAAGGGATGATCACTGTTGAAGGGTGCCCTGCATCAAGCAGTGCCTGATTTTGCATAATAAGTACTGGCCTGGTTTTGCCTGGAGTGGTGCCGTTTCCTGGATTGAGGTTTGCCCACCAGATAGAACCTCGCCTAATATGTCGGGTCATGTTCAATCTCACTGAATTCTGCATTTACTTTCATGCTCTCAGCACGTACCCGTAGGCTTAGCTCCTTTAACCGCTCCCGGCGGCGTTGGGTGTCAATTTCTTTGTTCATATGTTCTAACGCCTGCCGGACATATAAGGAGCGGGGAATGTTAAGCTTCTTTGCCCAGTTATCAAGTTCATGTAAAAGCTGGTCAGGCAAACGCACGGTTATGGTAGTCATACAAGTACTCCTTTTTGTATTACACAAAAGAATACTAATTTAAATTCTGTACGTTGTCAATGGTTAACTAAAATAAAAATTCTCTCGAGTTGATTTTGGGGTTGAGAAAATACCAAAAGAACGCGGCAACTACCAAGGAATTAGTAATCGTGCCGTCGTGAGTCAGGGTGGGGATCTGAGTTATAGGAATTAGTACTACCTCAATATCCTCAGTTTCGTCAAAATTTCCTCCATTAATCTTTTCCAGGTCATGGGCAAGATAGGTAAAACAGCGATTGGTTAAAATTGCTGGGTTGGGGTGAACCACACCCAAAAAACTCATTGTTTTCGCTTGATACCCAGTTTCTTCAAGAAGTTCCCGGCGAGCAGCATCCTCAGGGTTGTCACCTTTTTCCACCATCCCTCCGGGGATCTCGAGCGTAAGTTCCTTAATGCCATGCCGGAACTGTCTCACCATGACCACCTGGTTGTCTTGTGTAAGGGGGATGATATTCACCCAGTCCGGGGAATCAATAATATAAAAATCATGCTCTTTTCCAGTGTGGGGCGCTCTGGCAGTGTCAATGCGCAAGGAAAAGATTCGGTACGAAGGACCTGGTCGCGTCTGTACTAAAGGCCAGGGTTCAGGCATGGTATCCTCCTTTACGTGGTAACTTCTTTTAAGAGCAACGCTCCAACGGGACAGGCTTCCACACACTTTACACACTGATTACAGGTAACCTCTCCAAACGGTAAACTGCTGAAGGTGGTAACGATCATATCGAATCCACGATAGGCAAAATTTAATGTCCCTGCCTTTTGCTGTTCTTTACATACCCATACACACCTCCCGCACAGTACACACTTGTTAGGGTCGTACGTGAAAAGGGGGTGAGAGCTATCCACGGGCAGATTTTTGGGAATTAACCGAAGCCGTTTTGGCCTCAAAGTGATTTTGAGGTGCCTGACTATTTTTTGAAGCTCGCATTTTTTGTTTTTTCCACAGTGGCCACAATCAACGTGATGGGTGGAGAGGATAAGCTCAGCAGCAGTGCGCTGAAGTTTTTGTACTTTGTCGGTCCTGGTTCTTACGATCATGCCCTCTCGTACTGGCTCGGTACAGGCGGTAACTGGCTCAGGGTACCCCGCAATTTCCACAAAACAGAGTCGGCAACCACCAAAAGGCTTTTCCCGTGCCGGAAGAGCACATAAATTGGGGATGTAGATTCCATTATTGAGCGCTATCCAGAGGAGAGTAGCTCCTTCGTGGGCTTCAACGCTTCTGTCATCTATGGTAAGACAGACATTCCTCATTTTACCTCGGTAAGTCGTTCTGGGGCCGGAGGAACAGTATCAGCCGGGGAATACTTAACAACTGCATTATAGTGGGGAGGGCAGGCTTCCATACAGGCTGAGCACTTTACACACTTATCCTGATCAATGGCCTTAATGCGGCGCCTGGCAGTGTAAATAGCTTCTGTGGGGCAGCTTCCTACGCAGGCATCACAGGAACGCTCACATTTATCAGGGAGGATATAGTAAGCGATAAGCTT
>JAZDOO010000264.1:0-3234 GCA_043798555.1 Pseudomonadota bacterium | reverse complement strand
GTGGATGAGTCTCTCCAGCTTCACGGTGGTTATGGTTATTTCAATGATAATGACATCGAAAGGTTCTATCGGGCGGCCAAGGTGTTGGAGATTTATGAAGGCACCAAGGAGGTGGAAAAAATAGTCATTGCCCGGGAAATTCTGGGGAAGCTTAAATAATTTTTTAATTATTCTTAAAGTTGTTAAAAATAATTTGACAAAAAAATTTTTTTATGTATAAATAGGGTTTCGGGCGAGCAAATGCTCGGTTAAAGGCTTCCTTTCCAGCCTTTTACGGTGTAACAATGGACAATAAGGTCACCTTTCAGA
Source organism: Pseudomonadota bacterium (assembly GCA_043798555.1). GTDB lineage: Bacteria > Desulfobacterota > WTBG01 > JAGOGO01 > JAGOGO01 > JAZDOO01. Next base: position 2,925 of record JAZDOO010000264.1, on the reverse strand, counting down.
GGGGAAAGGAGATGTGTTTTCACCGTTTTTTAATTCAAAGCGCATCAAGGAGTGAGGAGGAGTAAATGCGAAAATTAGCAGAATGGGTCCTTAAATTTCGGTGGCTCAATATAATTATTACCATTGGGCTGATTGCTTTTTTTGGCTGGAAGATGACTACGGCGGTTATCCTGAATGATCCGGATGACTGGAGCAATCAAAAACATCCTTACGTCAAACTGAACCACCGGATCCTGAAAGAGTTTGGAGGAGCGACTATTCTCCAGGTTATGGTGAAGGTCAAGGAAGGAGGGAAGTATAAGGACATCTACAATACCGATACCTTAAAAAGAGTTAAAGAAATTTCCGACCGTCTCTACATCATGAAGGGATTTATCCCCCCTAATTTCGAAGGGCTGGCAGCTCCCAAAGTAAAATACTTTAAAGCTACTGAGGAAATGATCACCATTGAGCAAATGATGGCGGAAACTCCCCGGACTGATGAGGCGGTTGCCCGGATAAAGGAGGGAGTTTTGACCAACCCCCTGGTCTATGGGAAACTGGTTTCCAAAGACTTTAAGGGAACGCTGATCATGGCTGACTATAACCGGGAAATCACCCTCGATGAAATTTATGAAGAAGCTTTAAAGATCAAAAAAGAATACAGTGATGAGAACCACACCGTAGAAATCGCCGGCAAGCCGGTTCAGATGGGCTGGCTGAACGAGCAGCAGCGAAAGGAAATGCCCATTGCCTTTTTGTTCCTCTTTCTGGTACTTGGTACTATCCTCTATATTTCTTTCCAGAACAAGCGGGGAGTGATCCTCCCCCTTCTCGTGGGGATTATTGGATCAGTTATTGGTATGGGGGCGGTGGCCTGGACCGGAGTTCCCTTTAATATCATAAGCTATGGCTCGCCTTTTATAATCCTGGCAGCCGGAGCTGCCCACGTGGTTCAGTATCTCAAACGGTATCAGGAAATCTATGGGGAAATCAGAAATGAAAATGAGGCCATTATTCAGGCTAATGTCCACATTATGCCCCCCCTTATCGTTTCCGTGGTAACCGATTCCCTCGGGTTTGTGATTATTCTTTTTACTCCTTTCAGTAACCTCATCAACATGGCAGTGGGCAGTGCGGTGGGGCTTATTTCTTTTCTTTATCTGGTCATCTTTTTTGTTCCCAGCTTGACGTCTCTCTTCCCCCCACCATCCGAGAAGGCGGTTGCTTTGGCAAAGGGGGAAGAGGAGAGTTTCTTGGGAAGGCTTTTGGGAAAAGCGGCTGCCCTGGGTTTTGGTCCCTGGCGCTGGCGGTTATTTATTCCTGGTTTGGCGTTAGGAATCATCGCCACCATATCCTTGTTCAAGTTTATGTATGTGGGGGGGTTTGACTGGGATACGGCGATCTATTCCAATGTGTTGTACCGTTGGAAAACCATTTGGGTTTTTCAGGATCAAAATGATATTGCCAAGACCTTTTCCGGAGCGTATCCTTATAACATCCTGATTGAAGGGAAAGAGATTGATGTGGGAAAAGATCCCGAATTCCTCCATCAGATCGAAAGAATGCAGGATTGGTTAGAATCCCGGCCGGAGATTACCTACAGTATCTCCCTGCCTAACTACCTGAGAGGGATAAATATTCTCTTTCACGAAGGAAACATGGAGTATAATAAAGTCGCTGACGACCCTCTTCTTAATGCCCAGTACCTTTTTATGCTTTCTACCGGATCGCCGGGTGAATTTGAGACTACCGTTGATACGGTGACCTGGAAGAATGCCGCCCTGAAAACCCTGGTGAGCTGTGGCAATCCCCGCTGTTACGATAAGTTAGTGCAGGACACCCATAAGTGGGTGAAAGAAAACTGGACCTATGAGAAGGCTGATCCCTTAGTGGCGGGAGGCTTTATTGGGGTCTCAGCGTCCATGAGTGAAGATGCGCAGGCCTGGCTCTGGCCGGTGTGCGTAGTCCTGGTTTTTTTGATCTACCTTATCTGTGCGATCCTTTTCCGGCACCTGATTATTCCCATCTTCTTGGTCGCCCCCCTCCTTTATGTTATGGTGATCATGCTCGGACTGCTCCAGTACTTGACCATGAGTGGAAAAGATGTTATTGATTACAATGCCCAGCAGTTTATCAGCCTCTGTCTGGGGGTGGGGATTGATGCCAATGTTTACCTCCTCTTCCGGTATTTTGAGGAGTTGAAGAGAGTAGGGAATATGTCAAAAGCCATGGAAAATGCCTGGACCAGCACTGGAAAGGCGGTTATGTACTCAGCCTTATCCCTTTCTTTAGCCTACATTCCCCTGATTTGCGTCAAAACCTTCTGGGGGTACCTGGGGCTGGGGTCCTTTGAGATCCTGATTTTAAACATGCTCGGTTCTCTTTTTGTTTTACCGATTATTCTTGGAGTTTTTAAACCAAAATTTTTGTACGAGGGGGTGATCAAAAAATAATAAAGCATGGTGAATTCTAATTACTAAATTATTTAAAAAAGAGGAGGATAAAGATGGTAAGAAAAAAAACATTGATGGCATTTATGGTGGTGGTCTCAATGGCTTTAGTTATGACCTTTACCAGTTCTTCTTTTGCCTGGAAGGCTATTAAACCAGTGGTAGGTCCGGATAAAAAGGTTACTTCCTGGCAGGATGTGGACATTCCTGATGACCGGGTTCCCATCGGGGTGGATGAATTAAAGGATGCGGTGGGAGTCTTCGGCTACCCAGAGGAGTCAATGGGGCTGAGCATCACCCCGGAGCAGGCGAACGTAAATACCGCTGGGTGGGATGCGAGAGCTTACGTCCAGCTTCAAACGAGCTTCCTGGGAATGGAAATCAAGCCCTTGAAGGATTATGCCGGTGACTTCCAATTTGATCTGATTGATGCGGAGGGGCGGATTAGAACCAGAAAGGTTTATCAGTTCCGCAAGCCCTATTACGGTGAAGG
>JAZDOO010000038.1:0-5447 GCA_043798555.1 Pseudomonadota bacterium | reverse complement strand
ATCGAAAAATTGCCCCCGATTATCAGCAAGTTACGGGGGCTATCTCCCTTTTGGCCGGTCAAGATGTGAGATGGGGTGGGGAATTTAGAAGTCAGAAGTCAGAAGACAGAATCCAGAATGAAATTTTGTAACTGATATTCTGCCTTCTGGCTCCTGGTTGGAATTAAGCCTTTTTTAATAGGAACCAGATTAGGTGGAGACTACGGATGTCGAATCAAGATTTGAGAGAGAAGATTCTTCAGTTAAAGGAAGAGCGAAAAGCGATTATTCTTGCCCATAATTACCAGGTTGGGGAAGTGCAGGACATTGCTGATTTTGTGGGCGACTCCCTGGGGCTCAGCCAGCAAGCTGCCAAGACCGATGCGGAAGTGATTGTTTTTTGTGGGGTTCATTTTATGGCTGAGACTGCGGCCATACTTTCTCCCGATAAGATTGTCCTCCTCCCCGATCTGAATGCCGGATGCCCCATGGCGGATATGATTACCGCTGAACAGCTTCGACAAGAAAAAGAAAAAAATCCTGGAGCCCGGGTGGTTTGTTACGTCAATTCCACTGCCGAGGTGAAAGCGGAGTGTGATGTGTGTTGCACCTCATCTAATTCTATCAAGGTGGTGGAAAGCCTGGACGACGAGCGGCCCATCATTTTTATTCCAGATAAATATTTGGGCTCCTATACTGCCACAAAAACCAGGCAGCGACTTATTCTTTGGCCGGGATATTGCCCTACCCATATGAAAATTTCAGTGGATGATATTGTCATTCTGAAGAACCAATATCCTCAGGCGGAAATTCTGGTTCACCCGGAATGTCGTCCTGAAGTGATTGCCAAGGCAGACTATGTGTTGAGTACGGGCGGGATTATTAAACGAGTCCGACAGAGTTCTGCCAAAGAATTTATTATCGGTACCGAAACCGGCATCCTTCATCGGCTTAGAAAAGAAAATCCGGAGAAAGTATTCATTCCGGCTTCTAAACGAGCGGTTTGTCCGAACATGAAATCCATTACTTTGGAGAAAGTATTATGGTCTCTGGAGAGAATGGAATTTCAGATTACGGTTCCTCCCCATATTAGGGAGAGAGCTCTGCGAGCGGTAAATCGGATGTTAGAGCTTGTTTAACGTGCCCAATGTTGTCACCCTGAACTTGTTTCAGGGTCTAAAGATTACATACCAGTTCTTTCATTTATGGAAAGCCTTTCTGAAAAAACGATCCGGTTAGACAAATGGCTAAAGATAGCAAGAATTTTTAAAACCCGGAGTCAGGCAAATCACGCCTGCGAGGAAAGACGAGTCAAGGTGAACGGTGAGGTGGCCAAATCAGCCAAAATGATAAAATCAGGGGATAAGATAACGGTCAAGGCAGGCACGCACTACCGGGAGATGGAAGTCCTGGACATTTCTTTTAAAAGCATTTCGGCAAAAGAGGCGAGAACGTTATATCGGGAAGAGCAAAGCCAAGCGCTGTCAGAAGAAGCTACTGAGTTAATGAGCATAATGAAAAACTCAATACGAGCAAGACCTCTTAAATATCCAGGAAGGCCTACCAAGAAAGAGCGGCGAAATTTGCAAAAAATACGGGGGCATTAGTCATTATTGATGGAAGGGATTAAAAGGAGGACTACATGATGGAATCACATACTGAAAAGGAGCTCTTTGAACAACTGCAGGCAGAGATAATAGAAGATGCCCGAAAGGTTTACTCCGAAAAAGTGATTGACCGGTGGTTCAATCCCCGGAACTGGGGTAGAATTGAAAATCCTCAAGGGATCGGGAGACTAACGGGCATTTGTGGAGACACCATGGAGACAACTCTGAGAATTAATGACAGTAGGATCCTGGAGGCCAAATTTTCAACTGAGGGATGTGGTCCCACGCTGGCCGCAGGGAGCATGGCGACAGAATTGGCTGTAGGGAAAAGCGTTCAGGAAGGCTTTAAGATCAGTCAGGAGGTAATCCTTGATAACCTGGGTGGACTGCCACAAGAGAGCGAACATTGTGCGCTTTTGGCTTCCGATACCCTCAAGGAGGCACTCAAAGATCATCTGGCCTTTAAACAGGAACCATGGAAAAAGGTCTACCAAAAGCATTGACAATCGCTCTTAGGGAAGGTATAGTTAAATAAAGTATTGTTAACCCAGATAACGCCATAGGGACTTCTTATCCTTAGTTGCCTCATTTTTTCCCGTCTGAAGGCGGGGAGAGAGCACCTTAATCGTGAGGTTAAGATGATTAAAAAAGCGTATGTGGATACGAAAGAAGGTCAAATTCACTATTGTTACACCGACGGTGGTACGGATTTGTCTTTGGTAGTAATGTTACACCAGACGACAAGCTCTTCGGTAATGTTCGAGGCTATTATGACGCGGCTTGAAAGGTATTACCGCATGATGGCGCCCGATTTTCCCGGCTACGGCAACTCGTTTATTCCCGACGAAGTGCCGGGTATTGGCTATTACACTGACGTGTTTATTGAAGCGCTCAACAATTTGGGGGTTAAGGATTTCCACATTTTCGGACATCACACCGGTGGCGGTATTGCCCTCGACATGGCGGTGCGCCACCCTGATCGTATCCGCACGCTCACCATCGTCGGCCCGATTTATGCAAACAAAGAGGAACGTGAGGATTTGCGCAAGATCACTACAGAAATGGTAGACCAGCTCATTCCTCAGGCAGACGGAAGTCATTTACTTAGGGGCTGGAAAATGCTCGAGATTTACGGGGCAAAAGTGTCAGTAAACCTTCATCACCGGGAGGCTCTTGATCATTTGAAGGGCTGGAAAGCCTGCGGTCAGGCTTTCCGTGCGATTGTGGATCAGAATTTTAGTGCATTATTTGACAAGGTGAAAGGTCCCCTCCTCCTCATGGGTTCTCCTGATGACGTGTTATGGCCCTATTTCGCCAAAGCTAAAGCTGCCCGGCCTGATGCTGAGTCTGCTGTGGTAAAGGGACCTGACTATCAGTGTGATGTAGACCCGGACGGGGTCGCCAATGCACTGCACCAGTTCCTGCAAAAGCACGTGTCAGCATAAGATTAGCCAATGATCTCACCGTTTACCAATGCGATTGCCTCAATTTCAATCATAAGCTCTCGAAGACCCAGTGCTTTTACTTCCACGATGGTATCAGCAGGATAAGGCTTGGTAAACCAGCGCTTACGCAATGCTACGATCTTGGGAAAGTTTGTCATATCAGTGAGGTAGATGGTGACTTTGAAGATCTTATCGAGACTCGACCCCGCTGCTTCCAGAACGCGTTTAAGATTCTTGAACACCTGTTCGGCCTGGGCATCAAAATCATTTACCCCGATGATTTCACCCTTTTCGTTTATGGCAGCTTGACCGGAGAGAAATATAAGATTACCCACCCGATACCCAAGGGCAATTTTAAACGGCTCATAAGGATCAGGGTCGGTGACGATCCGGTAGGCGTTTGTTGTGGTCATGAGACGGTCCTCCTCCATGAGATTTTTTCTGTCTTCAACACTTCTTTTTTCACAGTCCTCCTCTTTTGCCATTTCTCCTTCTCCCAGTAATTTAGCTTTTTTATTCCTTTGTGTCCATTCAAAAAGTTTAAGCGCCTGAGGACATCAAGGTATCTTTACTATGGTTTTTGACTATGGTAACATTATAGCTATACCTTCCCCGTAAGGATAAGAATATGAAAAATAAAGAAGTAGCCGTCATTTTTAAAAGAATGGCAGAGATGTTGGAGATAAAGGGTGAGAATCTTTTTCGGATCCGCGCCTATGAGAGAGCTGCGCTTAATATTGAAAATTTGGCGGAAGACATTGCCCTGATCGCTGAACGTGATGGCCTTGATAACATTCCGGGGATCGGAAAGGATCTGGCTCAAAAAATCACCGAAATAATAGAAACCGGGACGCTTAAACAGTATGAAGCGATGAAAAAAGAGATTCCTGAAGGGCTTATGGAGATTATTACAATTCCCGGGCTTGGTCCCCGCACAGCGAAAAATCTCTTTGATACGTTACATGTTACCAGTGTAGATGAGTTAGAACACCTGGCTAAAGAGCACAAGCTCCAGGGGTTGCCGGGAATCAAGGCCAAAACTGAAGAAAATATCCTGAAAGGAATTGCCCTCTATCGGCAGAAGTTAGCGCGGATGCCCCTGAATACCATGCTCACGCTTTCCCGGGAGATCACCCGAGAGCTGGAGAAATTGGAAGAAGTGAAAAAAATAAGTGTGGCCGGAAGTGTCCGACGTCAAAAAGAAACTATTAAAGATATAGATATTTTGATTATCTCTTCTGCCCCGGAGAACGTAATGGACTTTTTTACCCGACTCCCTCAGGTTGAAGAGATTCAGGCCAAGGGAAGAACAAAATCCAGTATTCGCACTAAAGAGGGGGTTCAGGTGGATCTCCGGGTGGTTGATCCTGAGTGTTTTGGGGCTGCCTTATGCTACTTTACCGGATCAAAGGAGCATAATATCCGTCTCCGGGAATTAGCGGTGAAAAAAGGACTAAAAATAAATGAATACGGGATATTTCAGGGAGACTTACGGATCGGGGGAAAAGAAGAGAAGGAAGTGTATGGGACGGTGGGGTTACCTTTTATTCCCCCGGAATTACGTGAGGATCGGGGAGAGGTTGAAGCTGCCCTTAATGGGACATCCCCAAGCTTAGTGGAATTGAGGGATATTCGGGGCGACCTCCATGTTCATTCCAATTACAGTGATGGGAGCGCAACCTTAGCAGAGATTGCCCGAAAGGCTGAGGCAATGGGGCTTGAATGGGTAGCAGTCTGTGATCATTCCCAATCGCTCAAGGTTGCCGGAGGGGTTCCGGTCGAAAAAATGAAAGACAAGGTTAGGGAAGTAAAGGAGTTTAACCGGAAAAGCAGGAAGGTAAAGCTCCTTTGTGGTACTGAAGTGGATATTAACAATGATGGATCATTGGATTATCCTGATGAACTCCTCAATGAACTCGATATTGTTATCGCCGCTATTCACAGCGGATTTAAACAGGACGAAAAAACCATTACCAATCGAATCATTAAAGCAATGCGCCATCCAAGGGTTCATATTATTGCCCACCCTACGGGTCGTCTCATCGGAGAGCGGGAACCGTATCCTCTTACTATGGACGCTATTGTGGAGGAAGCAACGAGAACGAATACTGCTTTGGAAATCAACGCCTACCCGCAGAGGTTAGACTTGAATGACATTTACTGCCGGGCAGCCAAAAATAAAGGGGTGAAGCTCGGAATAGGAACTGATGCCCATATCTTGGATCAAATGGAATATTTAGAACTTGGACTCTCTGTGGCCCGCAGAGGATGGCTTGAAAAAAAAGACCTGCTCAACTGTTTAAACTATAACGAACTGATAAAGACGTTGAAAGAATTGAAGTAGTAAGGGGACAGCAATGTATTATGATATGCCATTATACCGGCCTCCCAGTGAGGCAGATTCCCTCATTTTTCA
>JAZDOO010000226.1:0-5549 GCA_043798555.1 Pseudomonadota bacterium | reverse complement strand
TTATCCGGTGATTGGGCTTCTTCTCGGACTGATTCTCTGGGCGGCTCAATGGCTATTTTACTTGGCTTTTCCCCGCAGCCTCGCGGATGGCCTGATCGTCATGCTTTTGGTCCTTCTGACCGGAGGTTCGCACTTAGATGGCCTGGCCGACACCTGCGATGGGCTGGCCGCCGGAAAGACCCCCGAAGAAAGACTGAAAATCATGAAGGATCATCAGGTGGGAACTTTCGGGGTCGTTGGTTTGATTTTAATTTTAGGAATTAAATTCTTGGCCCTCGATTCTTTGCCTGACAGAGCCATGATGAAGACCTTGCTCGTGGCTTTGATTCTCAGCCGCTGGTCCATGGTGCAATTAACCTACCGGGCTCGTTATGCGCGCCTGGAAGGCGGCTTGGGTCTTCCCTTTAAGGAAAATCTGGCTAAAAGAGAAATGGTCGTGGCCACAGCCACTTCCTTAGTTCTCAGCTTTTTCTTCTACCGTTTTTGGGGGATGATCCTGTGGCTGGTGGTAGGGGTTTTTACTCTTCTCTTCCAAAAATTCTTTGAGAATAAGATCGGGGGCATCACTGGAGACATCCTCGGCGCAGCGAATGAGACCAATGAGGTTCTGGTTTTGATTTTGATGTCCGGGATGTTTCATTGGCGTTATTGAATTTTCATGAAAGAGTCTTAAACCATGGATCCTGAACGAACCCGAATTTATCTGGCCCGCCACGGCGAAGTGGTCAACCACGGAGTCTATAACGGGCAAACCGATGTTGACATTACCCTCACCGGTCTGAAGCAAATGGAGCGCCTGAGGGATCTATTAAAAGATAAAAACTTATCTGCGGTTTATTGCAGCGACCTCCGGCGTACCCAAAAAGGAGCAGAAATCATCGCCCAACCGCACGGCCTTGTACCCCAGGGCTTTCCCCATTTCCGGGAGATGCATTTCGGCCGCTGGCAGGGGCTGAATTATCAGGGGGTCATGGAAAAATACCCTACAGACATTCCCCAGTGGATCAATAACGTAGAGACTTTCCGCATTCCTGCCGGGGAGAGCGTGGGGGATGTACGGGAGCGCGCGATCCCCAAGTTACAGGAGTTGGTCGAGTTCCACCGAGAGCAGGAGTTCGCCCTGGTTTCCCATGGTGCTCTGAACCGGGTAATTCTGGCCGAGGCCCTTCACTTATCCTTCGCTCACCTGCTGCGGATCGAGCAGGATTACGGGTGCCTGAACATAATTGAGTATACCCCCTCGTGGACGCTGGTGAAATTAATCAATGGATAGGTGGTAAATTGCGGATTGCGGGTTGCAGATTGCAGATTGTTCTTGTGATTATTCTTTTCATCCTAATTGGCGGTGGGAATTCGTTCGCCGCCACCTTCACGGATGAGGTAGGCCGGAAAGTGGAAATACAGGCCCCACCCCAACGCCTCATTTCCTTGGCCCCGAGCGTAACCGAAATCCTTTTCGCCATCGGGCTCGGGGAGAGAGTGGTGGGCGTTAGCACGTATTGTAATTATCCCCCTGAAGCTCGGAAAAAAGAGAAGATTGGTGGGTACATCACCCCTTCCCTGGAGAAAATCATCTCCTTGAGACCGGACTTCGTCGTAGGGACCGCAGATGGAGGATTAAAGACCGTCGTGGAAAAATTGGCCGGTCTGGGGATTCCGGTTTACGTCACCAACCCCAAGAGCATTCCGGGAGTGATGGCCTCGATCCAGAAAATCGGAGAAGCAACTTTCTCACAACCGGCGGCCGCGAGAGTCGTTGCCTCCATGAAAGAGAAGATTCAAATTATCCAGAAGAAGGTTCAAGGAAGGCCCCGGCTCCGGGTGTTGCACATTCTGGCTTACAATCCCCTGATCAGTTCGGGGAAAGGAACTTTTGTCCATGATTTGATCCAGCTCGCTGGCGGCGCAAATATAGCGGAAAAGGCGAAGGGGAAACACCCCCGGTACAGCATGGAAGAAATAATCACCCAAGATCCCCAGGTGATCATTCTCTCGTCCATGAAATCGAGGGATCCCTTGGCCGAGCAGAGGCCATGGTGGGACCGATGGAAAGAAATCTCCGCCGTGCGCCTCGGCCGAATTTACGTTGTCGACGCCGACCTGATCCACCGACCTTCGCCGAGAATTATGGATGGGTTGGAAGAAATGGCCAGAGGGATACACCCGGAAGCGTTTAAATAGCGATTAGCTGTCAGCTAAAACAAACAATGTTATGCGCTTAGAATCTGGCAAATTTTTTTATTCTTGTATTTTTTGAGGCAATCGAAGAATTCAGTTTAAAGAAAAGGATTAGCTTTTTCAAGACGGATAGGTTTTGGGGGATGAGTTTAGGCCTGGAATGTAGGATTCAGGTAATAATTGAGGGATGAAAAGGGTAATATTTGCAGCTCTGAACCGGTGGAAGGAAAGAGATCTCCGTTCGGCTTGTTGAGGAGATATAGGGGAGCAGAGGTATAGGCCCATGACCACTTTAGTCCCGGTGGACAAGGTTCATGATGAACATGGGGACTTTAGGTCCCGGGATGACGATAAAGCCGGATGGACTTTTGATTCGTTCTTTTCTGACTGCGAGGTGACCTTGATGATGAACTGGGCCACTCGTTGGAGGAAGAATGGTGGTCAGGGTCAATTGGGCGAGGATGGCGGCTCGTTTGTGACCGCGGACTTTTGGTATTTTTAGCATCTCCAAGTCTTCTTTGGCGGTGATATAGGTTCTTTCGAAGGCCGGTCTGAGGGATGGGAGTTTTTAGTAGCGTGGGGGGCCCAGATGACCTCGGTGATGAGTGGGGGATGTTGTTTGATAGACATGTGTTAATGAAGCCGTGGTAGTTGATGAAGAAGGGGCGGCTCTTGGAGTACTGTCTGATTTTTTCGTCTTAGGATTGGATGCACTGTTTTTAGCAGGTAAAAGTTGCTCTTTGAAATTTAGAGTTGAAGCCGTTTTAGGTCGGCATAGGACTCTGCACGGGGCGAAGGGCCAGTTCAGCTATAGCAGGATCAAGTAGGCTAAAGGGGCATGGTACAGCATATAACGAAGCATTTAGGCTTCACTTCGTTTCGGGGCTTCACCCACATTCGCTTTCGCTAACGCGCCGGCAGACGTCATAAATGCTTAATCATTATATAAAATGACCTTTATGGAAGGAGGTGGTGGAAATAGCTGAACATCTATATTTGAACTGCTCCTTCTCAAGCGGGAAGGAGTAAAATAACAAATCAAAGGAGGTGAAAAAAATGAAAGAAAAAAAGGATGGAAAGAAGGTCCTCACGCGCGACAAAGGAAAGAAGGCCAACAACGATGGCAAGAAGGAGTGGAAGAGGCCGACAATTGAGGATGTGTCCGGCCGTGTGATGGCACAGCCGTATATCAGGTTCACCTAATCTAGATTTGACATGAATTCAGACCCCCTGGATGGTGGGGCTGCAATTAATCGCTTTCCGGTCCAGTGCTAACAGGGGGTCTGAAATTCTGCCATAATGTGTTTACAACAAAAGGAGGATGCATATGGAATTTGAAAAACATGTTAAAGTGCGACAAGAAAAATTCGGAGCAGTGATATTTGAGACGCTAACTGAGAAAGTATTTGTAACAAACGAAACTGGGGCAGAAATCCTTCGTTTGCTTGAGGAAGGAAAAGAGCCTACACATGCAACCGCTGAGTTAGCTAAAAATTATACCAGCGACCCAGCTATAATTAAAGGCGATGTGGATGAGTTCATATCAATCTTGAAAGACAAAGGGATTCTTAAAAAGGAGAAATGAAAATGACAGAAAACGAACTGCGTCTGCTCTCAAATGAGTATCAGATTGAAGGAAGTAGCTTTACAGACTTTGATGCTCCTTTATTTATTGCCTGGCAACTAAATTCAGCCTGTAACCTTGACTGCCTCCATTGCTGTGAAGAGGCGGGGCACAGTATGCCGGATGAACTCACAACAGAAGAAATTATGGACTTCTGCAAGCAGATTGTTAATCTCAGGGTGCCGTATGTGGCGATTTCTGGTGGAGAACCCTTGCTGCATCGGGACTTCTTTAGGATCAGTGAATTTCTTCGAAGCCATGGTGTAAGTTTAAAAGTGGAAACGAACGGCCTTTTAATAGATCATGAGGTAGCTAATCAGTTTGCAGGACTCGGATTCCGGTCTGTCCAAGTGAGCGTAGATGGTGCTACCCCTCAAGCCTTTGAAAGGTTAAGGCTGAAAGGAAATTGGCAGAAGACCATCGATGCTTGTAAGTATCTTGTCGAGGCGGGAGTCAATACAGAGATAGTGTTTGTCCCGACAAAGTTCAATATCCATGAGACAGGCGATGTCATTGAAATGGCATACATGATGGGAATCTACGGTTTCTACACAGGCAAGATTATGCGTATTGGACGGGCGGCACAAAACTGGGATATTTTGTGCCCTTCCGATGAAGAGTATGAAAGGTTTTTTGAGGTCCTAAAAGAGAAGCAAACTAAATACGATGGCAAGATGAAGGTGTACTACTATCCTTACGATGTTATAGAGGAGTTAAAATATCGGCTGGAACACCCTTCGGCAAGTCTCTTGGTTATTCCCAATGGGAAATTCAAAATCATTGGACCGCTTCCATTTATCTGTGGCGATCTTCGGAAACAGAATCTTTCTGAGGTCTGGCAGCGGTATCAGATGGCTTGGAAGAACCCTCAGGTCATTGCTTTTGCAAAAGAGGTCATTAATGACCCAAAACTCTTCAAAGAAGCCAATAAATGGGTGGAACTTTATCCCGATTGATAGAACTATTTCGATATAGATTTCTATTATTCGCTGGACTCTTGCCATATGTTTTAGGGGCAGCACTTGCTTTTTATTCTGATGAGAAATTCAATCTTTTTTTGTTTCTCATAGGTCTTACAGGTCTTCTGTTTGCTCTTATTGGGGTTGAGGCCTTCAATGAATTTTTTGACTGGCGGTTGGGTACAGATAGGGTATTTCAATTAAACCCCAAACCTGTGGCGAATAGGACTTTTTTTATTGGTCTTGCAGCATTTTTTATCGCTCTGATTGTAGCGATCTACCTGACACTGGAGTTAGGGGTGGCGATCATTATCCTTTCCCTCATTGGATTCTTTGCAGCCTTCTTTTACCTTGGGCCTCCGATCAAATTAGCGTATCGCGGGTTTGGAGAGATTATAATTGCGCTCTCCTATGGTCCTTTTATGATGCTTGGAAGCTATTATATTCAGACACAGCGGATAGATTTTACACCAATTTTTGTATCAATCATCCCCGCACTTCTTCTGTTTGGAATATCAATCCTGAATGAAGTGCCGGACTATTTTCAGGACAGGGTCGCTGGCAAGCGGAACATATGTGTAAGGATTGGTCAAAAGAATGTGGTGAGATTGTATGGGGGCATTATCGCTTTTTTTTATGTTGTCTTACTCGTAGGCTTGTTTTCTGGAAAATTTCCCCACCTTGTATGGCTCGTGTTAGCTTGTTTGCCGATTTCTTTAATATGTTACAAGATTGGGATACGAAACTATGATAACCCACACCGGTTCGTCTCTGCGATTCGCTGCATG
>JAZDOO010000026.1:0-15883 GCA_043798555.1 Pseudomonadota bacterium | reverse complement strand
GCGTTGCGCCAGGCATCTACGGCTCCCAGGCCAAGATCTAAATAAGGTAAAGTTCCGGTTACCGTTGGGGTTCCTCCACAGTCACCCACTCCATCCCCATTTCCGTCGGCACAAGGAAGGCGATGATAAATCCCGGCATAACCAAGGAGGGCTTGTTTTATTTCCTCCAGATCTTTTTGAGTAGAGCGAAAGTGCCGGTGTTTGGTTAGTTCAGAGAGGAGGGGAAAAGTCATTCCAAATAGAAGTCCCAGAATCACCAGGATGATCGCCATCTCTATGAGGGTTAGGCCCTTAAGATTTCTCAATTTAAAATTTACATTTAGCATTTTAAAATTTACATTTTACATTTTTCATTGAAGGCTATGTCCGCCAGTAAAGCGTTATGAGGGTTTCGCTTCCGTCATAAGCTACGCTGGATTGAATGTTTCCCGTGTCGTACACCCCGTCATCATGTCTGGAGTCAATGGACTGGGCCATTTGGTTTGGAAGATTGTTCACTGATATGAAGTTCTGCGATGCGGTACCGAAAAAGGATCGGGAACCAAAGGTATAGGTGCCCCCTCGAATGGGTGAAGTTTTCTGAACCACCCCCAGGGCATTTGCCAGATCCTCCCAAACGTTTGCCGGCTCAGATGAATCAATCACGCCATCATGGTCACCATTGAGGGTATCTCCGCTGGGAAAACCGGTATCATTCTCATCGCCTGGATACATGCCGTACCGGTCATAGTAAAGGATAAATCCCTGAGAGTAATCTTTCAGATCCGAGACAATTCTCTGAATCCGGGCATTGTAAAACATTTTCTGGCCTTGCACGACCGCACCCAAAAGAAATGCAACCACCACGAGGACGATGGCCATTTCAATTAAAGTGAAACCGCTGCTTTTTTTCATCGGTCGAAAGCCCAGAACATATTGTCAACTTCGTTGGGATCACCAGCAGGAGGGTAGACTATTCCTGCCAGAATTGACCATCGGACATTTCCGGTATTTCCCACTCCATCATCCACTTTATTATCGAAGGATTGAGCAACCCACATGGGGACACGGGAAGCCTGGATATAGTTATTGTTTGTGAAAGGTAAAACTCCTCCACCAAAGGAGAATGTGCCATTGAAAACATGGTTCTGGTCATTGGTGGTGAGAATCTGCTGGTTGGTGAGTTCGGTCCAGGCGGTAGTGTTGAGGTTAATGATTCCATCCGGAGGAGATGTGGTATCTCCGGCATAGCGGCCCATCCTATCCAGGTAGGTGAACTGGGCAGCGGCAATAAATCGGATCTTGGTCTGGAAGTTTTTGTCTTTGGCGTTTTTAATCATTTCCTGTCCCCGGAGAATGGCTCCCATGAGTATCCCGATGATTACCATCACGATGGCGACCTCGATAAGCGTAAAACCCCGATGATCATTTAGCGTTATGCCTTTCTTCATCTCTCGCCCTCCTTAAAGCCGCCAATACAGAGTTACTAAGGTAACGTTTTGGTAGTTTCCGTCCGCCTCAATATCCCCGGTATTCCAGATTCCGTCATCATGGTTAAGGTCAATTTCGCGGGCCAGTTCGGCCGGGACATTGGTAGCGTAAACCGTATTGCGGTAATGATTTATTCCCGGGCTTTGGCTGGGATGAAAATTGATCGCCATCCAGCCATACGCGCCTCCGAAGGGATTGGCCTTTAAAAAAGCCGTACTTGCTTTGGCCAGGTCATTCCAGACGAAACGGCCGAAGTTATTGTCTTCCCCCCCGTCAATAAAACCGTTTCCATTTCCATTCTCAGTATCTCCGTCAGGCACTGGAATCCCTTTAAAGTCATTCTCATCTCCGGGATACTGTCCGTACCGGTCATAAAAAGTGTTAAATGCTGCTTCCAACTCCCGGAAGTCAGATAGTAATCTTTTTTTCTTGGCCCCGGCGATCAGGTTTTGCCCGTTCAGCACTAAACCCAGAATCAGTCCAATAATGACCAGGACAATCGCCATCTCAATGAGGGTGAAGCCCGATTTAGTTCTTAAACACATAGTTTCCTCACGAAGCGTCTGAGGAGGAAGAGGGAGGAGTAAGTTCCCCCTCCCCCTCAAGATTCCTTTAGAATTGCGTTGAAAGCGTCACCGTAGCGGTAGTATAAGCAGCACTGCCACGGATGCTCCCAGTTAGATAATTCCCATCATCATAGGAGGTATCAATGGTCTGTGCGTCAGTACCAGGCATAGTGGTAAATTGGATCCAATGGGTTGTAAGGCCCTGAACCGCGACCCAGGATATTGATGCTGTTCCTCCTAATGCATGAGTTGGAGACGGATTTGCAACAGTGTACGAGCCAGCGATTAGGTTTTTTGCCTGAAGATGAATAAAAACCTGCGCTATTTCTCCAGCACCGGCAATCTGGCCATTTCCGTTTCCCGCGACTCCGGGTAAAATTGGTGCCGGGTCATCGCCAGGAAGATACCTTTGCAGGTCCTCGTAAGTCAATGCCGCTGCCCGGATTTCATCAGCTTGCTTTACCACCCGTTTGATCTTGGCGGACTTGATCATCTCCTGCCCTTTAAGAAGTGCTCCTAAGAGCAAGCCGATAATTACCAGCACAATGGCAATTTCCACCAGCGTAAACCCTTTTTGATTGTTTATTCTTCTCATTTTTTGCCTCCTATAATATGAATTGATTAATTCATTTATTCATTATAACCCATCCTCTATGTTTTATAATGAACTTTGTTTATTTCACACTCTCCATCCTACACTTTTAACACCTCCTCTTTTTTTTTTACGATTTTTTAAATAGCAATTACCATACCAACCGTTCTTGTCCAAAATTTTTCATAAACAAAGGCCCTTTCTGTCGAAAAAGTGGCAGGATTTCCTTAAAGTAGTCGAAATTCCAACATAGGGGTCGAGGATCAGGGATCAGGTATTTTTGTCTAATGACTTCCTCAAACCATTAAAGCATACGGCCGACTTCAGATGTCATGTCTAATAGTCTTTTAACCTGATTTCCGTCAAGATAGTTTAGACGTTCGGCAATTAAAAGGTGAGTTTCCAATTCTGCAAGAGAGCCATAGGCAATAGAAACATATTGGATGAATTCCTTGGTATATTGTCGTTCACGACCTTCAGCGATATTTGCTGGGATTGATATTGCTGCACGTTGCAGTTGACCGGCTAATCCAAAAGCCTCCTTTTTCGGAAATTTCTTTGTGATTTGATAACATTCCACTACCAGATCCATCGCTTTTTGCCAAACTTCCAAATCTCGGTAACTCTTGATGCCCACTTAATTCCTCCTGTCCCCTGACCCCTGATCCCTGTCCCCTGGCTGTTCGCCCTGATCTTTGTCCCCTGACCCCTGGCCTTTGATTCCCTGCTTTTTCATCAAATCATAGAGGGTGGGTCTGGGAATATTGAGGTCAGAAGCTGCCAATGATATTTTGCCCTGGTGTCTTCTAAGGGCTTCTTCGATCCATTTCCGCTCCAGAGTAGTTCTTGCTTCAGGAAGATTAAAACCAGGTTTAAGGTCAGGTATCATTTTGCTCTCACTCTCTTCAGGTTCTCCAATCCCGAGTTCTTTGCTCCCGAGGGGTCGCCCTTTTGAAAGAATCATGGCCCGGGAGAGCATGTTTTTCAGTTCCCGAACATTTCCTGGGAAAGGGTAGTTAAGAAGAGCATTCTCCGCCTGAACGGTGAGCGGGGGAGGGGACATTCTAAATTCATGTCCTATCTTGGAAAGAAAATACTTGGCAAGGGGGATAATTTCGTCTCGTCTCTCCCTGAGTGGGGGAATGGCAATCTCCACCTGACAAAGGCGATGGTAGAGGTCAAGGCGAAATCTTCCCCGTGCTACTTCTTCAGTGAGATTACGGTTGGTGGCGGCAATAATCCTCACATCAGCCTTACAGGTTTTTCCCCCGATGGGAGTATATTCCCGAGTTTCGAGAAAGCGTAATAGTTTGGATTGGAGTTCTAAGGAAAGCTCACCTATCTCATCGAGAAATAAGGTTCCCTCTTCAGCCTGTTTGATTCTTCCTTCCCTCCGGGCAATGGATCCTGTATAAGAACCCTTTTCGGTCCCGAAAAGTTCAGCTTCACCCAGGGTAATGGGGATGGAGGAACACTCTACCACCACCAGCGGTTCGTTCTTTCGGGGGCTAAAATAGTGAAGAATCTGAGCGACCAATTCTTTTCCGGTCCCGGTTTCTCCCAGAAGAATACAGCTCACCGGCAAGGCGGCTATTTCTCTGGCAATCTGAATAACCTCTTGCATTTTATCTGCAACCACTACCATGGGGATGGGAAGGTCATATTTTTGCCCTTCCAGAAATTCGGTTTCTAACTCTCTCCGGTAGAACGCCCGATTGATAAGCGTATCAAGCAGGTTTTCATTCACTGGCTTCACCAGGAAGTCATAGGCTCCAAGAAAGAGAGCCTCCCGGGCGGTTTGTTGGTCTCCATGAGCAGTTAAAACAATTACCTTGAGGGAGGGATATTGTTTGACCGCCTCTTGAAGAAGGTTAAGACCTACTGTGGGGTTTTCTGGATGAGGTGGCAGCCCCAGATCCAGAAGCATTACGTAGTATTCTTCCCTGCCAAGGGAGTTTATTGCTTCCTCGCGGGTGGATGCAAGTTCTATCTGGTAACTTTTCTTCAGGAACCATTTGAGCTGTTGAGCAAGAGAGCTATCGTCCTCAACGAGAAGAATGCTTGCTAAGCCAGACATGGATCATACTTCCTTTCGGTTGTTTGGGTTCGTACCAAATTCTGCCTCTCATTCTTTCCACTATCACTCTGGCCTGATAGAGTCCGAGACCACTGCCTCCCCGCTTGGTAGTAAAAAACGGCTCAAATATTCTATCGCGGTGTTCTTCACAAACACCTGCCCCTTCATCTTTCACCTGAATATGGTAGCCTTTTCCCTCATCCTGAAGACTGACTTCAACGTTTCCCTCCTCGGGTGCTCCGGCTTGAAGTCCATTTAATATCAGGTTTTCCATGACCGTTTTAAGACCGTCAGGATCACCCGTCCAAGGGGATTTTTTTTCTTTCGAATAAAATGAAACATTGGGTCTTTTCAAGGATAAACAGATCGATTTTACAGTGTGCTCCAGAACCTCACGAATGTCACTATCTTTCAGAACCGGCTGATTACCTGGTTGGAAGGTTTCCAGTCTATCCAGTATTCTCCGAGCTCGGGTTCGGGCTTGTTCTAAGGCGGGTAAGGATTCTTGGAAAAAAGCGACCAGGTCGTCTCCCGCCAGATTCTGAGCATTTTTAAGAAGAAGATCCAGTAACTGGGCAAGGTTTTTGGCGTCATGAAGCAAAAAAGAGGTAGCTTGAGAAAAGTACATGAGCTTTTCCTGTTCTTTTTCCTTTTCTTTTTGTTCCAGTTCTTGGAGCAACAGCCCGAGGGTTCGGGACCAGAATCTAATCAAGCTTTCTTCTTCAGAATAAAATTTTTTCCTTCTTTCTCCGAGGAGGAAGAGGTGTCCGGGGGTACCCTCCCTTGCCTCAAGGGGAACCGCTTTAATGAGAGGGAACTTCCCCAGCTTTAATCCAATGTTGGGTAGGGTGGTGAGAGAAGGAGGAAGGTTTTCCTGGTTGGGAGCGGATAGATAAAGGTTCCATTGTCTAATATTTCCTTTGTCAGTTCGATAGAGCACTGCGGAATCGATGTTTAGACGCCCTTTAAGATGGTCCATAATTTTCTCCAAGTTTTCTTCTCCCCGCATTACCTTGAGATAATGGGATACCTCAATGGCAAAGTCCTGCTCAGGAAGATAGAGATGGTGATAAAAAATCCTCTGGAGAGTCTGAAAAGGACGAAAAGGGAGGAGGGGAAAGGTGAGGATTCCGGTGAGGAGAATCACCGCGACCACAGTGGCAGAATAAGGCGGAAGATCCCACTCTCTACTGAGGGCTTCGAACCAGAAGAAAAGACTAAGAATCCCTAATACCAGAAGTGACTGGGTGGCATGACCTAATAATTGGGGCGAAGGGTGGACGCGGACCTCAAGGAAATTCCCCTTAAATATGAGGAAGTATATTCCCAGAAGCCACAGTAACTGGAAACAGAAGAGAGAGCGAAAAAACGTTACTGAAACCCTATCTCCAGTAAATATCATTCTGGCAAGGAGAAAAAAATAGACCAGCCACCAGAGAATGAGTCCTAATCGAAAAATTTGCTCACTAATGGGGGTATTTTGACCCCTTTCGAATCTTTCCCATCCCGTGACGAGCATGAGGAGGGAGATCACCGCCATTAGTAAAGTCAGTGAGGGGTACAGAGGATAAGGGAAATAGAGTTCATCATTGATAATCTCAGGAAAATAATTGAAATAAAAAAGGGCAATGAGAGAAAAGCAAAAAGGTAAAAGAATAAAAGAAACTATTTTCTCTTCTCTGGATTTCGTACCATCCGGAGAGGCAAAGAAAAGGTTAAGCCAGAGCAGGTTAAGAGTCATGAGGAAAAAGACCAGATGGAGGGAATAAGACGCGGGGGGCTTTAGTAATAAGTAAGAAGCCAGGAAAAAAGTAACCAGGTAGAAAGCAAAGAAAATGCGATCCAGACGAAGACCCCGGGCAAGGATCAGGGGTGCTAAGGGGAGGTTCAAAACGATAAGAATCTTTATGATGGTGTGCCACATTTGTTGAAATTAAATCAAAGAGTGCATTCTCTTAGGCTAACAGTCATTGTGAGCGAAGAAATCTTAAGCAAAGATTAGTGCCCGGAAAATGAAAAATGTAAAATGAGCAATGATAATTTATCATTGATAATTTACTCATCCCTATCTTCTAACCAGGGTCTGAGCTGCTAATAACCTAAGGAAAGAGATTCAATGGTACGAATTAAGTCAATAAGCCCTCTTTTCTTCGCGATGGATACTGCTTTTTCCAACTCCTCATAGGCAAAGGCTGAGTTTCCGGTTTGAAGATACAGCAGGCCAAGATAATAAGGGGCGTAAGGGTTTTGAGTGTCCCTTTTCTTAGCCTCTTGGAGACTGGAGATAACATTCTCCCAGTCCCTTTTTTCCCAGTAAAGGAGCGCAAGATTTATCAGTGCGGTAGCATCACCTGCCTTTAAAAGAAAGGTCGTGGCTTTCTCTTCATCCCCTTTTTCCAAGTAAAATACCCCCAGGGAATTAAGGAGAATTAAATCATCCGGATGCATCTGAAAAGCAACAAGTAAGTCCTTTTCCGCTCCTTCCAGGTTTTTCATTCTCTGTTTGATAATACCCCGATTCAGGAGCGCTTCATAGTGTTGTGGGGAAAGGGATAAGATTTCATTATAACACTGCAAGGCTTCAGCGTTTTTTCCTGTTTCTCCATAAGCATAAGCTTTGTTTAGCAGGTTATTGATTCGGTTCTCCGGTAACAGGTTGTCTGGTGGAGCATGTATTTTTTTTGCTGCGGGATACTGATTAGGTTCCTCCGGTAGTGCTGGTTTCGCCATAAAGGGAAGGTCCTTAGGTGAGGTTGATAAAGGAGGAGAAGCGCTCTCTTCCTGGATTTTTTTCCCTGCGATAGCCGCTTTTCTAACGTTATTACTATCAGTTTTGGCTGAGGGTGTTACAGCAAGATCAGCACCGGTACTGATTGATGGTGAAGGAGGGGAGGGGACGCTCTTGACGTTTGGGTTCACCATTGTTGATGGGGGCGGTAGAATTTTTTGGGAGAGAAAGAAAAAGATGCTCAGCATAAGCACAATGAGGAAAAACAGCCCCCCCAACGTTAAGAGCCAAACATTTTTTCGTGCTGGCGAGGGAGCTACTATATTATTAGGGTCAACAACCGGAAGAGCGCCGTCCCCGGAAGAATTTGATTTTATTTGCTTGCTCGCTTTATTTAAGGCTTTTTCAATGAGACTCATACAACTTCTCTTACCTGATGTCCAGGTCCCTCAAGGCCATTTTAACTTCTTGTTTCCCAATGGTGCGTCTGGAAGAGATATATCCCGCGATCAAGCTTCTTTCAGCAATGAGGTTAATCAGACGGGGTATTCCCCTGCTGGCTCGAAAGATTGCTTTTATAGCGTCCGGCTGGAAGAAATCTTCTTTGGTTCCCGCAACGGTAAGGCGAAACCGGATATAGGCCCCCACTTCATCTTGCTGAAGCGGAGGGAGTTCGGATTTCACGGCAATTCTTTGATGAAGCTGCCTCCAGGAGGGGTGATTTATTCTTTTTTTTAATTCCGCCTGCCCTACCAAAAGAATTTGGATGAGTTTTTCATCATCAGCTTCAAAGTTGGAAAGCAGCCTCACCTCCTCAAGCAGGGTATCTGAAAGTGCCTGAGCTTCATCAATAATAAGGAGAAATTTTTTATTTTTTTGGTAGCGATTTATAAGATAGCGAAGAATTATTCTAAGTAATTCAACTTTTCTAGATTCACGAGAAAATCTTTTTCGTACCCCCCAATCCAGCATGATATTTTTGAGTAATTCCTCGGAACTTCCAAGGGTAGGGTTGTAAATAAGGGCGCGTTCTACCTTATCATCAAGATTTCTGAGAAAGTACCTAAGAAAAGAGGTTTTCCCCACGCCAACTTCTCCAGTGAGCATCATAAATCCAACTCCTTGCTGGAGACCATAGATAAGCTGATCAAATATGCCCCTTGCCCGGGACGAGAAAAGAAAGTAGCGAGGGTCGGGCGAGAGCCTGAAAGGGTTATCTTCAAGCTGGTAGAATTCCTTGTACATCTATTTTTCCTTGGTAATGGTGTGGTAACCGAGGTCTTCAAGATTAAGTGGCCGGTCCGAACATCTCGGGGTTAAAAGGATAACCAGTTCAGAGTTACTCTTTTCAATGGCAGTGTGGCGAAAGAGCTTCCCTGCTACCGGGATATCGGAAAAATAAGGAACGTTCTTTTTTACGGTATCCTCATTTTCCTGAATGAGGCCGGAGATAATGATGGTCTCTCCATTTTTGACCCGTACCAGAGTACTCGTCTGACGGGTTTCCAGCAAAGGAATTGTCTGGGTGGGAGACGAGGGGATTCCCGTAGGCACTGTCTTTTCGCCAATTCGTTTATTAATGGCGGGTACAATTTTCATGGCAATTTCTCCCTCAGGACTTATTTGGGGGGTGACACTAAGGGTAACACCGATAAAGATCGGGTTAAGCCGGCTGGTTACCTGGCTGGTGGCTAAGCCTGCCTGGGCAGAGGTAGTTTGTTGCTCAAAGGTTACGTAGAAGTCATTTACCCCTACGGAAACGACCGCTGGCTGATTATTGAGGGTGGTGATTTGGGGACGGGAGACAGCTTTTACCTCACCATACTGCTTTAGAAACGAGATGACTGAATTGAGGCTGTATTGAAGGGCCTGGTGGGACCCTAAGGTAGAAAGAACACCTAACTGCAAGCTCCCCTCAGGTGAAGTAGCGAAGGGAGATGTGGCTAAGGGAGAAAATACTCCTTGCCCACCCCCTGATCCACCGCCCCCGGTTTCAGCTTGTTGCACCATCTGGCTTTCGATAATATCTCTCAGTTGGGGCATCCGATAGTATTGGATCGTACCAGGAAAGCCACTCCAATCCACCCCCAGTTTCTTATCTTCTCTGAGGCTAATCTCTAAGATCTGAACGTCAATATGCACCTGGCGGTTGAGATTCTGCCTTAGCTGGGAGAGGAAGCTCTCCACCCGGGACATCACCTCAGACGTGGTAGTAACCACTAAGGTTCCCGTTTGGGGATCAAGGCTGTACGTTCCTACGAGCCTTTCTTCTTCTTGGGTTCCTTCCTCCGTGCCCCCCCTCGTTTGTTTCCCTTCTCCCTCTGAGGGCGCCGCAGGTGATACTGCTACCGGAGTGGGTGCTTCGACCTCAGAAACGCCGGTTTCCAGCCGTCGTTGCATCATTTCTCGCTGGAGACGGAAGGTCTCAAGCTGGTGTTTCAAAGCCTCCCGCTCATATTCTTCTTTATAGGGGAGCATGCTTAGCTCCCTCTTCAGGTCCCTTTGGTCATATTCGCTCCGGAGAATCTCATAAAGAGGGTCCTGCATAATCTCACCCAGGTTTTGCTCAAAATCACCCCAGAAATCAACGATCTCCTGACTCTGGATGGTAATATCCCCAGATAACGTGCCGCCGCCTAACGCCCCAAGGGATGTTGTGCCTTCTGCGCCAGTTGTACCCTGTGTAGTTTCACCACCACCAGCACCTGAAGAGAGGGATACCTGGGTATTGCTTAGCCCCGCACGGAGGCTGCGGACGTAGTCTATATGAAAGATTCTCGTCATCATGCGAGAGATGCGGATGTAATTAGGCTGGGTGGAGAAATATAAGTTATGAGCAGTAAGCAGTGCATCCAGAGCTTGCCAGAGAGGCAGGTTTTTTACATTGATGGTAACATTTTCGTCCACTACATCCCGGTCAACAATAAGGTTCACTCCAGCCTGTTCAGTCAGGGCCTGCAGAACCTCCTTTAGGCTCCCTTCGGTTACCGTCAGAGAAACTGAAGTTTCCAAGTCCATTGTCCCCTCTGGTTTCTTGAGGGAGAGTATCGGAGGTGGTACAGAAAGCGCAGGTTCAGTAACAGTAGCCGGCGGTTTTTCTACCGGGGCATCAAGCTGCGGAGAGGGGAGAGATAGTTCCCGGTCTTTTTTTTGCTCAATGGAGGTGCAACCTGTCACCACCATGATAATCATTACCATCCCAAACCATTTAATTGGAAATGTTTGCATCATAGATTTTCATCCTTTTTACTCAGTAATATGAATTTCATAACTATTTCCCCCTTTGGATAAGAGCACCCGTCTCTCCTCTATTTTCACGATCCGGAACCCTGCCACTTCATCTCCTTCATAATAGCGAGAGTCTTTAATGATGGCAACCCGACTGCCGGCCACCTGAATAATGCCTTTAAGGCGAGGAGGGCGTTCTTTAAGTTCCCCCAAAAACTGCTTCCATTCCTGTTCCCCGGAGCTAAGGAAAGGGTCGTGACTGAGGGTGGTTTTTTTTAACGATGCAATGAAATCCTCCATCTCCTCAGGGCTGATGGAACCTGTATCAGCCCGCTCCGGAGATGGGGTGGTTGCACTTTCGGTTGAAGGCTTCAGTAAACGACCCCGGTCCTCAGATCTCTCAAAACCAGATGGGGGGAAAAGAATAACAATGCTCAACCCTGATATAATAACAAAGAGAACTAAAATTTTCCATATCCATCTGGCTTTGTCTGGACTAATTCGTTTCATCTTTTAAACGATATGCAAGAAGCATCGTCAGTGAAGCATTGATTTTGATACCCTCTTTTTTTATTTCTGCTCCCTCAGGCAAAAGCGGAGGGACAGATTCTTCCATTGCTTTTAAAAATTCCACTAAAGCATTATAGGAGGGAAAGACTGCTTCCAAACAAAATTCACCGAGATAGGGCTTTGTAGTTAGGTCAGGAGTGTTCAATTCCCACTCCTTTTCAAGTGCTCCAGTAGATTTAAGGGCCTCAGCCACTCTTGCAGAGAAAAAGAGCTTTGCTTCCAAAAAGTTTTGAAAAATCGGAATCCACTCATCTAACTTATAGTAAAGATATATCTTTTTATCCCGGTTCATTTTTTCAAATGATTGAAGGGTGGACTGATCAGCTCTGATTTGAGCATGGGTTTTTTCTATAAATGCCTGTACTGCTTTGTTCTGAGAAAAAATATACCAGTTATATCCCGCTATTCCAATAAGCATGAGGAGTAATAACCCTGGTAAAAAAAACTCCGTTTTTATGTGTTTAGTTAGCATCATTCTTAGGGTGAATGTCCTTTAAATTTACTGTGATCTCAAATAATCCTTGGGTAAAAAGATCCTCTGATTGGTACTCAATTTTTTCTACGAACGGGGAGTCTTTTAAGTTATTTGCAAACTGGAAAAAAAGCGAATACCGCTGGTCGGAAGAAGAAGCATCCACTTTCCCATTCAGCGTTATAACATCGGCCTCTTTGGCTTCGCTTGCATTGGATGGGGAAGGGGGAGTAGTTACTGGTCTTTCCGAGGAACTTGATCCCCAAGCACTTGATTCCAAATGCACATTTTCGGGGACGAGAAAAGGGAGACTTTCGAGGTAGAGATGGAGGTATCGCTTTTTGGTTAAGTGATTTTTAACGATACTGGTCTCCTCTTCTAATTTTTTAAAAAGCGCTATGTTTTCGCCTTGCTCTTCCAGTCGCGCCTGGACTGACTGTAATTGTTTTTCCTGGACCGGGGAAAACCAAAGGTCGCTTTCCAGTGATTCCCGGTTATAATAGGTCCACAAAAGGGCCAAACAGAGAAGCACTACCTCGGTAAATGTGATAGCCCAGGAGATTTTCCGGGCCTCCATTGCCTGCATGAGTTCCGTTGGTAAAAGATTAAGCAGGGAAGGGAGCAGACTTAATTCATGAGTCATAATGTTGAGAAGCTTAATTTCCGGAAAGCTACAATCGCTAAGCTTAGGGGAGAGAACATCAACCGGAACACTTAGTGTCTCCTTAAGTTGGGTGGAAACGTCTCCCTGAAGCCATTCGGGAGCCAAAAGAATGTTCATTTTTTCGATGGGAATTTTAAATTTCTGTTTCGCATAAAAGAAGGAACGCTGAATCTCAAGAAGAAGGTCTTTTGCAAAACCATCGCCTCGCAATTCAAAGGTTCTGTGAAAGCCATAGATCCCATCTCGGAAAAAAAGAAAATGAACAAGCGGTTCCTCGAAAATCATCAGCCCGCTTCCCCCTTGTATCTGAAATGACCTCCCTTTTTCGATTAAAAGGTCAAGGGGGGTAATAATTTTGGTCACTTTTATTCCTTGATGACTGAAATCTTCAAGGAGAGAAACAATCATCGGTCGGGGATAGGCAGCAAGAAGGTAGACCGAATGTGGTACCCCATCTTCGATGCTACTCCCAATCATTCGCCAGTCATAGACAAGCTCAGAAGGTGAATAACCCATAAGCGATTCAACTTCATAGGCCATCATTTTCTTTAAAGAAATTTTTCCCCGTTCAGGTACAGATACAATGTGATGCCGTAGGTCCTCTCGATCTAAAAGCAGCGTGGCTTCGCCTGCGATCTCCTGGCCAAGAAATAGTTCATCCAGGGAGGTATCCAGTACCTTGCGGAGTACTCCTTTCTCCCATTCAACTCCTACGAGATGGGACCCTTTGAGATAGAGAAGGTATTTTTTCTTTCGGTGCCACATTATCCAATTTCCCCCAGAATTCCGTAAATAGGCCAGATTACCGAAAGGATGATGAAGATGAGTGCTATGCCGACGAACATTAGTAACAGTGGTTCCAAAAGCGTGGTTATTTTTCTTACGTTGGCGTTGATTTGCCGGTCTAAAAAAGCTCCCAGTTGCTCCAGGGTACCTTCTAAGGCACCAGTTTTTTCTCCTACCCGAAAACTTCTTTCCAATATGGGAGGGAAGCCTCCAACCTTTTCCATAGAGTCAGCCAGTGATTCCCCTCCCATAATCAAATCCCGGATGTGGTCAATTTTTTGCTGGAAAAAACGATTTCCCACCACACCCCTCAGAATAGTAAATGATTGATGAATTTGAATACCAGAGCGGTAAAGAATCCGAAGGTAATTAACAAAACGGACTAACATTAGGTCTTGAAAAAGTTCTCCTGCTTTAGGGATTTTCAGCTTATATTGATCCCACAAGAAACGGCATCTCTCAAAACGCATTCCAATAATTACGGAAATAATCAAAAGGACAATAACTCCTAACAGCAGGGGCCACCAGTTAAGCAAAAACTGATTAAAGAAGATAAGAACTCGGGTAGGTAAGGGAATAGGGCGATCTAATTCAAGGATGAACTTTACCAGCTTGGGTACTACGTACGATACAAAAATACCCATGGCGATGCTAAGCAAAATCATCACAATAATCGGATAGGTAAGTGCTTGTTTTACCTGTCGTTTCAAGTTGAGGCTCCACTCCAGATAACGGGCAATGTCCCGGAACGCTTCAACCAGGTTTCCGGAAGATTCTCCGGCATTGACTACCGCCACATAGGCAGGAGAAAAAATGTGCGGATAGTGAGCCAAGGATTGGGAAAGAGAATCTCCGGCAGAGAGGTCCTGACTCACTGCCTCCAAGGTGGCTTTAAGGGTGGGCTCTTTCAAGGATTTCTGAATATCATTAAGTCCTTGAATAAAGGGGATTCCTGACTCTACAATAAAACCCATTTGGTGGGAAAATTCAATCATGTCTTCCTGCCGCACCTTTTGACGGCGTTTAAATATTTTCCTTTCCGAGAACGCTTCCTGTAACAGTAACCCCCTCTCTTTTAATGTGGTATAAAGGATATGCTCATCCTCAACTTCCAGGCTTCCTTTTACCGTGTGACCGGCTTTGTTTAAGGCAGTGTAACGATAAATCGTCATATTAGAGTACTCTGGTCAGCTCTTCTATGGTGGTGACTCCATTGATGACTTTCATGAACCCATCTTGGTTAATGGTGCGATAGCCTTTTGATTGTAAGTGGGAGAAAAGTACATCCTCCGAAACTCCTTTGATGATCAAGGAATAGAGCTCACGATCTACGTCAATGACTTCTCCGACCGCGAGACGTCCTAAGTACCCCTCCCTTTTGCATCGTTCGCATCCTTTACCCCTTTTCAGGATAATTTCCGAGGGCAATTCTATAAGACCCATGAGATTCTTACCAAGGATTTCTTCTTCCTCTTTGGTAGGTTTATATGGTTCACCACATTCCGGGCAGATTTTCCTTACCAGACGCTGAGAAATAATTCCAATGAGGGAAGAAGCGAGAATATGCGAGGGAGCACCGAGATGGACGAGCCTGGGGATGGCACCTATGGCAGAGTTGGTGTGGATGGTGGATAATACCAGATGTCCCGTGAGCGCCGAATGCATAGATACTTCTAAGGTTTCACTATCACGAATTTCACCTACCAAAATCACATCAGGGTCCTGACGGAGAATGGAGCGGAGGCCTTTAGCAAAGGTGAATCCTGCTCGCGGATTTATTTGGGACTGTCGAATAAACGGTAAATCGTATTCAATGGGATCCTCGATGGTCATGATGTTGATCTTAGAAGAACTTATTTCCAGCAAAGATGCATAAAGGGTGGTGGTTTTACCTGATCCGGTGGGGCCAGTGACCAAAATGATCCCCTGATGTTTTTGGATGAGGCGCCTAAGAACCATGCGGTTATCCTCTGAGAACCCCAGCTCATCAATCCGGGTAACCAGTCGGGTACGATCAAGGATTCGAATGACCACATTTTCTCCCTGGGAGGTAGGAAACACTGATACTCGTAAGTCCAGAAGACGGCTCCCAAAATGAAATTCGGCCCTCCCATCCTGGGGGAGGCGACTCTCTGAGATATCGAGGTTTGCCATCACTTTAAAACGGGAGATGATGCTCCGCTCAAGCCGCTTCGGTAACACTTCCCATACGTGCATGATTCCATCTACCCGGTAACGGACTAAGACGGCATTTTTTTCCGGTTCCACATGGATATCAGTAGCACCATCTTTCATACCCATGAGGAGGATGTGGTTGACCAGTTTAATTAAGGGCGGTTCCTCAACCGCTACAGCTCCTCCACCCAATTCCACTGCGGCTGTGGCATTGGCGATGATATCCTTCAGAACGTCTTCTTTTTCCGCATACCAGAAATCTATGGCCTTCAAGATTTCGTTTTCTGAAGACACCATGGTTCTTATGCTTTTTTGGGTAAGCCGTCTCAATTCGTCTACGGTGATGATGTCGAACGGGTCAGTGACTGCCACGGTGAGTTCATTGTCCGAAAGGGCGAGGGGCATCACCTTTAGTTCCTGGGCGGTTTTTTTAGGTACTAATCTCAGCGCTTCATGATCAATGGAATACCCTTCTAAAGAAGGGATATGCATCGCTTCCATGTCTTTGGATAACAAGGAAGCAAGTTCATTTTCATTGATAAATCCAAGGTCAAC
>JAZDOO010000023.1:0-5671 GCA_043798555.1 Pseudomonadota bacterium | reverse complement strand
TTTTTTTAAATTCTTCAGTGAAATAGTGAATTTGTTCATTAGTGAGATTGGGTAAGTTCAGGACACTTTCTCCCTCAAAAATAGTGGTTTTTTCCCGATTGGAAAAGTATCCTTCCCGTTTACAGACATCATACAATGCGGTCCCCGGGAAAGGGTAAAAAACGAAGATCTGAGCGTGATTGGGTCGGATTATGCGGTTTAACTCAATAGTTTCTTCCGCCTCTGCCGGAGTTTCAGTGGGAAGACCAATCATATTATTGGTCCACGTTTTGATCCCCAGCTCATCCGCCACTTTGAAAACACGGATGATTTGTTCGTTGGTTATCTTCCGGCCCATGATTTCCCGGCGGATTCTTTCACTTCCGGATTCAATTCCCGCCACGATCAGGTAACAGCCAGCCTCTTTGAGCATTCTCAGAATATGATCATTTACTGTATCAACCCGGAGATTTACGGCAAAGGGAAGGCCAATTTTTTTTCGGTAGAGGTCGCAAAAATGTGTGAGCCATTTATGGTTATAGGTAAAGGTGTCATCATAAATAAAAAGCTCTTTAATTCCATAGGTGTCCCGCAAAAAACGGATCTCTTCCAGAACCCGCTCCGGTGTTCGCAACCGGACATATTTCCCCAGGTCCCGATAGAGGTGGTGGAAAGCGTTATTGACACAATAGGTGCACTTAAAGGGACACCCCCGGCCAGCCATAAGAAGGGTTGCCTCGAAAGGATTTTCAAGAAGGAGCTGGCGGTAGTTGCAGATTTCCCGATCAGGGAAGGGGAGTTTATCAAGGTCCTGAATGAGTGGCCGGAGAGGATTCCTGATTATAGAGCCATCACTTTTTTTAATCCAAAGGTTGGGGACGTCCTGATAGGATTTTCCCTGTTTCAGCCGTTCCAGCAGTTCCAGCATGGGAAATTCCCCTTCTCCTACACAAATCATGTCTACTTCATCGTTGCTAAGAACTTCATCCGAAGCCACGGTTGCATGAATGCCTCCATGGATAATGGGAAGACGAAATTGCTGCTTTATCCAGCCGGTGTATTGCTTGATATACGACCACTGGTTGGTGAGGGTAGTGAAACCGATAAGGTCAGGGCCTTCTTCCTCCACCCGTTTCAGCAAAGCATCACGGTCAACTGCTTCCTGAATGAAAAGGAGCGCAGTTTCATGCCCGGCCTCTTTAAGGACACTGGAAATACTGGCTACTCCGGGAATAAAATGGCGGCCATTGCCGGTATTGATGTTACAATGGATAAAAAGAACTTTCATAGTGAGAATTGATCATTGAGCATTTAGCGTTTTTCATTGGCCATTTTTCATTGATAATTTTGCACTGAGCATTTTAAGAAGTTCCATCTGATAGTTCGGATCTAAATAAGTCTGTATAAATTGTTCAGCTTTTTGCAAATCATCTAAGGAAAGCAGCTTTAAAACCAGCTTAGCGTTGGGAGATATCTCCCTTAAGGATTTTCCAAAGAGAATTTCGTCAATATATTCCTTGCAATCGCAGGGATGAGGGCAAGGGGTAGGGATAATACGGTAGTCTCGCCCAACTGGTTGTTTTTTATAAAAATTACAGAAAATTACATTTTCCCGGTGGTCAATCTGGCTGAAAAAAAACTGGGCAAAACACACTAAGGGGGCATGAAACTGCTCCGGGGAAAAAAGCCCGTAAACCCAGAAGTTGAAGCGCGTTCTGTTCTTTTCCCAGAACTGAAAATATGATTCCAGCCCCTCCGGGGTAGAGGCGATTGAATCGGGATGAGTATAAGGAAGGAGGGGCTTCATCATTACTTCAATTCCGGTTCCAATGGTAGCAACCTCCTCCAGAAGTTCCCGGAGAAAAGAGAAATTAGTTCTGGTGACTACAGTCATGACTTTTAAAAGTTTAGGCTTTCCATTTACACTAATCACCTGAGAAAGAGTCCGCAAATTTGTAATGATTTTCTCTCCTTCCACCCCCCTTAATGTTCGATTTATTTCTCCTAATCCGTCTAAACTAAAAAGAATCCCGTCAAGGGAATCAACTGACTTAAGGAGAACGTTTACATTTATACCATTAGTATTTAAGTAAAGGTTAACCCGAGGAAGCCTCCCCCTTATTTGCTGGAGTAGGGAAATAAAATTAGGTAAAACCGTTGGCTCTCCCCCGGTGAGTAATAGAATCTTTGGTTCTAACTGGGAAATGGCATTCAGGGCTTTTTCATAAGATGTTCTGGTGTTTTTTTCTTTCTCTATGGTGCAATAGGAGCAACGCAGGTTACAATCATGGGTAACATCCCAGATAAGTTGCCAAAGAGGTTTATGTAAGATAGTATCAAGTCCTAAAAACATATTAGTTAGTTCACACTGAAAGAAAGACCACTTCTGGATTTAGTAGCATTATATCAGATCAGTCATTATTGTGAAACGACGCTTCATCAGAGGCTACGGGCAATTCGCGTTGAGTCCGGAGCGATTCGATTTTCTGTAACGGCTTTTCCAGTTGGCGTCGCCTGGTTGTATTCAGAGATTCGTATTCCTTCTGAACCTCCTCGATCCGCTTGCCCAATAGTTCCAACTTCTTAACAAACTCATCCCACTGTTTCTTAAAGTTTCCCAAAAGGGACAGGATCTCATCTGAGGTTTTTACAAAAGCAAAGTTGTCCACCGCCTGCCGGATCACTGCCAAAACTGCAAAAAGGGTGATGGGAGAGCATAAAATGACTCGGTTTTTAATTCCATCGTCAAGGATAGAGCTATCCTGTTCATGAATGAAAGCGTATATCTGTTCATTGGGGATGAATAAAAGCACGCAGTTAACGGTATTATCTTCGGGGTTGATGTATTCACGGGTGGTCACTTCTTTAATGCGAGCTTTCACGTCTCTTAAAAAAACGCTGCGAAACCTCATTTTGTCGCCCTCTGATTGGGCCTCAAGGAATTTGAGGTAATTATCTAAGGGGAACTTAACATCCAGATTCAATTTTGCGTTATTGGGGAGAAGAAAGGTAAAATCTGGTCGAGTACTAACACCTTCAATCGTTTTCTGTTTCAGGTAATTCACGTTCTCGATAAAACCAGCAAGGCGCAAGATATCTTCTGCCATCCGCTCGCCCCACTGCCCCCGCGCTTTAGTGCTTGCTAATGCTTCCCTAAGCGTTGTGGTTACCTGCATGAGAGTTTTAGTCTGCTCGCCAGTGGCCTTGAGCTGAGTGGTAAGTTCTCCGAATTTTTCCACCCGATCTTTTTCAAGGTCTTTCATCAGCGTGGAGACTTTTTCTAACTCCCCGGTCATCCGCTGCAGTTGCTGGTCAATGAGACTCTTCTTGGCCTCCAGTTCTTTTACGTTTACTTCTCGTTCAGATTCCAGCCTTGCTTTGGCAAGTTTAAGAAATTCTTCCGTGGACCTGGACAGAGCCTCGAGGGATAAACTTCCAAAGCTTGCCTTTACATTTTCAAGCAAAGCATCTTTCTCCGCCTGCCTTCGCAGTTCACTCTCCCGAAAAAGTTCCTCCGCAAGCTCTCGGGCAGTCTTGGCCTGCATTATCCTCAAAAAATAAGCGGTGGCTACTCCTAATATGAACCCTGCAATGAGGGCGAGAAGTAGGGGAATCCAAGTCATAGGTTTCTCCTCAGCACCTCATATAACCCAATGTTAATCTTTGTTGGATCTTTTCTGTAAGGGCGCGTTCGATATAAACTTGCATATTGGAAGTTTAACATCCAATTTTCAAAGATGTAAGTTTTTTTGGTCCTTAATCCCCAAAACAAATCCCGATGTCCCTGGCGGTTTGAAGAGTGTCACTGTTAAGAGGGACGGACCTGATATTCCCGATAACGTGTTCTAAAGGAACTGCCTTGACCACAGGGGGGTCAAGGGCCACCATGTTTCCGAATTTTTTTTCTTCAATCATTCGTACTGCGGCGGCACCAAAACGCAGGGAGATAAGACGATCAAAGGTGGTGGGTGAACCACCGCGTTGCAAGTGTCCCAAAACCATTGACCTGGAATCCTTTCCTGTCTTTGCTGAGATTTCTTTTGCAACAAACTCTCCGATGCCGCCAAGAACCACGTCCTGGCGACCAACTTCACCTTTACCCTTGTCAAGGGAACGTCCCCCTACGGGAACAGCACCTTCCGCAACCACGATAATGGCATACCGCTCTCCCCGTAATTCGTTTTCCATGATAAAATCACACAGCTTATCAATATTAAACGGTATCTCCGGTATTAAGATAATGTGGGCCGCCCCTGAAATTCCGCTATGAAGAGCAATCCAGCCGGCATTTCTCCCCATGACCTCCACTACCATCACTCTTTCGTGTGACTTGGCAGTGGAATGGAGGCGGTCAATTGCTTCGGTTGCCGTACTTACCGCAGTATCAAATCCAAACGTAATCACCGTACCGCCCAAATCATTATCAATGGTTTTGGGGACTCCGATTACTGGAAGCCCTTTTTTGTAAAAATCATTGGCGATTTTAAGGCTCCCGTCGCCGCCCACTGCTATTAGAGAGTCAAAACGGAGACGCTTAAAATTCTCCACCACCTTATCAGAGACATCCCGGATCTCGTATTCTCCGGCCAGGTTTTTTATTGGCATCTGAAACGGGTTTCCTTTATTCGTAGTTCCAATAATTGTCCCTCCAAGAATGGAGATATGCCTCACTTTTTCGGGAGTCAAGCGGATGATCTCGTCCGTATTCAAAAGCCCGGTATATCCGTTTTTAATCCCATAGACTTCCCAGTTCCGGTTATAGGCTGCCATGACTACTGCCTCAATTACTGCATTTAGTCCCGGAGCATCCCCACCGCCGGTATTTATGGCAATTTTCATTCCCTTTGACATTTTTGCCTCCTCCTCTATTGAGTAAAGAATAACTACTAAGGGAAAATAACAAAAAAAATAATATCCTTCAAGTCTTTTCCATTTACTTATTTCTATAACCGGTTATAATTTTTAGTAATTTAAAAACGAACGGGAGGAATATAACTTATGGAAGTTCTAGAAGCGATTAAGACGAGGAGAAGTATCCGAAAATACAGGAGTGACCCCATTTCCCCGGAAGACCTGGGGGTAATCCTGGAAGCAATTCGCTGGGCTCCATCCTGGGTAAACACCCAATGCTGGGAACTTATCATCGTTTCTGACCAGGAACAGCGGAGAAAACTTAGGGAGGCCTTTCCCGCCAATAATCCGGGTGCCCCGGCCCTTACCACCGCACCCATTGTGGTAGTGGTAGCAGGCAAAAAAGGGATTTCAGGGTATTATAAAGGGAAGGCAGTTACGATTCACGGGGATTGGTTACTCTTTGATGTGGCTCTCGCCATGCAAAACCTATCTTTGGCTGCTCATAGTCTCGGTTTAGGAACAGTGGACCTGGGATATTTTGACCATGAGAAGGTGAAGGGTATACTCGAACTTCCTGATGACATGGTAGTGGTTGCCATGACTCCCCTGGGCTATCCAGCCGATATTCCAACTGCTCCTTCGCGAAAGTCATTAACCGAATTTGTTTCGTATGAAACATATGGTCGCCGTGCTCCGATGACCACATAGTATAAAGGGACTGATCGGTGAGTTTCCAGCAAATTCGAGGACACGAAAAAATTTTGGACCTATTGACCCGAATCGTTTCCACGAAGCGATTATCTCACGCCTATCTTTTTTCTGGTATTGAGGGTATTGG
>JAZDOO010000173.1:0-9046 GCA_043798555.1 Pseudomonadota bacterium | reverse complement strand
CGCTGGATAAATCCGGTGGCCCGCTTAAGGCCGAGAGCGGTATCTCTGATATTTTTTTCACTTCCCACCACACTATAGTAAATATGGGCATGGCGAAGGTCCTTACTTACAGCGACGTCCGTAATACTTACCATACCGATCCGAGGGTCATTTACTTCTTTAGTGAGCATTTCGGCAACTTCTTTTTTGATCAAGTGTGAAACTCGATCCACTCGTTTCTCTTCCATAACGACTCCGCCCAACGATTTCCAGCTTGGATTTTTTTCTTCCTCCAAACCCATTATTCCAACATTCCATTATTCCAATTGGGGTGCAGCTCCTATAAGTCCCTAATAATGCAATATTTCCCATTCGGAATTATAAACTTCGGCAGCATTCATATTTTCAATAAAGCTTTTGATCTTATCGAGCATAGAATTTATAAAACGGTTGTCATTCCCCACCACCGAAAAACCGATTTTAGCACTCTGCCATAAATCATTATCCCCTACCTCGGCGATCGCGACATTAAATTTACTTTTGGTCCGATCAATAATTTGTTTGATGACTTGGCGCTTGCCCTTAAGGGAGTTATTACCGTAAATATAAAGATCAAGGCGACAGATTCCAACCACCATAAAGTTTTCTGGCAGGTTATTCCAGTCTGGATGCCACCTCTTCGTAAGTGTACGCCTCAACGGTGTCGTTTAACTGGATATCGTTAAAGCCGTCTAATTTAATGCCACACTCATAACCCGTCAATGCTTCTTTGACATCATCCTTTAACCTTTTCAGCGTGGAGATTTTTCCTTCATGGATTACTTCATCGTTCCGAAGCAATCGGGCAGAGGCACCCCGTACCATTTTCCCTTCGACAATTTTGCTTCCTGCAATTGTGCCGACTTTAGAAACATGAAAAAGCTGTATTACCTCGGCTCGCCCCAAAATCATTTCCTTTCGAATCGGGGCGAGGAGCCCCTCCATGGCTTTTTTGATATCGTCAATCACATCGTAAATTATATTATAGGTACGAATATCAACATGTTCTACTGAGGCGAGGTTTTGACTTTTTTGATCTGGAGCTACATTAAAACCGATAATAATCGCATTGGAAGCAGAGGCTAACATCACATCTGATTCATTAACTGCCCCTACCGCACTATGGATGAGGTTCAGCTTAATCCTTTCATTAGTATTGATACCCATTAACGCTTTGGTCAGGGCTTCAATAGAACCATGAACATCAGCTTTAATAATTAACTTTAATTCCTTAAGCTCCTCCTCTTTTATCTTATCATAGAGATTCTCCAACGTGACTTTATGAACCTTAGCCCATTCCTGCTGGCGTTCTTTTTGTTGCCGATGCTCCGCTACCATACGGGCTTTCCGCTCTTCACTGACCACGATGAAACTATCTCCAGCGTTCGGAGTCCCAGCAAATCCAAGCACTTCAACTGGAAAAGCTGGTCCTGCCTTTTCTATCGGTTTTCCTTTGTCGTTAAACATCGCCCGGACTTTCCCGTATATTTGACCGCTCACAAATGGATCACCTACCTTTAATGTCCCTTCCTGGATGAGCACTGTCGCCACTGGTCCCTGTCCCTTATCTAATCGAGACTCAATGATCACCCCCCGTGCCAACTTGTTTGGGTTGGCCTTTAATTCTAAAATTTCGGCCTGAAGAAGTATCATTTCTAATAATTTATCAATGTTAGTCTTCTGTTTAGCAGAAATTTCTACAAAAATGGTATCACCTCCCCATTCTTCAGAGAGCAAACCCTGTTCAGCAAGCTCGCGACGTATCTTCTCAGGGTTTGCCTCAGGAAGGTCAATTTTGTTTATGGCTACAATAATCGGGACCCTGGCATCCCGGGCGTGATTGATCGCTTCAGTGGTCTGTTCTTTAACGCCTTCATTGGCAGCTACCACCAGAACCACTATATCGGTTACCTGTGAGCCACGAGCTCTCATGGCAGTAAATGCTTCATGCCCCGGAGTATCAATAAAAACAATCTCTCCCTGGGGAAGATCCACAAGGTAAGCTCCAATATGCTGGGTTATACCCCCTGCTTCCTTGTCGGTCACATTAGTTTCTCTGATTGCGTCAAGTAATTTGGTTTTTCCATGATCCACATGCCCCATAACCGTAACTACCGGTGGTCGAGGATGTAAACTGGCTTCATCATCCTCCTCTCGCGCAAAAACCTCTTCCGCCGCAAGGTAAACCTTTTCAACTTCGTAACCGAACTCTTCAGAGATTAATTGGGCAGTATCAATATCAATTGACTGATTAATCGTAGCTATTACCCCTAATTCTAATAATTTTTTGATAACTCCCCCTGCTTTAACGCCCATCTTTTTTGATAATTCGCCCACATTAATTACTTCAGAAATCTTGATTTTTCGTTTAATTGGTTTAGGCGGGATAATTTCTGGTTTTTTAAGACTTACCGGGCCCGCTTTTCTCCCGTGAATAATTTTCCGTTCGCGTTTTCGAAAGGCCATTGGAACCTGAATAACAGCTCCAGCTTCTTTCCGCCCCTTTTTTTGAAACTTTGCAACCCGGGGTTCGTCATCAAAAATGATAACCCTCTTTTTCTTTGGCCTCACCTCTATTTTCTTTATTTTTTCAGCTTCCTTGGCTACAGAAGGAGTCTCAGCCATACTAATGATCTTGGCTGGTTCGATGCTGGGCTTTGGTTTCTCCTTTCTCCAGGAAACTCGCCTTGCTTCCTGAATCTGCCTGGGTGTTGGTTTTACTCCCTGTTTTTCTTTGGCTGAAATCTCTTTCGCCTGAGCTTCTCCTTCTTTAACTTTAGGTGGAGGGAAAGAGGGTTTTTGAAGAACCGCTTCCTTAACTGGACCAGAAGGTTGTTTAACCGGAACCGCTGGTCTTGCGGTTGCAATGTCCACCATCTCAGGTGGTTTTTCTTCTGCGATAAGGTCTGGTCTTTTAGTTGGTTTTTCAATAGGGGGGGCTACTATTTCAACCGGCTTTTCAATAGGGGGGGCTACCTTCTCTATCGGCTCCTCGATAACCGGTTCCTCCTTCTTGGGTTCTGGCTTCAGTCGTTCTACCCGGCGTCTGATGACTGAGGGTTTTATCCGTTCTTCGGTAACTTTCTTTTCTTCTTGGGGAGTATAATGCTGATAAACCCTTTCGACATCATGCGGCTCCAGCGCACTCATGTGGTTTGCCACCGGGATACCAAGTTTTTTTATGGTCTTTATCAACTCCTTACTGTTCAGATTAAGTTCCTTGGCTAATTCGTGGACCCTCTTTTTTTCCATAGGCTTTTCTTTATGCATATTTAGAATACACTTATAAAATAGTTAGGTCTCTTTCTTTTTTGGATCATTAGCGTCTTGAGCGTTACTTTCAGAGATTTGTTTTAAGTATTCCTGGACAGCCGACAAAATGTTTTGTGCCTTTTTTTCTCCAATTCCCGGGATTTTCATCAATTCCTCAACACTTACTAATGCGAGATCCTTAGCAGAAAGGAACCCTTGGTTGAATAAAATCTCCGCGGTTATTCCACCGATACCTGTAACCGACGAGAGATCCTTGAAAGCGGAGCGTGACATCTCCTTTACCCGGGAGCGACTCTTAATATCGATTTTCCAGCCGGTCAACTTCACTGCTAAACGAACATTCTGCCCTCGTTTACCGATCGCCAATGATAACTGATCATCCTCTACAATGACTTCCATGGATTTTTCTGCTTCGTCAATAACCACTTCTGAAATTTCAGCAGGTAGTAATGCATTACAAACAAATTTTGTGGGATCTTCTGACCAGGGAATAATGTCAATTTTTTCACCCCGGAGCTCCTGAACCACTCCTTGTACTCTTGAGCCCTTTGACCCAACGCACGCACCTACCGGATCAATATCAGAATCCACCGACATCACCGCTATCTTGGAACGAATACCCGGTTCTCTGGCAACACGTTTAATCTTTACAATACCCTCTGCTATCTCAGGGACTTCCAATTCAAATAGTTTTACCAGAAACTGGGGGGTAGTACGGGAAAGAAGGATTTGGGGCTCCCGAGTTGATTTTCTAATCTCTATGATATAAGCTTTAAGTCGATCCCCTTGTCGGTACGTCTCATCCGGTACCTGTTCCGAGACCGGAAGGATCGCCTCAGTACGACCAAGATTCACAATGATGTTTCCCCTGTTAAACCGGTGAACGCTTCCAGCAATAATTTCACCTTTGCGGTCTTTAAAATCCTGATAAATGTTATCTCCCTCTGCGTCACGAATTTTTTGGATAATGACTTGCTTGGCAGTTTGTGCAGCGATGCGCCCAAAATCTTTCGTTTCCAACTTTACCCCCAAGGAATCTCCAATTTCCACTTCCGGATCCATGACCTGGGCTTCCGCTAAGGAAATCTCGGTATACTCATTACGAGCCTTTTCCACCACCGTTCTAAAGTTGAAAAGTTCAATTTCACCCCGCTCAGGATTAAACTGGGCTTCTAAATTCATCCGGGGGCCATACTTCTTTTTGGCGGCAGCTAATAAAGCAGTCTTTAACGCCTCGATGATCACGGGTTTATCAATCCCCTTTTCCCGGCGGATTTCGGTTAACACTCTTTCCAACGATAACTGATCAACCTTTTCAGCCATAGTTCACCCTTCCCATTACAAGGTCACATACCATTAAATTTTTCTGGAAATTCATAAATCAGTTTTGCCTGATTAATAGTAGTAAAAGGGATTTCCCAAGAATTTCCTTCAATGTCAAGATACACATTTCCATCTTGAATAGATTGTAAGGTCCCTTTAAAATTTCTTCGGCCGTTAAGGAGCGCAGAAGTCTTGATAGCAACTTTTCGACCTAAATGTTTTTCAAAGTCCCTTAGTGTCTTTAAGGGACGTCCCAGCCCTGGTGAAGAAACTTCCAGGTGATAGGGATAGGAAATAACATCCCGTACTTCCAAGATCGTCCCCAGTTCCTTACTAATTTTAGTACAATCATCTAAGGTCACCCCGTTTTCTTTATCCAGGGTGATCCTAAGGACCCACCCTCGCGAGTCCCGGTGATGTTCAATATCTACCAACTCAAGGTTATGCTCAGTAACAATTGGTTCAGCCAATTCACGCACTGTGTCTAAAATTTTTGCGAGCATGCCCGAAAAAGAGAATTCTTTCGAAAATTCTGAAGGTAGAAATAAACCGAAAATTTTTATCCGCCAAAAAAAAGCGGGCAAAATGCCCTAATTATTTACTATATTTAAAAAATAATATAAAATCAATTAAAATTTAACCCGCTCCATAAAGGCAAGCGGGTTAAATTTTATCGCTTTATTAGGAAAAGCGGGCAACGGGACTCGAACCCGCGACATCAAGCTTGGGAAGCTTGCACTCTACCAACTGAGTTATGCCCGCAGCAATTTTATCTTTAAATTAAAGAAAGCAAATTTTTTTGTCAACTATTGTTTTGACTTTTGTTTAAAATTAATTTAGTTTTTCACAATTTCAGGAGATCGCTTAACAACCCGAAGGTGATGAGGAGCTTCCCCATCATCCCTCATAAGAGAATAACCCTAAGACCCCGAAGGGGATTCTTTCTATTTTAACAGTGAGTGGAACCTATGGTTAAAACTAAATCTAAATCCCGAGAGTATTTTGAAGCAATCGCCATTGCCATACTTCTTGCCCTCATCATCAGAACGTTCGTTGTCCAGGCATTTAAAATTCCTTCTGGCTCAATGATTCCTACGCTTTTGATCGGCGATCATATTTTGGTCAATAAGTTTATCTATGGTGTGCGTATCCCTTTGATCAATAAAAAAACTTCCCCCTTTACCAAGCCAAAAAGAGGGGAGGTCATAGTGTTTGTTTATCCGCTTGATTCTTCAAAAGACTTCATCAAACGGGTGATTGGAGTAGAGGGCGACACCATTGTAATGAAAGGGAAAGATTTGTACATCAACGGTGAACGCTACTCTGATCCCCATGCATATTATGTTGATGATAATCCCAAAGAGGGAAGTATTACGAGGAAAGATTTTGGTCCAATCACTGTTCCTGGGAATTCTCTTTTCGTTATGGGGGATAATCGAGATCGAAGTTACGACGGCCGGTACTGGAATAAATTTGTAACCTCAGATCAAGTGATTGGCAAGGCATTTATGATTTATTGGTCTAATGGAAGCCCATACCAAAGATCCATCTGGAACTTGCCAATGAAAATCTTAGATGCCATACTTTATAATCGCTGGAGTCGCATCGGTGATATCATTCATTAGCGTTGATGCAAAAAAAGATTTTATAAAGAACTTTCTTGACTCTGGCTAATTAATTTGCTAATTTAAAATTGGTTTGTTTTCCTCTAACTAAACCTTTTAACTTAATCCGGCGAGATTAGGAAGGGATGAAGAAATTGAAGCTAATACGTGAGTACTCATTATTAGAAAACCTTCTTACTATTCAGTAAGGAGGTTTTTTTGTGCCAGAAATGAGGGAATCGAAAGGCAAAACGCTTCTCAATGGAAAAGAAATGAATCGGACCCTCAGCCGGTTAGCACATGAAATTTTAGAGCGAAACAAAGAAACCGATGCTCTTGTTTTAGTAGGTATTAGGCGAAGGGGAATAACCCTTGCCCGAAGAATTGCAGAAAAAATTTATGATATTGATGGGAAAAACATTCCCGTAGGAGAGGTAGATATCACCCTTTATCGAGACGATTTTTCTGAAATCGGGCTTCAGCCGGAAATGAAAGAGACTGATATCCCCTTTCCTATTAAAGGGAAAAAGGTGGTCTTAGTGGATGACGTTCTTTTTACTGGGAGAACAGTAAGGGCCGCTATGGATGGGATTATACACCTCGGAAGGCCCAAAGCAATCCAACTGGTAGTGCTCATAGATCGTGGCCATCGGGAGGTGCCCATCCGACCGGACTATGTGGGGAAAAATGTTCCCACCTCTCGACAGGAGATAGTGGAAGTGCGTCTCCAAGAAGATGATGGAAAAGAAGAAGTAATCATTAGGGAAAAATGAATGAAACTCTCCATGAAAGATATTTTGACGTTAGAAGCATTATCTCCTCAAGAAATAGCACTTATTCTTGATACTGCTCATTCTCTGAAGGAGATTGGTAACGGTGGTACCAAAATACTTCCCACATTACCGGGGAAAACGATCCTCAACCTTTTTTATGAACCCAGCACCCGTACTCGTACTTCTTTTGAGTTGGCGGGGAAAAGACTGGGGGCTCAGGTGATAAATTTTAATTTT
The DNA here is from genome assembly GCA_043798555.1 of Pseudomonadota bacterium. Classification (GTDB taxonomy): domain Bacteria; phylum Desulfobacterota; class WTBG01; order JAGOGO01; family JAGOGO01; genus JAZDOO01. The sequence continues at coordinate 1,818 of JAZDOO010000173.1, read as the reverse complement.
TCCACCAGCAGCATGGTAAAAGGGGAAACGTTGAAAGATACCGTGGTCAACCTTCAGGCCATGGGTACAGATTTTATTGTTATTCGCCATACTGCAGCCGGAGTAATAAAAAACATTGCTGATAGTGTATCTGCCTCGGTTATTAATGCCGGAGATGGAGCCCACGAGCACCCCACCCAAGCTCTCTCAGATTTGCTCACGATAAAAGAAAAACAAGGGAGTATCGAAGGGTTGCAGGTAGCGATCATCGGGGACATTGCCCACAGCCGAGTCGCCCGCTCTAACATTTGGGGCCTCACCAAAATGGGTGCCCGAGTAAACGTGGCCGGTCCTCCAACCATGATACCCCCTTATATTGAAAAAATGGGGGTAAAGGTCTTCTACAGCGTGGATGAAGCGATTAAAAATGTTGATGTTATCATGTGCTTGCGGATCCAGCTTGAGCGTCAACATCAATACCTTTTCCCGTCCCTTCGAGAATATGCTCGATTTTTTGGAATCACTCAGGAAAGACTCCGTGGGGCGAAGAGGAATGTTATGATCATGCACCCTGGACCTATAAACCGAGGAGTAGAAATCAGCCCCGAAGTGGCTGATGGTGAAAACTCTTTCATTTTGAGCCAGGTTACCAACGGGGTAGCAGTGCGCATGGCATTGTTCTATCTCTTGGCAGGAGGAAGAAAGGAAGATGTTGCTCATTAAACAGGGAAGGGTCATTGATCCTACTAATAACATTGATGACACTTTAGATATCTTTATTGACGCGGGGAAAATTGCACGCATAGCACCGACAATCGAACCGGAAATGGTAACCAGAGGAAGTGTCAGGCAGAGAAAAAACATGGGGTTACGAATCATTGACGCCAAAGGAAAGATTGTGGCCCCAGGATTTATTGACATGCATACCCATCTTCGGGAGCCTGGCCATGAGGGTAAAGAAACAATTGCCACTGGTTGTAGGGCAGCCGCTGCCGGAGGGTTTACTGCCATAGCCTGTATGCCTAACACTGACCCGGTAAATGATAATCGAATCATTACCCATTATATCGTGCAAAAGGCCATTCAGGAAGGAAGTGTCCGGGTGTATCCGATTGGGGCGATTACCCGGGGATTAAAGGGGGAGTCACTGGCTAATGTGGGCGAGTTAAAGGCTGCTGGAGTTATCGCTCTTTCAGACGATGGTGAGTCCATTATGAATGCTGAACTCATGCGGCGAGCCTTAGAGTATATTAAGTGTTTCGATCTCCCGGTAATTTCTCATTGCGAGGATAAAAACCTTTCCCAAGACGGCGTGATGCATGAAGGGTATGTATCTACCCGCTTAGGTTTGAAGGGAATCCCGGCAGCTGCAGAAGAAGTTATGGTAGCCCGGGATATAATTTTGGCAGAAATGACCTCTTCCCGCCTCCACATCGCCCATGTGAGCACTGCCGGTTCGGTAGAGTTAATCCGGCTGGCAAAGGCTAAAGGAATTTATGTTACTGCTGAAGTGACCCCCCACCAATTTTCTTTAACTGACGAGGTAGTAACCTCTTTTGATCCCAACACCAAAGTAAACCCTCCGCTCCGTTCTGAGGAACACCGGAGAGCTTTACTTGAGGGCCTGAAAGATGGAACTATTGAGGTAATTGCTACTGATCATGCTCCGCATGATAGTATGGCAAAAGATATGGATTATACCCTGGCGGCTAATGGCATGGTGGGTTTGGAGACGGCGGTCTCGGTTACCTTGAACGACCTTGTCCACACCAACATTCTTACCATTAATCAAGCGATTGAGAAACTAAGCACTCATCCCTCCCGAATTCTAAAACTTAA
>JAZDOO010000156.1:0-2170 GCA_043798555.1 Pseudomonadota bacterium | reverse complement strand
AAACATGGAACACACCCCTGATAAAAAGGCCCCCATCTTAGTTGTGGACGACGATGTTGGTTTTCTTTTAAGTGTCAAGGCCACCCTGGTCAGTGCAGGCCTGCCCGAACCAGCCCTTGTTTCTGACAGCAGGAGGGTTATAGAATTGGTCAGAACGCACCATTTTCAGTTAGTCTTGTTAGACCTCATTATGCCCTCCATAAGTGGGATGGATGTTCTCCGGCAATTAAAGGAGGAATTCCCCTTGATCGAATGCATAGTCATTACCGCCGTTGATGACGTCCCTTCCGCAATTCAGGCGATGAAATCTGGTGCTTACGATTACCTGGTTAAGCCGATTGAAAAAGATAGACTCCTCATTGCCATTAACAGGGCCCTCGAACGATATACACTGCGACGCAGTCTGTCAATTTATGAAACGAGTCCATCATTCTCCGAGTTAAGAAACCCCTCGGCTTTTAAAGCTATGGTTGCCTCAGATAAGATAATGGCCCGGATATTCCATCAGGCAGAGGCTGCCGCCCCTACCAATTACAATATGTTAATTACCGGAGAGACCGGGACCGGGAAAGAGATGCTTGCCAGAACCATCCATGCGCTCAGCCATTATTCAGGAGGACCTTTTGTGGCAGTCAATATGGCGTCTTTTAGTAAGCAGCTTTTCGAGGATGAGTTTTTTGGCCATTTAAAAGGTGCCTTTACTGGTTCTCAAGCAGATAGAAAGGGATTCTTTGAGGCGGCCCAAGGAGGTACTCTCTGCCTGGATGAAATCGCCGAACTTGAACTTGAGCTACAAGGGAAGCTCCTGCGCGTGATTGAGACCAAAGAACTCTACCGAGTTGGGAGTACGAAGATCAGAACGTTTGATGCGCGACTTATCGCATCCTCCAACCGAGACATTTATGAAGAGGTAAAAAATAAGCGCTTTCGGAATGATCTGTTCCAGCGGCTCAATGTGTTTCACATCCACTTACCACCCCTCAGGGAGAGAAAAGAGGATATCCTTCCTCTTGCCCGCTACTTCCTGAAGAAGTACGCAGAAAAAAACCAAAAAGAGATTGATTCCCTGTCACCGGAGCTGGCCGACCGTTTACTGGAGTATCCGTTCCCAGGAAACGTTCGGGAGCTGGAAAATATCATGGCTACGGCAGTAGTTATGGAAAAAGGAAAAGTCCTGACCTTAAAGGCAGCCAGGAAGCTGACATTCAGTTCAGAACTTGGCCAGGGCCGGAGTGATCCTCTACTAACCTTAGCAGAACTCGAGAGGCGCCAGGTACAAAAGGTACTTCAGGCAACTGGAGGGAATCGGACCCGGGCAGCAAAAATCCTGGGAATCGGGTTGAGAACGCTCCGTAGAAAGCTCAACTAACCCGGAAACCAGGGGACGATACCAAAATGACTCTAACGAGGCCATAGTGGCCCAAATAACTTAACTTTTTGAATATACAGGGAAAATAAATAAATCTGCCCTCCGGTGCTGTTAAAGTGACCAGCCTTCTTGTCTTTTAACATTTCCCTTACCTATCATCCCTGTCCACCAAAATATTCATAACATCCCTTAATGACTAAAGAAATCAGATTTTATCCAGAAGTGTCTTATTCAGGCACGATTTGTGCCTTATCGAATAGAGTCTCAAGCAATGAGGCGCACTGCCTTTATGAACCGAGTGAAGCTACCTTATTAACGAGATGAATAATGAAAATTTTGGTTGTAGACGACGATGTAGATACCTGCGAGATCCTCTCCGATATATTTCAGGAGAGGGGCTATAGTGTTATCACGGCTGGTACCGGCAATGAGGCTATTGATAAGGCCAGTCAAACGACATTCGATGCCGCTCTAATCGACATTAAGCTCCCCGACATGGATGGGATGGAGCTGATTGTGGCTTTGAAGGGAATGCAGGCTGACATGGTGGTGGTCATGATTACCGGCTATGCCTCTATAGAAACTGCAGTGCGAGCCCTGAGCGAAGGGGTATCGGCCTACATCCTCAAACCCTTAAACATGGATGAGGTGTTGGCTACAGTCAGGGAGACCTTGGAAAAGCGGCATTTGGTAGTGGAAAACAGGAGGCTGTTGCATGAAATTCAGCAAGAACTGGCCGAACGCAAGCAAACGGAAGAGAAGCTAACCCACCTCAACTCTGTGCTGTGGGCTATTCGCAAT
>JAZDOO010000136.1:0-4664 GCA_043798555.1 Pseudomonadota bacterium | reverse complement strand
TCTTCAGGGCTGCTTTTAGCGGTAAGCATGATGATGGGAACAGTTCGAAACTGCTCGTTTCCCCTTATTTTCTTGCAAAGCTCAAAGCCATTCATCCCGGGCATGATAATATCCAAAATCAGCAAGTCAAATGTTCCCTTGTTTATCTTTTCAAGAGCATCCCGTCCGTCGAAAGCTGTTGTCACATCGTAGCCAGAGGGCGCGAGTAATATTTCGAGCGCTGTTAAAACGAGATCATCATCATCAACGACCAGTATCTTCTTCGCCATAGCGTCCTTCCTCTCAGTCTTGAGTTAGTGAGAAATTGTGGGCAATATGACCCTAAAGGTAGCTCCCTTTCCTACCTCGCTATCCACTTCGATCCGGCCTCCATGCTTTTCCACGATACCATAACATATGGAGAGACCAAGACCAGTGCCTCTCCCTACTTCTTTAGTGGAGAAGAAGGGATCAAAAATTTTATACATAATGTCGGGTGGAATTCCTGGGCCGGTATCAGTGAAAGAGATGAGAACCTCTCCCGACATTTCATCTTTGGCTCGATAAAACGATCGGATGATGAGTTCTCGGTCTGATTCTTGCTTATCTAAGGCGTCCCGGGCATTGCTGATGATGTTTAAGAAAACCTGTTCGAGATGAGGTGCACTTCCCATTACCTTTGGGAGATCGTCAGAAATATCCTTTGTCACCTGAATGTTGTGATCGAGGAGCTGTTGCCCGGTGATCAGGAGAGAATTATTGAGCGGCGTCCTGACGTCAATAGGTTCAAACTTAATTTCTGTCTCCCGGGAAAACTCCCGAAGGTGGTTAACAATAGTGGCGATACGGTCATTACAACGCTCAATCAAGTCTAACAGCTTTTTGTGAGGAGAAGGTTCGTCGGCTCCGAGATTCTGTTTTAGCCGACAGAGGATAGTCTGGGAAGCCATCAGAGGGTTGTTTATTTCGTGAGCTACGCCCGAAACCAAGTCTCCGAGCTCCCGCATTTTTGCAGCCTGAATAAGGGAGGCCTCTGCTTTTCGAAGGTCTGCTTCCAGCTTCTTTTTTTCAGTCATATCCTTGAAAATACCCACGGTTCCGATGGTCTCTCCTTTAAAGTTTTTGAGGAGAGCAGCAGAGGTGTTAATAGGGATTTCCCGGCGTTCCCTATCCACCAAGGTCAGCTCATAGTTGTTAAATTTTTGATCCCGACGAAGAATGCTCATGATCTTTCGAGCCTCAGCGATTCCGTCCAAATAGAGAGAGGAGACATGAGTACCAATATATTCCTCCTTCTTGGCCTGAAGGATCTCCTCCATCCCGCGGTTAAGATAGGTAATAACTCCTCTAACGTCAGTGGTTATGATGCCATCTACTGAGCTTTCGAGGATGTTTTCTAAATAATCCTTGGTTTCTTTTAACTCCCATTCCAGGCGTTTTCGTTCGGTGACATCCCGAGATATCTCCAAATAGCCGATGAGCGCGCCCTGATCATCCCTTACCGCAGTGGTTACCGAACGACTCAAAAACACTTCCCCGTTATTTTTCTGTCGCTTCATTTCTTTTTCTATGGCCTGACCAGTTTGTAATCTTTTATACGCACCCTCTTCAAGGAAAAAGTCCATTTTGTCAACAAAGGTTTGGGAAATATTTTTGCTGATTATTTCTTCTTTTGTCCACCCGAAAATTTTCCTGGCGCCCGTATTAAATTCCAGAATTTTCCACTCCAGGTCAGTGGCAATGATGGCATACTCAGTGGAACTCTCTAAAATATTGGTCAAAAGAGTGGAGATTTCCTTGTACTTCTCCTTTGATTCCATGAGTTCCTGGGTACGCTGGGTTACAATCTGTTCTAAGTTTTTGGTGTGCCCCTGAATTTGGGCTCCCATGCGATTAAACGAGCGGGCGAGCTGTCCGATTTCATCATCTTGCGGAATATCCACTCGAAGAGAGAATGCTCCCTGTGCCATTCGGGAGGAAACGTGAGTGAGTTCCAAAATTGGATGAGTGAGAAAACGGGCTAAGAGTACCATGAGAATTAAAACGATTACTAAACTGATGAGGGTTAAAATGACAACGGTTCTTCGGGTCTGATATACTGCTCCAAAAATTTCCTCTTCATAGCTTCCGGCAGCGATAATCCACTCCAATTGGGGCAGATAGCGAAACTTGGTAATTTTCATTCGGGGAGAGGTTTCCCCCAGCTCAACATTAACCCAGGGATAGCGGATTTCCCCGATTGCTGTCCCTCCCAAGGCAACTGCTTTCTCAATCATTTCCTTGATAAAATAGTTGCCTTTGGAATCCTGCGAATAAAGAATATTTTCACCCTCCTTGGTGGGATGGAGGATAAGAGTACCATCTCGGTCTATTACATAGGCATATCCGGTTTCTCCGATAACGACTCCTTTAACCACCGACCGTATTTTTGAAAGTTGAAGGGAGGCATGAGGGGTAGTATTGTTATCGAAGGAGAAGTTAATTTCACAAAGGGCATGGATCGTATTCACCACATGTTCCAAATCTTCTTCAGCCCCTCTTTTTAGTGCGGAACCGAACTGACTGGCGGAGAGTGAAGCAAGAAGAATGAGGGGTAGGATCACCAAAGGAGAAATAACCGAAATTAGTTTATTACGGATGGTCCAGTCAGAGAATTTTTTCATTGGGTAAAAGGAAGATAAAATTGAGGCGACTAACGTCGCCTTTATACTTAATAAATACAAATTTTAAAGACAAATGTCGAGGATTATTTCTCTATCGGGAGCAAACCTATTTTTAGCTGCTCACCATGCTGGTAGCCACACGTTGCGGTTTGAGACCTTTCAACACCAGCGTGAGGAGCCCGCCAATAATAAGTAATACTCCGGCAGTGACAAATGAGGAGGTAAAACTACCCTGACTGCTTGCCTGGAGCATCTGGGAGAACCGGCTCAATATAAATCCTCCGACACCCCAGGCAGTAAAGACAATCCCATAATTGATACCAAAATTCTTAAGCCCATAGAGATCCTTGGTAAATGAGGGAAAGAGCGAAAGGTTAGTACCGTAATTAAAACCAATTATGGTAGCAAGCAGTACGACAATAAAACCAGTCGAATTCGCCGAGCTCACCACCGGGATAGCAACAAACATTAACACCGCTTGGAACGTAAGCATAATAAACAGGGTAAGTGCACGCCCGATTTTATCGGAGAGCATTCCGGCAATTATCCGTCCGGCAGCATTTCCAACTGCCAAGATCGCCACTGCCACAAATGCTGCTTCACCCATGCTTTTCTTTGCCATTCCCGCCACACTACTGATTACCATCAGCCCCGCTCCCGCTCCGATAAAAAAGATAAACCATAAAAGGTAGAAAGCAGATGTTTTCATCATCTCCGCAGGCGTAAAGTCTATCTGATTCCGAATTAATTTAATGGTTTTTCTAACACCATGTTCTCTTTCTGTAGCACTCGATTCGTAGGCAATTAATTTTTCCGGTGAATACCCATCCGGCGGATTGGCAAGGTTCGTTGCCAGCCCACACACCACAATAAAGAATGCGACTCCGAAAAACATCATTGCACTTTGCAGCCCCCAGATTTTGAGGAGGTATTCGGAGAGAGGTGCAATGTAAACCGAAGCAAGACCAAACCCGGAAACAACCAATCCGGCGATCAAACCGGTTTTTGAAGGAGGAAACCACTTGAGGGCAGGCGGTGTGGCTGCAGAATACCCAAACCCTATTCCCATACCAGCGAGGAGTCCAAACCCAAGCACCCAGCCAATATAGCTGGTGGTCTTTGAGATCCAAATAAATCCTATTCCCACTAAGATACCACCGAGGAACGCAGTTATTCGAGGGCCAAACTTGTCCTGACACTTCCCCGCCAGAATCATTGCAAAAGCAAAAACAAGACAGCATACCGAGTACGGGTCATTAAGTTTGGCAATGTCCCAGTTAAAGGCCCCTGGGCCCCCGGTCTCCATGGAGGTCTTTATCGCACCCTTAAATATGCTCCAGGTATAAAGAATTCCCAGGGCAAGATTAATGCCTGTGCCGGAAAAGGTAACAATCCACCCTTTGTTCTTAGGCGCTTGTGCCATAGTGGTACCCCCTTTCTGTTTAATATTACCAGGCGTAAATAACGGAGGTTTGGAATCGGTTGTCTATTCCGCTGCTTCTATTTATATATTCTGTATCCCAGTGACTATATTCCAAACCAATATTCACTGGAGGGATGAGATTATAAATAACATTCAGATAGTAAAAGCTATTTTTGCTTCTCATTCCAGGATTAAGATCATCGTTCCGAGGGTCGTCTATCCCGAATCCCACAGTCGATTTCCACTGGGGGGTAAATTGGTACGTAAGTTGTGTCCACCCTCCTATGGTTCGAATCGCATCTCGTTGAATCGAGTTGACCCCCTGGAGAATCCCCCCGAAGTAATCATCCAGGTTGTAGCCTCCAAATACCTCCCCTTTTATTGCCAGACAATTAGAAAGGGGAAGATCAAATTCACCATTAAGTGACCAACTCTTTACCCTTTCCTGTCTTGCTCCTGGGGTTATCAATCCCCAATCAATCTCTTCTTTTCCGTAATGACCGGAGAGGCCAAAGGTACTCTCTTTTTCAGCAAAAAGCTTGGTAGTAAAGGCAACTCGGGCTTGAACCGTGGGAAACCCTGCATCCTCACCATCATTT
>JAZDOO010000117.1:0-4362 GCA_043798555.1 Pseudomonadota bacterium | reverse complement strand
TTTATATACATCCCCCCTGAAGTCTATCCTGTCAACAAATAAAACTTTTTCGATTCTATTTGGTTCAAAAATTATCCTTATTCTCCCTTTTTTCAACCTATAATAACCTTCCCATTCTCCGCTCAGTTTCTTGAGATCAAGATTTACATTTTCGCCTTTCATTTTCATTAAAAACTTCGTCAGTTCTTCTCTTACCTCACCGCGAATGTTTTGTTTTTCAATAAACTTTTCGGCATCTCTCGAGTAATCTATCCTCCATTTCATATTTCTACCGTCTCACTATAGGCTACTTTTTTGTCTTCTGATGGCTTACCGTATAGCTTTTGGATGTCTTCCATTTCTCCCTTCGACACCGTAGGAATGCTTTTAAGAAAGAACTCTAATGTCTCTTCATGTAAAACTTCTCTAACAGCGTTTTTTATAAGGCTGTAAAGCTCAGTTTTATCAATGGTAATTTCCATGTTCATTCTCCTTATAAATCGGTTTGTTTGGTTGGTCTGTGGTCTGTAGCGGACGTTGGGGACGTTATGCTGCAGAAAGTGCGCAAGTCTTTTGCCAGCTAGTTAAACAACTTCCTGCCAAACATCCAAATTCTTGTGTGCCTGCTTCACCTTTACCCTTCACTTTTTAATGCTCTACCATGCCGTCAACCAGTTCTTGTTGTACCTCGGTCGTCAAAATACCAATCTTGTGTGCTATATAAGTTTGAGTTCGTAATTGAAGCTCCCCGCAGTCCGCCCCAGGCGGACGGGGAATCTCCGTATGCAAGGTATAGACATAGTTTCACAAATGCCAGGACATAGGTTACCCAAGTCTAAGGGTAAAGAGTGCCAAGACATGGGTAACCCGCAATCCTTTTTGTGGTAACTCATACCGGAAGCTGATACTCGAAAGTTTTTACTAAGTCTTCACCAAGGTATAGTTGAAGAGCGTGAATTTTTGTTACGATTACTGCCTTTACATATGAATAGATCAAGTCCTGCGGGACCTGGAATTTTTCACCGAAAATATCAAGCTTTCGGTCACTGCGAATGAATCGAATAATGATGATGTTGCCATCCGGGATATAATCCAGTTTAGGCGCTCTGGTGTTTGGTCCCAGCGTCATTGGATTATATTTAGCCCTTTGAACAAACTCATTGGGCGTTTGCCCCCCTAAGGCAGCTATAATGATGATGCTCATTGTGGAACCTTTGAAAATTTTTGCTTTGCCGCTTCAAACTCGCATAACTGTGAAACCACTGTCTGCGAAAAAACTTTTTGTTATAAGTATCGTTAAAGTGTCCTATAACGCCATTACGCCATGGTTCACCAATGGGAATAAAAACGGGCTGAATACCAAAGTAGAGACATGTTTTTAAAACGATCCCAAACGATCTGGAATACTTATTGCTGCCATGGAAGCTCAGCTCATTATCAAATTGTAAGAAATCAGGAATGCCCATAGCCTTCCAGCACCGCATCAAACTGGCAACAACTTGTTGATCTTGTTTGGTTCTTTGCGATTCAATGTAAACACGATGGCTGTAAAGATCCATCACATTAAACGAATAAAATTTGCCGTCATTTTTGATATACCGGGGACCCACAAGGTCAGCCTGATGAATGTTATTAAAATCAAGCGTCCCGGTAAAATACGGGTACTCGACTCCTTTAGGAACATACGAAGTTTTTTTTACTAGCCCCTCTCGCTTAGAACCCGATTGATGGTTCGATCTGAGGGGAAGTCAAGGCATAGCTTGCTGAGTTCCCATTTAATGGCAGAAACACCAACTTGGGCAAAAGGCTCAGAATCAAGCTTGTTTCGAATTAAAATAATGCGCTGCTTTTCTTCCGTGCTAATTTCATTAGGACTCTTCAGTGGGGCTCTGGACCGGTCTTTATACCAGTCATCATGTCCCTTCTGATATCGTTTGAACCATTTAAAAAACCATTTTTTGGAACGTTTGAGGTCAGTGTAAATTGTTTTTGGCTTTTCACCGCTTATGTACTTTTGAATTGCCTTTTTTCTGATTTCTTCTTCCAAATTAATCGCCTCCTTTTAGATTTTTTATTGGAGGCAATATACATGAAATCTGCTAAAAGCGGGTAACCCATGTCTTGGCACAAAAAAGAGCCTTAAGGTAACCTATGTCTTGACACTTTTGGGTAACCTATGTCATGGCACTTCTCATTTACTGCTTAGGTTTTCGTGAGACTCGGCGTCCCTTGTAATGATATAAGTCTATTAGAGTTCCATCAGGGGCTGTGAGGTATGCAGTGTCCTCCTCTTCATCCCATTTGGCAGGTTGATCATTCCAGTAGACAATGAGCTGACCTTCGCTGTTCAGATTATTGATTCCCTTTCCGCTGACAACAAGGACGGTATACCCAGGCGCCAACTCAATATCAGGGAACTTATACGAGGGTCCTGTTTCGCTGGAAAGTGTGTATCCTGCAAGATTGACCTTAATATTACTGATATTAGCAATCCGTGAATAGGGTTGAAACAGTTCTCCTCCAGCGGAGCGAGGTGGGTGGACACTGGTAATCTTAAGGACAGACATCTTGCCACGTTTAGACCATATCCCTAATTTGCGTTCCCTGGCATCTGCCTGAAGTTTGAGCAATAATGCATTATGTTTCCGATTCGGTGGGATGAAAAATGCATGAGCGAGACCGTCCTCAATCAGTTTGGCATTTACCATCTGATCTCCCACATAAAGATACGCCAACAAACGACCATATTTGTCTACTCGTTCTTCGTCAAACTCCAGGCGAACATCCTTCCCCATCACTAATGACTCGTTAAGCCGTTTTGCTTTTAAATAAAAGGGCTCCTGCCATTCCGGCGTATTAATTCCCAGATACCTTACTTTTCGGCCATCTGACAGCAACACCGTATCGCCATCATACACTTTCTGAACCTTTCCGGTCTCCTGTGAAAAAGCAGGATCAGAAATGATAAAAAGAAGATATAGCAAAATAAAAGCCTTAATTATATGCTGGCTGTGTTTTATAAATGTAATAAATGGGACGGATATATATATCTTCATCGTTTCCATTCCTCCTGTCTGCAATGGCGGCTAACTTCTTGGGAGACGCTTTGCGTCTCCTTTCACTATGTGTGGTAAGGTGCACTGCGTCTATTCTTCCAGATTGGAATATTTCGCGCAGTTGTCACCCCGCCGGCCTCCCTTTGACTACTGGTTGTTTTCGTTTCTCCCTCCTTTCTTTAGATCCAGATTATCAAGCGGACTCCGTATCCTGCTGATGTTCCGGGTACTGACGTGTGTATATATTTCCGTCGTCTTGCTGCTTTTATGTCCCAGGAGTTCCTGGATATACCCCGCACTTTTCACAAGGTTAAACTACCTTTTATTCTTTTGATCAGAAATTTGTAAGCATTTCCGAAATATTTCAGTTGCCGTTCCCTTTCGCGTGCATCTTTCTCCGCAAAATATGCCTCATAATACACCAATTGAAAAGGGCAATAATTCTTAGTTGAAAAAACATGTCCATCATTATGCTCTTCAATCCTTCTGCTCAAATCACAGGAGGGTCCTGTGTTTGAGGTTTTCCAGGGATTTCACGGCCCTGGAAGACTTCCAATATCCTCTCCAGTGTCTTTTCAGTATTCGGGAAGCTCCAGTATTTCTCGGCAGGATGCCATTTGTGCCCCGGGATGCTCTTTGCTGTCGCGATCAAAAGGGGATCATAGGTAAAGGAAACAATGATAAGGCCGGATGGATCTTTTGAAACTTGGATTCTGGCCATCAGGCAAGCCCCACTCTGTTTGAAGTTACCAGGACGCAGGAATCGGAAGTGTTTATTTTAATGTGCAAATTACCATAAGCGCAAAATATGTCAAATGTTTTTTCATTGCGTTAAAATACATTACAAATCTGGTCAGCCTATCGATTACGAAATGGAGTCTGTATTTTTGAATCAAAACAATAAGATGAAGCGTACAGGAAGTCCTCTAGACTCTTGGAAAATATCTGTCAAACAATTCTTCAGGAAGGAGATAGTGAGAAACCCCCGAATTTTCGAGGTGATTTGGGTTCATCAAAGGTTACAATTTAAACGCTATTGAGCCTTCTCGAACACCCCTTTGAGGAACGGTCTCGCAAAAACACTCTCAGGCCCAGGTGCGGTTACCACCACCTCGCGCCGGTTTTCCTTATTGAAGCAGGGCAACTATTTTCGCTTGGTTTCCGGCTTTTGGAAGACCCCCACGGATACGTGCGGGAGTACCACTTCCCGTAAGCCCTCAGTTACGGGGTTTTGGGAAGGGTGTAACTCAGGGCTTTAGCCCTGAATCTTCAGCCCTGAAGGGCTGAGTTACATGTCAAGACTGCAATCGAGGTTCCATAACTGAGG
>JAZDOO010000094.1:0-4994 GCA_043798555.1 Pseudomonadota bacterium | reverse complement strand
GGAGAATTTATGCAAATAGGAATGATAGGCCTTGGACGAATGGGGATGAACATGGCGAGACGATTGCTCAAGCAAGGGCACGAGGTGGTTGCCTATAACCGCACACCTGATCGGGTAGGCGAAATAGTGCAAGAGGGTGCCCAAGGAGCCTATTCTCTTGAAGAGCTCGTTGGAAGACTGACAGTGCCCCGGCCTGTCTGGGTAATGCTTCCTGCAGGCAAAACAGTTGATGAACATGTTGAGGAACTTAAACGTTTACTCAACCCGGGTGATATCATCATCGAGGGTGGAAATAGTTTCTATAAGGATGACATCCGTCATGATCAAGATCTGAGGCTTGCTGGTATTCATTACCTGGATGTCGGCGTAAGCGGAGGCATCTGGGGGCTTAAGCTTGGGTATTGCTTAATGGTTGGGGGAGATAGAAGAATCTACGAATACCTCGAACCTATTTTTAAGGCGCTCGCTCCCAAGGATGGATACCTTTACTGTGGGGAAACAGGGGCAGGACACTTCGTGAAGATGGTTCATAATGGGATAGAATACGGTATGATGGGTGCTTATGGAGAGGGTTTTGAGATTCTGAAGGCATCACCCTATGGAAGAGATTTGGATTTTTCTGAAGTCGCTCACCTTTGGAACCAAGGCAGCGTGATCCGGTCCTGGCTGCTTGAGCTTGCCGAGGAGGCATTTAAAAAAGATAACCATCTTTCTTCCATAATGGGGTATGTGGAAGACTCTGGTGAAGGCCGGTGGACAGTGCAACAGGCAATTGATACGGCTGTGCCTGTTCCCATCATCGCCGCCTCAGTTTTCCAACGCTTTCGATCTCGTCAGGATCATGCTTTTTCTGACAAAGTCCTGGCTGCCCTCAGGCAAGAATTCGGAGGCCATGCGGCGCCAAAAGTGGATCAGCGGAAGCTCAATGGATCTGCTGGGGATGCCAGCCAAGAAGACCGAGATACTAAGGTGAGCGAATGAACCCGAAGGAAATAAAGCTTGAAGAATTTATTGCTCAGGTAAAAAGCGAAGCCGTTGTCAGAACACCGGGCTCTTGCGCTATCGATATCCCAGACCCCTGCGCTCTCGTGATCTTCGGTGCTTCAGGAGATCTCACCAGAAGAAAGCTTGTCCCTGCGCTCTATCGTGTCTACAAGAACGGCCTGCTCCCGGAAAACTTCTTTATTTTCGGGACAAGCCGTACCGAGATGAACGCGGATCAATTCCGTGAAAAGATGCTTTCGGCAGTGAAAGGGGCGTTTCCGAAGGAATATGATGACTCCACCTGGAAAGAATTCGCTGCGAGGCTCTACTATTCACCAATTGCTTATTCTGACCATCAATCTTATCTGATGCCTCTTCAAAAGGTGCTCCCTCAACTCGAAACGAAACACCAGACCGGTGGAAATCGAATCTTTTACTTAGCTATTCCTCCGATGCTTTATGAGAATGTTATCTTGAACCTTGGTGTAGTGGGATTGGCGCGGGGAGATAAAGGCTACACCCATCTGGTCATCGAAAAACCCTTCGGGCGCGATCTCAATTCAGCGCGAAGACTCAACCGGGTGATAGAGAAAACGTTCCGGGAAGAGCAGGTATACCGGATCGACCACTATCTCGCCCTGGAAACAGTTCAGGATCTCCTAATGTTTCGATTTGCAAACTCAGTTTTTGAACCGTTATGGAACAGGAGGTATATAGACCATATCCAGATCACAGCCTCGGAAACGCTGGGTATTGAACAAAGAGCTGGATACTACGAAGAGGCCGGGGTGTTAAGGGATATGTTTCAGAACCATATGCTTGAGCTCGTCGCCCTGACCGCCATGGAACCTCCTGTCGCCTTCAGCGCCGAATGCGTGAGGGACGAAAAGGTGAAAGTTTTTCGTTCCATTAGACCCTTACCTTTGGAAAAACTGAACGATTATATTGCCATCGGCCAGTACGGAAGGGGTGAGATCAATACGACTCCGGTTCCTGGTTACAGGGAGGAACCAGGAGTTTCTGAAAAATCGACAACACCCACTTATGCAGCGATGAAGGTACTGATCGACAACTGGCGATGGAACGGGGTGCCGTTTTATCTTCGGTCGGGCAAAAGGTTATCAAGCCGAAAGACAGAGATTTCAGTACACTTCAAGCCTGTCCCACATCTCATGTTTTCGAATACCTTGGATGCGCCAATAGAACCCAACACCTTAGTGCTCCGGGTACACCCAGAAGAAGGAATGAACCTCACCCTTCAGACAAAGCTCCCGGGGTCGAAAGTCTGTTTGAGACCTGTCTCGATGGATTTTTCCTATGAGAGAAATGTCTTGATGGATGCGTATGAGTGGGTACTACTGAATTGCATGCAAGACGATCAACTGTTGTTTGTTCGAGAAGATGGGGTCGAACAAACATGGTCTTTGATGACTCCCGTTATCCAAATGCTTGAGCTAACGACACCCAGAGAGAAATTCCCTAACTATGCTGCAGGCTCCTCGGGCCCGGATGAGGCAGGCTTATTGATTACAGGGGACAGCCGCACGTGGAAACCACTGTAACCGGGGAAACAAAAACAAAACTTCAGGTGCTTCCTGACTTAGAAGCCATAAGCCATAAGGCGGCTTCTCTGTTTGTTAATACCTTCAGAAACTCGATTGCCACACGAAGAAGATTTGCACTAGTTATTTCGGGGGGATTCACTCCGAGAAGGCTTTACACTCTTCTGAGTGCTGCGCCCTACCGGGGTCAAGTTGAATGGCCGCGAATCAAAGATGATGTACTTGCTTTACAGGGCTAAGAAAACTCAGATTAAGCCTCAGATGTTTCCGCCTCTGAGCGAAGCGAAACCTTCCTTTCCAGTTCTTTGATGATGTTCTTTAAGACCACGCTTTCTTGGACAGGCCCTGATTGGTTCCATCCTTTGGAGAGAGCAACCTCCGTCTTCTCCCTGAATTCCTCCAGGCTGGAAGCCAAAGACTCCCATAGCAGTAACTTCTGCAGAATGTGACGCTCCGCATCGGTCAGGTCAACTTCGGTATTGTACGATTTGCCATCTTCCGTTGTAATTATCATAAGTACTTTTATTGTATGTTGCTTTTTGATGTTATGGAATATACCATGCCCAATCTAATTTTCAATGAAAAATCCCCTACCACACCCTGCACACCAACCCTTTTAAATACTCTGCCTCTGGGAAACTCAACAGAATCGGATGGTCCCGTGATTGAGACAGTTTTTCAATGATCTGAGCGTCACGTCCCGCATCAAGGGAAGCACTAAAAACAATCTTCTGAAACAGATCGGGGGATACCAATCCTGAACAGGAAAACGACACCAACGTACCACCAGGGCGAATAATCTGCATCGCCACCAGATCTAAGTCTTTGTATGCACGCGTAGCCCGCTCGACCTGGGTGACCGAGGGAGCAAATTTGGGCGGATCGAGGATGACCACATCAAATGTCTGGCCTTCCCTGCGATACCGTCTCAACGCACTAAATACGTCTTCCTGAATAAAATCATCTTCGCGGATCTCGAATCCGTTCAGGACCAAATTTTTTCGCGCCAATGCCAGGGCTTCCTCAGAAGAATCAATGTTTACTACTCTGCATGCGTCTCCCACTAAGGCATGGACAGTAAACCCTCCAGTGTACGAAAAAGCATTCAGAACCTCAGTATTCTTACAATACGCTGCTGCCTTAGGCCGGTTCTCACGTTGATCGAGATAAAAGCCAGTCTTTTGCCCACGCTTCACATCCACGAGGAAGCGCACCGGACGATCGGCAAGCCCACACTCGGTAATTTCGATTTCATCCGGCGGTTCTTCACCATAAAGCACCCCGGTCACCTCCTCCAGTCCTTCCTTCGCTCTCACCTCCACATCGCTTCGCTCATAGATCCCCTTTACCTCCATTACACCAACTAACATTCTGACCAGTTCACGCTTAACTTTTTCCATCCCAAAGGTCAGCACCTGCATCACCAGCCAGCCGTCATAGCGATCCACAATCAAACCCGGCAATCCGTCCGACTCAGCATTAATAAGCCTACAGGCATTATCATCCCGTGATCGTGCCTTAATTGCTCGCTCAATCCGCGATAGCCAGAATGTCTCATCTATCGCCTCCCTCACATCCCAGGTCAATACCCGCACCACAATCTGCGATTTCCGGTTAATGTAACCCCGCGCCAGAAATTCACCATCTGCCGAGACAATATCAGCAACGTCTCCATCCTTGATGTCACCATCAATTTTTTGAATCGCTCCAGAAAAAACCCACGGATGCCGCTGACGTAACGGCTTTTCACGTCCCGGTTTTATAACTACCCGTCTTATCATTACCTCGGCCTCATATTCAAACCAAATCGGAGCAATTTTGATTGAGTTATGGGATAAAAAAGCTTATACTGGGTGATAGATAAACCAATTCCCCAAAATGGGTACGTAATGCGTGATGACCTATTCGACAATTACCAAAACCTTT
Organism: Pseudomonadota bacterium; assembly: GCA_043798555.1. Taxonomy (GTDB): domain Bacteria; phylum Desulfobacterota; class WTBG01; order JAGOGO01; family JAGOGO01; genus JAZDOO01. The sequence continues at coordinate 522 of JAZDOO010000094.1, read as the reverse complement.
TCAGCAAAGTGGAGGAATTCAGGGTTGATATCCTCCAGACTTACGGAGAACATGTTCTCTGTAAATATGGATGCACTGAGTGCTGCCAGCAAAATTTGAGCCTGTTCCCGATTGAATTCTACTTTCTTTGGCAAGGTTTCACTCTCTTACCAGAGTCAATAAAAAGGAGCCTGCGCTATAGGGTATCTCAGGGCATCGGAAAGGACAGCTCATGTCTTTTGCTCCACGAGGAAGGGTGTCTCCTATATGACTTTCGCCCCATTATTTGCCGCACTCATGGACTGCCGCTCTCTGTGTTCGATAGGGGCCAGGAGAGACGGGATTGTTGTCCCAAAAATTTCGCTGAATACTCCCTGGAACTCCTGCCCAAAAGAGATCTGCTCAATTTAGAGCGCCTTAATACTATCCTCGTTGCCATAAATGTGGTCTTTACCTATCAGGCGAAAATAGAGTCCGGTATCCGCCTCTCCATGGCAGAGCTTGTGGCTTAGAGTCGGTTCCCCAATCATTTCACCATTTAGT
>JAZDOO010000076.1:0-12417 GCA_043798555.1 Pseudomonadota bacterium | reverse complement strand
AATAACTGGCTGCCGCAGTTTTTCAAGGGCCGCATTAATACGCACAATCCCTTCATTCCAGCGCAATAAGTCCATTGGCCTCATAACGCTCAGTTCAGCAATGTCGGCCCCAGCTTGAAACGCCTTTCCAGCACCGGTGATAATGAGAACCCTCACTTCTTCATCCTTATCAATTACCCTTAAAGCATCCCTGATTTCATCGATCATTTCTTGATTGAAGGCGTTTCGCACCTCTGGCCGGTTTAACGTAAGATAACCAATCCCTTCCTTTTTTTCTACCTGAATTGTTTTATAAGGTTTCATAATGCTTTCCTTTGACTAAGTTAAGTACTTCGGAAAAGTTGCATCACCTGCAGGTATAGCCACCGTCCACTACGACCGCAGAGCCGGTCATAAAACTGGATGCTTCGGAAGCTAACAGAATTGCAACTCCCTTTACCTCCTCAATCTTTGCCAATCTCTTCATTGGGATACTGGTCTTAATAATCTTTTTACCAATCTCAGTTGAAAAAAGTTCTTTATTCATAGGTGTATCAAAATACCCTGGCAAGATTGCGTTAACCTGGATGTTATATCGAGCCCACTCCAGAGCCATTACCTTGGTAAGTTGAACACACCCTCCCTTGCTCGCACAGTAGCCTGCCATATTAGGCCAGGCAATGAGCCCTCCAATGGAGGCCACATTAATCACCTTCCCCCCTTTTCTCTGCTCCACCATTTTTTTTACAACTGCGGTGGTGAGTGTAAAAACACCTTTTAAGTTCGTATTAAGTACACAGTCCCAATCTTCTTCGGTCATCTTCAAAATAGGTTTCTCACTTCCACTAATGCCGGAGTTATTAACCAGTATGTCGATGTGGCCGAACTCCATAATTACATCATTAAGGAGGGTCTCAATTTCGTAATTCTTGGTAATATCGCAGCGATGGGGAAAAGTTTTAGCTCTCGTTTTTCTCTGAATCTCTTTACACGCTTGCTCACATCTATGAACCGAACGTGAAGCGATAACAATATTTGCCCCCCCCTCTGCTAAACCTTCCGCAATGCCTCTACCTATGCCAATACCACCACCTGAAATGATAGCCACTTTACCCGTTAAGTCAAAATATGGTAAATTCATCGGCAGGGGGGCCCTGTCTTATTATGGATAAACTAGGATTTTAATGTATCGGCCAGGCTCTTCAATAAGCGGTATTATACCCTTTTCAATAAGATCGTCTAACTTGATACGCGCTGATATCAGGCGTTCAATCTCGATCCTTCTGTCGGCTAAAAGCGCAATAGCTGTTGGAAATTCATCTTCGTAACCACTACTGAAAGTGATCTCTTTTTCGTGTGCCCACAGTTTGGCAAATGGAACTTCAATGGGTTTCAAAGAAAGGCCAGCAACGCAGATCATGCCTCTTCTCCCGGTGACCTTGATTGCAGTGTCGAAAGCAGATTGATTTCCAACACAATCAAAGGCAATGTCGGCTCTCAAGCCTTTCGTTAATTCCGCGATTATTTTACCAGGGTCTAATTCCTGAGGATCACATACTGCGGTGGCTCCAAGCCTTTTGGCTAACTCACGGCGTGTTTTCATGGGTTCTACCACAAAAGCCTGTCTCGCCCCAGCGGCCAAGCAGACCTGCATGACCAGAAGACCAATGGGACCAGCACCAATCACCGCTACCGAGTCCCCTATTCTCAACCGACTCCTTTTGACCGCACGGATAGCGACTGCCAGGGGCTCCACAAACGCCCCCATGTCATCCGTGACGGAATCCGGCAATTTATAAAGCGAATAATCATACAGTATCGCATATTCGGCAAACCCACCATCTGCGGCAAACCCCGTGCTTCCTAATTTTAAGCACATATTGTAAGCACCGCGCTTGCAATAGTAACACTCTTTACAGACAATAAGGGCATTCATCGTTATCCGATCACCAATACTAAATCCGCTGACATGGTCTCCAATATCGACAACCTCTGCTGATAATTCATGGCCCAAAATAATAGGCCCACCTTCCCTGTGGGTGAGAGGATGAAGCCTTGATGGAATGATGAAAGGACCATCCCGGTATTCATGAAGGTCGGAACCACAAATACCGCAGGTCTTAATTCTTACCTTCACCTGATTGGTCCCGGGCTTTGGTTCAGGTATTTCTTCGGTTCGAATATCTCCCTTCTTATGCCACACTGCTGCTTTCATACTTTTACTCCATACCCAAAAGTTCTCTCCGATGCTTTTTTAGAGTGGGAACCTTATCACTGATGCTGAAATTCTATTATGTAATTCAAAATAAAGCTGGTAGTTGCGCAAAAAAGCGAGAAGCTGACATTTCCTCCAGCTTTGAGTTCATAGGAGTCGCAAGCCAATTTTAAGGAACTAACTCAGACCTATTCTATTTTAGAATTTTGATTTTATGCCACCCCTGTTCATAAGGGGTCATGAAAAAGAGCTTTAACTTCATTTCACTCATCAGCCACTCGTTATTGACTTTCCTGTATTTATCATTTTCCAGTCCCGATATCCAAACACCAGTACCGTCTTGCAAGGTGCACGCTTGCCAAAGATACCATTTCCCTGATGCAGTAGTGCCATTTTTATGTACTGTTATGACAGGCTGGAGAAAATAGTGGACGGCAAAGACAAGATTTTTTGAAACCTCCTCAGAGAATTTTTTAATTGCTGCCTGACCCTTATGGACTCCAAAATCCTTGCCACCATCCCAAATAGCATCCTCGGTGAATAGTTTCATCATTTTTTCTGGATTATAGCGATCATCACATACGGCTGCATACTTTGCCTTCAAGATTTTAATCGCTTCAATATCTTCTAACCTCTGTGTCCTATTCTTTAATGCTTCTAATTCTTTTTCCGTCATTGCTCACGCCTCCTTTCCTTTAATTAAAATACATAATGCCCCGTCACCGACATGTCAAAAAGAGAGTTACCTTTTGATAACTTCTACCTGATTGACCTGATCTCCTTCGCTTATGGCCCTTGTGAGTGTTGCTTTAAAATATTTATCTGCCCTAGTTTCAATTAAGACCCGGTCAATGAAGTCTTGGTCTCTTTTGGTAATAGTTTTAAAATAACTGCATCTTTTCTCCAAACCGAAGGCACTCATCACTTCAACATACGGATTGAGGCTGGAGGTGAGGATGACAACCCCGTTTTTTTTAGTAATCGTATAGGGCATATACTTTTTCTGCTCGCAAGAGATGATGATATCAGCTATTTCGGTGAGGGTATCCGGTTTTCCTAACCAGAGATTGAGTCGCGCCTCCTTTGACCAAAGAGGAGGAAAAGTCCTCCAGAGATCAAAATAAATTTCTTTAGCCTTTTCTGCCGGAACCGAATTTTCCAATCCTTTCCAGGCAAGATAGTCCGTATAGAAAAATCCAGTGAATGTGCCAGGAGCTTGGTCCTCTATTTTCCGTTTTTGTTTCTTCAGAATATAAAGTATTGGTTCAGTAGTTCCCATTTCATCCTCGATAAAACGGTATTGTAATTCCGGCAGCGGTCGGTACTTATTGGCCCGAGGAGTTCTTAAGATGATCTGACAGGCGCAAGCTGAACCATCACGGCAACGACCAGTGGGGATCTCAATTTCAATATCCTCGGTAAGGCCCACTTTTTTAGCTTCAGCGATAAGAGTCCGCAGGTATGTAAAGGTCAGGTGAATCTCTTGGCGATAGTAGTCATTCCGGTTAAACCTGAGGTCGGCAGGTCCATAAGCAGGGTTAGCACACCAGAGTATCTGCCCTACATGTTCATCAGGCTCATTTCTTTTGATTTCATAAAGCGCAGGCACCCCAGTGAAGCAGAATTGAACAATCTTCCCGAAGGTAGGAAGGTCTTTGATGGTCTTCACTCCCAAAGCCTGCATCCCTGCCTGGAAAGAGACGACAGCAAAAGCATCCCATACCGTGCCGTAGGTGTCCAGCGCCTTTTCAAATCCTAAAGCAGGCTTGAAAGTGCGCCAGATATAGTAAACGTGAGCATACATGGACCCCAGCGAAGCAATAAAAAGATCCTTAAGACTCAGCTTAAGTTCCTTCGCATACTTTTGCATAAGGGCAAGTAATGGTGACCCCTTCTTCTCTTTCATAGCTTTCCTCCTTTCTCTATCTTGATTTCCTTTTAGCTTCAGGGTCATACCCTAAATACATGTCATAAAGATCGGTCCGGCGATCGGTGAAATGGCTATTTAATTCAGACCAATTACGGTAACGGGCTGATACCACGTTGATTTCAGCCATGACGATCTCAGGTTTATCTGGGGAACCAGGACCGGCAACGAAATCTCCAATGGGGGAAATTATGCAGCTATTCCCAATAAAAGTGCAGTCCCTTTCCATTCCAACCCGGTCCGCACAGACAGTAAAAACTGAATACATGAGCGAGAGTGCTTGGGCAGTATAGGCAGCAGTTGGTTTTTTAAGGGTCTGGAGGGGATCGACCACTACCCAGTTGGTTGAGTCACAAATGATGTCAGCTCCCTGGGCTGCATAAATTGCCGTAACTTCAGGAAACCATGCATCGTAACATATGCGGCAACCAATCTTACCGAAAGGAAGCTCAAACACCGGGAATCCAAGATTTCCGGGTTCAAACCAGAGTTTTTCTTCATTCCAGAGATGGGTCTTCCGGTAAGTTCCAATATGACCATCGGGCCCCACGACCGCAACCGAATTATACAGGCGGATGCCCTCCCGCTCAGTGACCCCAGCACAGATATAGGCGTCATATTTTTTCGCCATTTTGATCCACTCCTGAGTTGTGGGGCCCTCAGGCACTGGTTCGGCAAGGGCAAAGGCTTCTTCGCGCGAATTATAAATGTATCCGGTATTACATAGCTCCGGCAGGACCATTAGTTTTGCTCCCTGTCTCCCTGCCTTTTCGATGAGTTTTAGCCCTTCATTTACGCAATAGGCTTTATCACTAATGTGGGGCTCAAATTGAAGGGCAGCCACCCTAACAAGACTTTCCTTGCCTTTTTCCCGGGACCCAGGATAGGGAGGGACGGGTATTTTCTTTTTATATTCGGCTTTTGCTGGCATGAGGAGCTCCTTTCTTGGAAAGATTCTACAATCCTAAAGGTAGAAATCACTACTGCTTGAAGGATACTTCACATTGTACCTTTTTATCAAAGAAAAGTAAATAAATTGGTATCGTTCAAAAGTGTTTACATGGTTTCATAGTTGATTAAATCACGATCTTTCTATGGTTAGTTTTTCTCCAAACAAAAACCAAGAGAAAGAGACCGTGATGGAACAAGAAATACATATAACAGTTCGGTTCACTGGAGTTTCCCCAAAATTTTTAACAAAACTGAATGGCAAAAGGTAAGAGTAATTGCTGCTTATCTTCCTTCTGCACCTGATTAGGGAGTATTCCGGTTTTGGAAGAGAAGAGTATCTTATAAATCCCATCAGCAATGGCATAGTGACGAAAATCCGGTATCTCGAAGAACCTCTTCGCCTTCTCACATATCTTCTTAAGGAGAATAGTGAGTTTTAGCTTCTTCCCTAACTCTACACTAACAAAATAAAATACCGCCTGCACTAAGGAGGTTGTCCGATAACTCGGAACAGATTTTGCTTTAAAAAGTTACCAAATCCGATCTTGTTATTATATAAAAAATGGTTAAAAAAAGAAATAACTTATTGAAAAATAAGATAAAAATGGTATACTATTTGAGAGCTTTGCACAACTACCACAAAATTACAATTGGAGACGATTTACCTCTAACGGAACTGACCTGAGAGATTCCGAAAGCAGAGTTCGAAATCCAAAATTATCCATAGAGAAATCCTCGCTAAAAAACATGGCAAAATTTAAAATAAATATTTGATTTTAATTGACAATTCATCATTTTTCGGCCATATTTTCTCCATCAAATTATATTACTGAGGAGGGAAAAATGGGATACAAAAAGACCGAAAGAAATATGACTTTTGCCGAAGCGGATCTCAAAAGCTCTATGAAACACAACCGCTCCCTAAAAATGATGGAAAAGATCGATAAGATCATCAAGTGGCCCCAGATCGAAACTATCTTGATGAAACATTATACCATAGGAACCAGTAGCGAAGGTTCCGATCTGCCTGTGCGTTGCACGCAGACAGGTGCCTATCCCCCCATGATGCTATTGAAGGCTTTACTTCTGCAGAAGTGGTTCCGTATCGACTCCGATCCGGAACTGGAAAACCAGATCAACGACCGGATTTCTTTCAAGAAGTTTCTGGGACTTTCCTTCGACAAACCTTCTCCGGATCATTCCACCTTCTGCAGATTCCGAAGTTGCTTATCCAAGAACACCATGACCGAAATTAACAACGCTGTCCTTCTTCAGTTCTCTCAAAATGGTTTAACCATCAACGAAGGGATTGCCATCGATGCCCGGTTAGTCCAGTCTGCCAGTCACCCTCTCAGCAATGATGAGATCCAAAAGCGGAGAGAAAAGAGAGAAACTCCGGAAGGCAAGCTGGACAAGAACGGTAAACCTCTCAAATTCTCCCGGGACTTAGAATCGGACTGGACGGTGAAGAATAACGAGCCTCATTATGGTCAAAAAGAACATACACCTGTCTGCAACAGGCAGGTCGGTAGATACGAATCACGGTTTTGTTCTGGCCACCGACATAACCCCGGCTTCCGTTCATGACAGTCAGTATCTTCCATACTGTGTCGCTGCCAGTCGTCATACTGAAGAACCGATCTGCCTGTGCGTGCCCGCACGCAGACAGGTCGGAAAGGTCTATGCTGATAAGGGATACTCTGGAAAACCGAACCGACAGTTTCTTGCCATGAACAAGATTGCTGATGGCATCATGAGGAAGGATACCCGGTCCACAAGACTAACGGCTTATGAGAAAGAGCGAAACAAACAGATCGCTAAGAAACGTTATATCGTAGAACAATACTTCGGTTTAAGCCATCTGCACGATGGGGCCTTCCGGGCCCGGTTTACCAGGATCATCAAGAACCTCATTGAGGTCATGTGTCGTCAAATGGCCTTCAACATTACCAGGGGTGTAAAAATCCTCAGCACCGCCTGAACGAAAGGAGGTGGATACCAAAAAACGAAAAACGGGAGGTAAAATTTAAGGAACCATTAACAATCATTGATCAATTCCGGAGAATATCCGGTCTGGAGATTTAAAAATGCCTCCATAAAAGTATTTTGATCGTCCATTAATCGTGTCGTGTGATGAATAGTACCTGCTTTTCATCAGAAAAGGGGTATAAAAAAGAACTCTAACCAAATTCTGAAAAATTCAAAGCTCTCTCTGCAATTTTCTTGATCCATAATGTAGGATACCAACCCCATATTTGTCAAGGCTTCATCGCCATAAACACCATTGACGTTTTTGATGCTGCAGAAGGATCCTGTTTTTCTTACGATTTTAAAGGAATAATCTCTCCGGAAAGAAATTTTTCTTTACTCTTAACAAATCATGATGGATATAATAAGAAAAGTGAAGTCTCCACCGCCTGCAAGGCGGAGGTTTTAGGTATCGAATTTTGGATTTATCATACTGAAGACGAGGTTTTCCCATTTCCCAAAAGAGACAATAAAGGAGGAGAAAGGCAATGTTTCATCCCAGAGAGCGCTTAGAACGTTTTCAAAAAGGTACCGAAAGATTATACCAGGAAATGCCTGAGACAACGAAGGCGTTTTTTAATTTCACCGGAGTAGCCCAAAAGGAGGGCTCACTAACCGTAAGAGAAAAGGAGTTAATCTCCATAGGGATAGCGATGTATAACCGATGTGAGGATTGCATTGTTTATCATGCCTATAATGCCCTCCAGGCTGGTTGTAATAGGGAGGAAATCTTGGAGGCAGCTGGCGTCGCCATGGTATTTGGCGGGGGCCCTTCCTTTGGGGTTACTGCTTCTCTCTTACTGGCTTCTCTCGATGAATTCGAAAAGGATTTCAAAAATAAAGCGATAGGAGAAAAAAAGGCTTAACCCTATGAGAGTGAACAGCCAAAGAAAAGAACAAAATGATTAAGAGGAGATCCCCATGGACCTTCATGATCAAATAAGTAATCTCGCGAAAAATGTCCGGATCTGGCCAGAAAAACTGAGGAGTGAAAAAGCGAAGGGAGTAAAGATTATTGGTTATACCGGGAGATTTATCCCAGAGGAGATCATCTATGCAGCGGGGGCAAAACCTTTCTTGATTTGCCGGGGAGGAGAGCCGGAACCAACAGAAGCAGTATTACCGTATATGCTTCGTTTTGTAAGCCCCTTTGCCCGTGCCCAAATTGGGCATCATCTTTTGGGTCTCGACCCAGTGATTCCCATGCTTGATCTTATTGTGGCGCAATGTGATGACTGTCACATGAGCAGATTGGCCGATTTACTGGAATACTTTAATTTGCCAACAGTGAGGATAGGGATTCCCCCTGACTGGAAAAAGAATCTCTCGGTAGAATACTACTATAAAGGGTTAGCCAGATTAAAAGAAACGTTGGAGGATCTCACCGGGAATACCATTTCGGATCAAAAACTCCGTGAATCCATTGAATCAATGAACAAGATAAGAGGCCGTTTAAATCAAATTAACCTCCTACGAAAAGAGCAACCCCCACCTGTGGGAGGATATGACTTTATTCGCCTCAATCATTACTCCTTTTATTGCGAGCCGGATAATCTCTTGAAAGAACTCGGTTATCTCTATAACCAGATGAAGCAAGGCGAAAGATCATTTTCTGCGGAAGCCCCCCGGGTCCTTCTCGCTGGTCATGTGGTAGCAATAGGTGATTACGTGGTCCCGAAGCTCATTGAGGATTCGGGAGGAGTAATCGTTACCGAATTCCTTGATGAGGGAATGAGGCAGTGCCTTTGGAAGGTTAAGACCGAAGGCGATTTATTGAAAAACTTAGGAGAAACCTATTTCCTGGAACGGATTCCCCCCTCCATATTTCAACCAGCGTGGAGGAAAAGGGTTGATTTTCTAAAGAAACTCATCGAGGAGTTTGACGTTGATGGGGTGGTATGGTATCAGCTTTCGTTTGAAGAAATCTACGACATGGAAGGCGCGGTCATCGCCAAAGCCATGGAAGAAATGAACATTCCTTTCCTCAGGCTCGAATCCTCATACGAATATGCCCGGGAAGCAATGGGGCCGCTAAAAACAAGAATCGAAGGATTCATTGAATCCATCAAAAAGTGAGGGAGAAAACGATAATGTCAACGGATATGTATAGCGAATTTTTACGCATAACAGGCTTTGAGGAAGACGAAATCCCAGGATACTTACCCGAGTTGCGCAATGCCTGTGAAAAGCTTGGTCTCACCAGAGACGATGTAACCTATGCCACTGAAGAATGGATCCCCACCCAGTTTGACATCCAGTTGGAAAGCGTCAGGAAATCATTAGGGTGTATTGTAAAAGAGACGGTAGATCTCACCAAAACACCGGAGTATAAAAAGAAGGGGGTAAAGATTGTATATGGCATTCTCCCGGCAATGTCAGTATATTACTATGCCCTCAAATTGACTGCACCCGATAAAGTCTACGTGGGGTTTCCCGATTTGTTTTTGGTGGCATTCCTGCAAGGCCTTTTTCATAAACTTAACCCTTGCTTAGAGGAAGCTGAACAAGCAGGAATATCTTACGGCTGCCGCCATTGTGCCCTGAACAAAGCACGGTACACCGCCCGAAAATGGGGAATTATTCCCTCACCTGACGTAAGCTGGATATGGGGTTTTGTTTGTGATGAAGGGCCCAAGACTGATGAATTTATTCAGGAGTATTATGATCCAGAGTGGAAGACCTATGTTACCCGCCTTCCTCACGATCAGCCCCTGGGCACGGTGGAGGATGAGGTAGATGAGCGGGTGGAGTACTTAGCCCATCAGATGCGGGATGGGTTTGAATTTGTCCAGAAAGAAGTGGGAATCAGGGTTCCTGAGGAAAAGATCACCGAGGCGTTCAATCTGCGACAGAGTTTTGTAAATCGAATGGCGGAACTGAGGGAGCTCATCGCTGCTGATCCCCAGCCTTTTGGGGGAATCGAAACGTTTATCTTGGGGATGCCCCGGGACATGCCCTTTAATACCGGGCTTGAACCCATGGGGAGGGCGCTGGATATTGCCACAGAGGAAGTCAAACAAAGAGTGGCTAAAAAAGAAGGCGTATTGCCCAAAGGCGCACCAAGACTGATGTATGAGATCATGCCTTACTGCCAGCCATGGATTGCAAAAATGTTCGCGGAAAACGGTGTAGGACTCATGCCCGGCGGGCCGACGGAGAAGCAATTGGTGCCACCCCGGTTTGAAGATCCTTACCTGGCATCAGCTGAAGCCTGGCTAAAAGGGTCAGTCACTGTTAATGCAGGCTATAAAGCTGATCAAATCTGCGAAAGGCTGGAAAAATACGGCTTTGACGGAGTTGTCCTTGGCTTTTTTGATTTTGACCGCTGGCTGGGAAGCGACAACCGGCTACTGGCCAAAATGGTGGAAGAAAAAACCAAGCTTCCGGTATTCTACATTGAAGGAGATTTTTGGGAAGATCGGGACTATAGCCCTGAAGCCCTGAGAACAAGGATAGAAAGCATATGCGAGATCATCAAGATGCGAAAGGCTGGTTAAGGGAATGCTTGTGGGGATTGATATAGGATCAGTGACCTCAAAGGCTTTAATCCTTGACAGGAGTGGTACGATTTTAGCCTTTGCCATGACACCAACAACGTATGATCGTGAGGGGTGCGGAAGAAAAATTCTTGAGATGGCTTTCCAACAAACCGGAAAATCAAAGGAGGAGGTAGAGTATATTGTTTCCACCGGGTACGGCCGAAATTCCCTTAGCTTTACCAACAAAGCAGTAAGTGAAATCATTTGCCATGCTGAAGGAACCAAAGTGCTCTTTCCTGACATCAGGACTATTATTGATATTGGCGGGCAGGATAGTAAAATCATCGAGCTGGATGAGGAGGGAAGAATCAGGAAGTTTGAGATGAATGATAAGTGCGCGGCTGGCACTGGAAGATTTTTGGAGGTCTTATCCGAAAGAATCCTAAATGTGGACATTAGAGAGCTGGGACCCCTTTCTTTAAAAAGTAAGAATCCTTGCACCTTGAGCAGTGTCTGCACAGTATTTGCCGAATCGGAGGTAATTTCCTATCTCTCCGCAAATAAGGGAAGAGAAGATATCGCCTATGGGTTAAATCGGGCAATCGCCAAAAGAATTATAAGCATGGGTCGTGCAGCTCAGATACGATACCAGAAGCCTATCTGCTTAACCGGGGGTGTGGCAAAGAATGTCGGGGTTGTGAAAGCAATCGAAGAGGAACTCGGGGGAAAAGTCTTGGTTCCTGAACAGCCTCAAATTACCGCTTCCTTAGGAGCAGCGCTTTTAGCCAAAAGGGAGTGGTTGTTAAATAAAAGGAGAACAAAAAATGGGAGCTATTGCCGGGAAAATAGTGAGAATTGATTTGTCTACCAAAACTATTTCGGAAGAAAGCGCAGAAAAATACGAAGAACGCTTTATTGGCGGACGTGGGGTCGGTGCCTGGATTCTCTTTAATGAAATGAGACCTGAAATCAAACCGCTCGATCCGGAAAGCATATTGGTATTTTGTGCCGGGCCACTTACCGGCACCGATTTTCCTGGTGCAGGTCGCTTAAGTATCGAATCAAAAAACTGTAACACGAATGGGGTTAATTGGGCTAATGCGGGTGGATACTTTGCTTCTGAACTAAAACATGCTGGCTGGAGCTATATTGTGGTTAAAGGCAAAGCAGAAAAACCGGTTTATTTACATATTCATAATGAACAAATTGAACTCAGAGAAGCAGCCCATCTGTGGGGTGCAGATGTATGGGAGACCGGAAATATTATTCGCTCGGAACTTAGCGATCCTCATGTCCAACTGGCAGCGATTGGAACTGCCGGGGAAAATCTGGTACCAATGGCCATCGTAGTCATTAATCAACACCGGGCTGCAGGGTCAGGCGGAGTTGGAGCAATCATGGGCTCCAAAAATCTAAAAGCTATTGCCGTAAGGGGTACAAAAAAAGTGTCCATAGCTGATGTCGCACGATTTGAGGGAGTGCTGCAAAAGATCAAGCCTAAGATACTAAATGCCGGGCTGACCAAGGCTTTTAGAGAGGTGGGCACTATTGGGGCCTACCAAACGCCAGCAAACAATGCGTCCATTTTCCCTTTCAGGAATACCCAGGATGACTATTACCCCAACATCGAAAGCTCCTCTATAGCCTTCGCTCAGTGGAGAAAAACGGGAGAATCTCAGGATGGTTGCTCTCATTGCCCCATCCAGTGCGACCGGTTGGTTGTGGAAGCGGATGAGGGACCGTATAAAGGGGTTAACGTTCCCCTTCCTCATAGCAATACCCAGTATGCATTTGGGTGCAGAGTGGATATGAGGAGCCCTTCAAATATTATAAAGGCG
>JAZDOO010000072.1:0-11875 GCA_043798555.1 Pseudomonadota bacterium | reverse complement strand
CTTGGTCTTCAGTTTTTTCTTTGGTTATTTCCGCCCATAATTGGGAGGCAGTAATTTCTTCATTATAGTAGCGGCGAGCGAAAGCTTCTCCTCGGCGAGTAATCTCATCTTGTCGCAGACGTTTTTTTTCTTCTTCCGTGAGGGTAAAATTCCTGGTCTTTTCCATTACCAGATCTAAGGTGCTTTTTATTTCTCCCATACGTTATTCCCTTTGAGGAATGAAAATTACTAAGATATGATAATAATATAATTTTCTTGACATCTTGACAAATTAAAATAGAATGAGTAAAAATTAAATACTACAAATTTGTATAAAATATTTTAGGCACGTAGCTCAGGGGGAGAGCGCTACCTTGACGCGGTAGAAGTCGGCGGTTCGAAACCGCCCGTGCCTATTTCCCTGGGTTAAGGTTAACTATTAAAGTCACTGTCGAGCAGGTTAAAAAGCAAAAAGGACGTCATATAGTTATTCTCTGGGGGGGCATCATGACTGACCATCCATGTATGATGCCTCTTCTTGCATTAAGAAAAGTATTTTGTTAATAAAACCGGAGGAAGGGTGGAAGACAGCATTCATATAACCTTTTCTGATGGGTCTATTAAAGCGTTTCCCAAAGGAATAACCCTTGATAAGATTCTTTCTTTGACGCAAGGGGATGGGGACCAAGTAATTATCGGGGCAAAAATGAATAACCATTTCATTGATCGTACTTCCCCAATAACCGAGGGAGGAGTATTGAACATGGTGAGAATGGATTCTGAGGAAGGACTCACCATGTTGCGCCATAGCACTTCCCACGTCATGGCTCAGGCAGTGCAGAAACTATTTAGGGGAGCAAAAATTGCCATTGGTCCCGCGATTGAGAACGGATTTTATTATGATTTTGACTATAGCCGGCCTTTTACTACCGAGGATTTAGAAGAAATTGAAAAGAAAATGCAAGAAATAATTGCAGGGGATCTCCCTATTGTCCGGGAAGAAATGGAGCGGGAAAAAGCACTTAAGTTTTTCCAGGACCGGAATGAACCTTTTAAGGTGGAACTCCTTCAAGACATCCAGGATAGTAACGTCTCCCTTTACGCCCAGGGAAGTTTTGTTGATCTCTGCCGGGGACCGCACCTCCCCTCAACCGGTTGGGTTAAAGCTTTTAAACTTACGGGCGTTGCCGGCGCATATTGGAGGGGTGATGAGCGAAATCCGATGCTTCAGCGGATATACGGTACTTCCTTTCCCAGTAATGAGGAACTGCAGGTTTATCTTCAGCGACTGGAAGAAGCCAAAAAACGGGATCATCGTAAGCTGGGCAAAGAGCTTGATCTTTTTAGCATTCAGGATGAGGCAGGTGCAGGCCTGGTGATTTACCATCCTAAGGGGGCGCTATTACGAACCATTCTCGAAGATTTTGAAAAAAGAGAACATCTGAAACGTGGCTACCAGATCGTGAAGGGGCCCCAAATCCTTAAAATAGAGTTATGGAAGAAATCCGGCCATTGGGACAATTACCGGGAGAATATGTACTTTACTGAAGTTGATAACCAGGTGTATGGTCTAAAGCCGATGAACTGCTTGGCTCATATGTTAATTTATAAATCGGCAATTCGTAGTTACCGTGAATTACCGATTCGGTATTTTGAGCTGGGTACGGTTCACCGTCACGAGAAAACCGGTGTACTTCATGGTTTGCTGCGGGTTCGGGAATTCACCCAGGATGATGCCCATATCATCTGTACTCCCGGACAGCTTAAAGGGGAAATCAAAGGGGTTATTGACTTTGTAAGGGATGTTATGGAGGTGTTTGCTTTTACCTATAAAATGGAAATAAGCACTCGACCAGAAAAATCCATAGGCAAAGATGAGGATTGGGAAATTGCCACCAAGGCACTGATGGAGGTGCTTCAAGAAAATAATATTCCTTTTTCAGTTGACGAAGGGGCAGGAGCCTTCTATGGTCCTAAAATTGACGTAAAATTAAATGACAACTTAGGGAGAGCCTGGCAATGCTCCACGATTCAATGTGACTTTACCCTTCCCGAACGGTTCGATCTGACGTATATTGGACCGGACGGTGAGCGTCATCGCCCAGTAATGATTCATCGAGTAATTTTTGGGGCAATCGAGCGTTTCTTAGGAGTATTGATTGAACATTATGGAGGTGCTTTCCCTTGCTGGCTTGCTCCGGTCCAAATGGTTATCATTCCCATCACGGAGCGCCACCATTCTTACAGTGAGGAGGTATATCAAAAAGTCAAACACAACAACTACCGGGTGGAAAAAGATTTTAGAAACGAAACCCTGGGACTAAGGATTAGAGAAGCTCAACTGAAAAAAATACCTTACATGTTGGTTGTTGGAGATAAAGAAGTTAAGAATCAGGGTATTTCTCCGCGAACCAGAGAGGGGAAAGACTTGGGATGCCAGGATTTAGACTCTTTTTTACATAGTGTGAGGGCTGAAACGAAGATTGTAGGAGAGGAGGTGATAGGATATAGTTATTAAAAAATTTCAAACTAACAAAGATAAGACCCGAATAAACAGTGATATCCGTTGCCCAGAGGTTCTGGTGATCAGTGCAGAGGGGAAACAGATGGGAGTCATGCCTCCCCAAGAAGGGCTCAAGCTTGCTGGGGAACAAGATTTAGATTTAGTAGAAGTGTCACCGGATGCCCATCCCCCGGTGTGCCGAATAATGGATTATGGGAAATATAAATACCAGCAGGACAAGAAAGCTCAGGAAGCGCGCAAGAAAAGAACCCATTCCACTATCACTGTAAAAGAAGTTAAACTCCGGCCAAATACTGAAGACCATGATCTCAATATAAAGCTTCGAAATATCAAGAGATTTTTGAGCAGTAGAAACAGAATCAAAATTACCTTGCAATTTCGAGGTCGGCAGATGGCTCACATTGAGTTGGGTAAGAAAATGATGAATCGGATCATCGAGGAAATTAAGGATCAAGGAGTCATCGAACAGGAACCGAAGCTTGAAGGCCGTTTTATGAACATGGTTGTGGCTCCTAAGACGTGAGTTAACTTTTCGGGCTTCCGATAAAGAAGATCATGTTGAGGGGGAGAGGAATGTTTTTGTACACCTGAAGTGGGTGAAGGGAGTATTTTTTTAATTTTAGGAACAGGAACATTAGGAGTAATGGAATGCCAAAATTAAAGACGAACAAAGGGGCTGCGAAACGTTTCCGTCTGACGAGTAAAGGTAAAATACGGCGACAGAAAGCTTACAAGAGTCACATACTCACAAAAAAACCAGCAAAAAGAAAACGCAATCTTCGGAAAACGACGTTAATTCATAAACGAGATGCTAAGAATATTCGACGTCTTATTCCGTATAAATAATTTTTGCGATTTTTTATCATTGTAGCATCCATGACTTCTTGGTTACAATGAAGTAAGCAAAATCCCCCTTAATCCCCCTTTAGCAAAGGGGGATACTAAGGTTCTCCCCTTTTTAAAAGGGGAGTCAGAGGGGATTTTATATAACGACAGTAAAAGATAATTGGAAAGGAATAGAGACTATGCCAAGGGCTACCAATAACGTAGCGTCACGAAGACGACGTAAAAAGATTCTCAAGCTTGCAAAAGGTTATCGGGGGGCGAGGAGCAAGCTTTATCGGAGTGCGACGGAAGCAGTTGACCGGGCTCTGAAGTACGCTTATCGAGATCGAAGGGTAAAAAAACGGGAGTTTAGGAATCTTTGGATTGCCAGAGTAAATGCCGCAGCCAGAATCAATAATCTTTCTTACAGTAGGTTTATTATGGGATTAAAAAAAGCAAATGTAATCCTCGATAGAAAGATTTTGGCTGACATAGCGGTCAGCGATCCCCAAAATTTTTCCCGCATTGCTGCTCTTGCAAGGGAACATATCAATTAACATTTCCCTCTGATTAGGGTCTTCTAAATTCTGGTGCTTTACATTTCTGGCACAATAACAAAGGTAAGATTCGTACCTATGCTACTGCGTAGTGTTTTTTTGCCTGAATGGATGAGTATATGGTAAAGGATACGATAGATAACATTAGACTCGAAGCGGAAAAAGAACTTAAGGAAGCAACCGACAAAAGTCAGGTGGAGAAGATTCGGATTCGATATCTGGGGAAGAAGGGGATATTAACTGCTATTCTTAAGAACCTGAAAGACTTACCAAATGAAGAAAGACCTTTGGTAGGGAGCTTCGCTAATACCCTGAAAAGTGACCTCGAGTCAAAGATAGCCGAAGCTACTGAGGCATTTGTTAGGCAAGAAAGGCAGGCAAAACTTTCCCGTGAACGGATTGACGTAACGTTACCTGGTCGCCGTCTTCCTTTAGGGGCTAAACATCCTATTTCGCAGATCACTGAAAAGGTTGTGGAGATTTTCACCTCCCTGGGGTTCAGTTTGGCCGAGGGGCCTGAAGTAGAATTGGATTTCTATAATTTTGAAGCCCTTAATATTCCCAAAGATCATCCGGCCCGAGACATGCATGATACCTTTTATATTTCGGATGAAGTCTTGCTCCGCACCCATACCTCCCCTGTCCAGGTACGCGTTATGGAAAGGCAATCCCCACCAGTTCGCATTATTTGTCTGGGGAAAGTTTACCGGCGCGATTCGGATATTTCCCATACCCCGATGTTTCATCAAGTGGAAGGACTCCTTGTAGATGAAGAGGTTTCCTTCGGAGATCTTAAAGGGGTTTTAACCGTTTTTATTCATAAAATGTTTGCTCCTGACACCCCCGTTCGCTTCCGGCCCAGTTTTTTCCCCTTTACTGAACCGAGTGCGGAAGTAGATATCCAATGTGTTATGTGCGAAGGAAAGGGATGCCGGGTTTGTTCTCAATCTGGCTGGCTGGAAATTTTAGGTGCGGGAATGGTGAATCCAGCGGTTTTTCGCATGGTAGGTTATGATCCTGAAAGAGTAACCGGATTCGCCTTTGGATTGGGGATTGAAAGGATTGCGATGCTAAAATTTGGAATTGATGATATCCGGCTTTTCTTTGAAAATGATATCCGTTTCTTAAGGCAATTCTAAAAGAGAAGGCAGGAGACAGGAGTCAGATTTATCATCACCCAACTGTTTAAAAGGACGCTGGATTGTTAGTAAGTTATAACTGGTTAAGAGAATATGTCCCGATTGAAATCTCTCCGGAAGAACTTTCCCATCGTCTCACAATGGCAGGATTAGAGGTTTCTAACCTTGTGAGTGCGGGAGAAAACTTGGAACCAATCCGGGTTGCAAAAATTGAAGACATTTCTGCTCACCCTAATGCTCAGAGGCTTTCTCTCTGCCGGATTTTTGACGGCAAAAAGAAGTTCACTGTGGTATGCGGAGCAACAAATATGAAGCCGGGAGACAAGGTGGCTTTTGCTCCGCTAGGAACAACACTTCCTAATGGTATAACCATCAAGGCATCAAATATCCGGGGGATTACTTCCGAGGGGATGCTCTGTTCAGAAGAGGAGCTGAAGCTGGAAGAAAAATCTACCGGCATCATGATTCTCCCCTTGGCATTAGAAACCGGAAAAGACTTAGCTTCGGCGTTACTGCTGAGAGACTATGTGTTGGAGATTGATCTTACCCCAAATCGGGCAGACTGTCTCTCCATGATCGGCATCGCGCGAGAAGTGGCGGCACTTCTTAACACCCAGCTCTCCATCCCCCCAGTTGCGGTGGAAGAGAAAGAAAAAGATGTGGGGGAGTTCATTACGGTGACTATTGAAGCTCCAGAGTTTTGCCCTCGATACACTGCCCGTTATGTTTCCCATGTTAACATTCAGCCATCCCCCCTCTGGATGAGGCGTCGCTTGGAACTGGCTGGTATCCGATCCATAAATAATGTGGTGGATGTGACTAATTATATTCTTCTTGAGTGGGGACAACCCATGCACGCATTTGATTATTCCCGTTTAGATGGGGGTAAGATAATCGTCAAAACTGCGTGTCCGGGAGAGACCTTTACCACCCTTGATGATAAAGAACGGAGTCTGGATGAAGAAACTCTGATGATTTGTGATGCTTCTAAGTATATAGCTATTGGAGGAATCATGGGTGGGCTCAATACTGGGGTAACGGAAGATACTACTGCCGTGCTTTTAGAAAGCGCTTATTTTAACCCCCGGAATATCCGTAAAACCTCAAAAAAATTAGGTATCAAAACCGAATCTTCTTTAAGGTTTGAAAAAGGAATTAATCAAGAGACCGTCGTCGCTTCTCTCAATCGAGCCGCTCAGTTAATTGCAACGTTCTCCGGAGGGAATGTTGCCCGGGGAGTCGTAGACGTCTGCACCCATCCGATTGCTTCGCTCCGTACGATTGCACTTAAGCCCCGGAAAGTAAATCGTATTTTAGGAACTGATATTGCTCCTGAAAAGATGCTCAGTTATCTTGAACGACTGCAGATTCCAGCAGAACCAGGGGATGGCCAAACATTTTTAGTTACAGTTCCCCCTCACCGAGGGGACATTAAAGAGGACATTGACCTTATTGAGGAAATAGCGAGAATCCATGGCTACGAACACATTCCGGTTACCCTTCCTAAGATGAGTGTCAGTGAAGAGGAAGGAAAGTCAGCATTTATTCAAGGAAGAGTTGTCCGATCATTATTGGCGGATAGTGGTTTCTTTGAAGTAACAACGTATAGTTTTATTGCTCCAGAGAACATTGAAGCGCTTCAGGTGCCAGAAGGGCATTCGTTCCGGAAACATATTTCTATATCCAATCCGCTTTCCCGCGATCAATCCATCCTTAGGACCACCCTTCTTCCTGGTTTATTGCAAACAGTAGCGGAAAATTTTAACCATAATAATATGAACCTGAAATTTTTCGAACTGGGAAGGACTTTTCTTAAGAATGAAAATTCTCCTCTCCCCCAAGAGAGCTACATGCTGGGAGTATTAATGTGTGGCTTAAGAACCGAGGAATCATGGAATTATCCTCAAGAAGAAGTAGATTTCTATGATCTAAAAGGAGTTGCGGAAAATATTTTCCAAGTTCTTTCGATCCAGGGGATACAGTTTCAGTCTGATAGTTCTATCCCCTATTTTCACCCTGGTCTATCCTCCAGAATTTTTGTTGGTGACCGGCCAGTGGGTCTGATAGGGGAGGTGCGTCCTCATGTTCTTGATAATTTTGGAATTTTTAAAAAAATTTTTGTTTTTGAGATTGACTTTGGAGAAATAATTCATTATTGTTCTAAAGAGAGCAAGCGAGCAAAACCCTTGCCCAAGTTTCCTCCAATCTACCGGGATATTGCTTTAATCGTTGAGAACGGTATAGAGAATAAGATTGTTGAAAAAACTATTTTGGATTCAAAGGTTCGTTTCTTAGAGGAGGTAAGACTCTTTGACGTTTACCAGGGAGAGCCGATATGTGGTGGGAAAAAAAGTTTGGCATATCGCATGAAGTTTCAAGCTCAAGGCAAGAGCTTGACTGATGAGGAAGTAAATAAGCTTTATGAAAAAATTTTTTTTCATCTTACGAGTACCTTGGATGTAGAATTAAGAAAATAAAGGGAGGAGGAAACAATGACAAAGGCAGATCTTGTGGAAGATATTTATGAAAAGGTTGGGTTGTCAAAGGAAGAATCTGCACGAATTGTTGAGCTGGTCTTAGAATTAATTAAAGAAAACTTGGAAAAGGGAGAAAAAATAAAAGTTTCTGGATTTGGAAATTTTGTTGTACGACAAAAACGTGCTCGCCGGGGAAGGAATCCTCAGACCGGTGAAGAGATTGAAATTTCGGCACGAAAGGTCTTAACGTTTAAAGCAAGCCCAATATTGAAGAAGATTCTCAATGAACCGAGATAAATATTTACCCTTAGAAACAGTAGCAAGCAAATCTAAAGAAACAAAAACCATTCCGGATAAGCTTTATTTTCGAATAAGCGAAGTGAGCAAGTTGACCGGACTGGAGCCCTATGTGTTACGTTATTGGGAATCTGAGTTTAAACTTATTAAACCGAGCAGAACGAAATCACGACATCGGCTCTATAAGCGGAAAGACTTAGACAGTGTCTTAGAAATAAAACGCCTCCTTTATGAAGAACAATATACCATTGCTGGTGCTAAAAAGCGGTTAGAAGGATTGACGAGGGAGGAAAAAAGGCCCCCCCTCAATGATGAAGGGGGGGATTTTAAAAAAGTTATGCTTGACACACTGGAAGGTTTAAAGTCTCTTCGTAAGTTATTTACCTAACATCTCTCCGTAAACTTTTACCCCCCTCAACGACCCGGTAGCGTTTTCGGATGCGCATCGCCCTATAGTTTCGTATCTGCTTCATAAAAACGTGCTTAACTGAATAGAGATTAAAGTAGAAAAATCCAAAAACCATCCCACCCAAATGGGCTAAGTTAGTTATGCTTCCGTTGTTCCTAAAGGTAAAATAGAAGATCAAAAAACCATAAATGAGAACCAAATATTTTATCCTGACCGGAAAAGGAAAGGTAGCGGAGAGGTCTTGGTCAAGATAGTAGAAGGTATAGGCTAAGAGAATTCCAAAAAGCGCTCCTGAAATTCCAACCGTGGGAATAGCCACTGACGGAGTAAAACATAAGGTGGTAATTCCAGCGCCGAGAGCACAGATAAAAAAATATTTTAGAAAAAACCATGGCCCCCATTGTCTTTCTAAGGCACAACCAAATATATAAAGGCCTAAGAGATTAAAAAATAGGTGAAAAATATCGCGGTGGAGGAATATATACGATATAAGTTGCCAGAAAAAAAAATTTTTCCAAACAACCGGGGGGGTAAGTCCGAAGATAAAAAAAGTCTTTTCTCCACCCAGGTGCTGTAAAATAAAAGTAACTCCAAAGGTAATCAGAAGTAATGTTACGGCTGGAGTAATTGGGCCACCAAAGGATATCCGAGGAGAAAAGGGGTGCCTCATGGCTTAGCTATAATGACTGTCTTAAAGAAAAAGACATAAAGGTAAAATTTTATCTACCAAATTCTAAACTTTTCCCGCTTACATCCCGATTTTGCCCGTTAAATTTTATCCTTTATCGAAGGGTATTGCAAGAATTAATTTTCCCTCTTCAAAAGTATCCCTGCCGAGGATCAAAGTGATTTTGCTTGCTTTATTCTTATAATTCTGATTACTTAAGTAGAAAAAATTGATATATTTTCCGCTCGATCTCTTTGCAGTGAGAGAAGGACATTTTTTAAAGAAGGATGAACTAATTATGGAGGTGCCGCCATGGGTAATCCCTTACGCTACAACATAGCCGATGCACGATTGACTTACAATGGTCGTTACGAATCAATACCAATGAGCAAGGACAAAGTTTCCACGTTCAACTTACGGCACCAGGAAGTACTTTCCTTTTACGGCCTTGAGCTTGCCGGAGGTACGGTATTCGTGATTGATGATCGGGTTAACGGGCGCTCCAATCTCGAGGTATTCAGAAGTAAGCAACTCCGCCAGGCGGTGATTTTAGCAGCAGCCCTCCCGGCGGCAGCAGTGGTGATTGATGGTTTCGGCGCTTTGAATAATGTTCCTAAGGATCTCCAAACCAAGACCCTGGTAAACCGGTTCAAGCGGTATAACGATCGGACGGCGGCTCAAGTAATGAGTGAGGTGCTTCAAATTACCACCGAGACTTTTGACGTGGGGGAGGAGGTGATCATCGAGAGCGCAGTTACTGAGGGGGTGCGGGTTAAGCCTGGAATAGAAGTGGGTGGTAACCCCACTATCCCGGTGGGTGCACTCTTTGGAAAAGAGGAACACTGCAGCCATTATGGCCGTGGTCTTAGCAAAGAGGTGAGCATGCTTTCCATGGGATCTGACGTGATTGATGGCACTGGAAAAACAGTCAAGGGAATTCATAGCTCTCTTACTGCTCTTTTTATTACTGAATCCGGATTTAAAAGGCACCTTCCCGACATCTATGTGGAGCGTTGGATGACGGGCGCTATGTTCCCCGAGTTTAACCCCCGGGAAACTGATCTCCAGGAAGAGGTCCAGATTATTGCCAGTGCATGTGGGGTAAAGGACTTTTCTGAAATAACGGCGTATTTTCTGGATCGTCCCCGTCACCATCCGGCTATGGACAAGCTCAATGTTCTTGGGGTGGCCACTCCCTTTGACAAAGACGGAGACCTCTTCCCGGCTCTGGTTATGGGACTGGAAGGCCTCCATTTCCCCGATGGACGGGGTTTCCATAGCATGATCGGTGAGATTGGAGGGAGTCCGGAATGGGCAGTTGGGTCTATTCCCCTGGTCTGGCGTGGGGGACAGAGTTTAGGCATGCTCGCCAGCCAGAGTTCCCTCACCAGGAAAGATCTTTCCCCGGCGGAACTATGGAACGAACGGTTTCATTACACTGAGGAAGAACTTATCCTCCTTCAGGACGCACGTTTCGAGCAGAAACCGTTCTTCACGGTTAACGATATCATGGAAAATCCCTTTGCCGGGGGAGTGAGTGCCTTCTGTGCTATCTCCGATAACTATTTTTTTCCACCCCTTGAGGGAGTAAAAATCGATCGCGGACAAGGTCTTATAGCCACTAATACCTTGATGATCAACTCCCTTGGCAATGTGGAGCACTGGCAACTTACTTTTAAGTGTGTTGAAAGCTTCGAAGCCACAGCCATGAAAATGAAATCGCCGAAATCCGAATTGCGCGCCCTCGATAAAGTCAAAATCGAGGATGCAGTAAAGGCTATGGCCGATGATGAGATTAGGCGCTTTCGACTCAAGAGGTTCTTTGTTAACGAGTACTATCCGGCAATCATTCACACTGCGGGTAAGATGATTGTGCTGGAAAATACAGTTGAGGCCTTAATTGCCAGGGAGGCGTTCAGCGAACACGATCGGGATATAGTGCGAACCGTGGTAAAGGCAGTACCCGAATGGTTTACCAGTGCGGCGTAACGACATCAAAAATTCTATGTACTTCAAAATAGTCTTAGAAACTCTAAGACTATTTTTTTTTGCATTGTTTTTGTGGTATCATGATTTCCGTTAATCCTGACTAAACAAATTTTTTAGAAAGGAGGCTTGATACCATGAAAACTACAATAAGCGTGATAAAAGCAGATATAGGAAGTGTGGGTGGGCATCTTAAGCCGAGCAAGCGCCTGATTGAAAGGGTTGAAGAATATGTCAATGATAATAAAGGAGGAATAGTTAATGATTATTACATAGGTTATACAGGAGATGACATAGCAATCCTTTCTATCCATCAACAAGGTACCGGGAATGAAAAGGTCCATAAACTGGCATGGGAGGCTTTTTTAGCCGGCACTGAAATAGCAAAAGAACAGGGCCTTTACGGTGCGGGACAGGATCTCCTTAAGGATGCCTTTTCCGGGAATGTAAAAGGGATGGGGCCTGCGGTAGCGGAACTGGAGTTCGAAGAGCGCCCGAATGAGCCATTTTTATTATTTGCGGCGGATAAGACTGACCCGGGAGCCTATAACCTTCCCCTTTATTTAGGGTTTGCTGACCCCATGTATAATTCTGGGCTGATGCTCTCCCCGAGTATGAGTAAAGGATTTAAATTTACTATTATGGATGTATCATATACTGAAGGAGATAAGGTCATCGAGCTCAATGCGCCTGAAGATCTGTACGATATTGCTGCCTTATTGCGTGACAATGAGCGGTTTGTGGTTGAATCAATCCATTCCCGGGAGACGGGAGAAATTGCAGTGGCGGTAAGCACCACCCGTCTCCATAATATTGCAGGGAAATATACTGGTAAGGACGACCCGGTCATGCTCGTCCGGGTTCAGGGAGTTTTTCCCGCCACCGGAGAAGTTCTCTCCCCCTTTAATATTGGTCACCTGGTAGCAGGGTTTATGCGAGGTTCCCATACTGGTCCTTTAATGCCGGTGGTAAAAAATACCACCGTATCGTATTTTGACGGGCCTCCGGTGGTGAG
>JAZDOO010000064.1:0-2503 GCA_043798555.1 Pseudomonadota bacterium | reverse complement strand
TCGGGAAATAGCTCCACTCCGGTTCAGATTCTCGGGTTTACTACTGACATGACTTATCCCCAGATCAACGGTACCTCAATCACTTTAAATACTGATGCCGCCGGAGGGAATGGTCCCCTGCAATACAAATACTGGTACCAGTTTCAGAATGGTCCCTGGACTCCCATAAGAGACTGGGACATTCACAGTAATGCTACCTGGACCCCCACGCAGGCCGGAGTATATACACTGGTGGTTTGGGTCTCTGATGATATCACTGAAACCCTGCCGCCTCTTGCGGGAATGACGTGCCTCATTTCGTTTCCCTTTGTTATGGGAACAGCAATTTACGAACCTTCTTCTTCACCCCTCCCCGCAAAAGGGGTCTCTTTTGAGGATCCGAATTTTCACACCACCATTACAAGAATCACCGATAAAACGACCGATGGTTATCCCGACCCGGGCATACAGAACGAGTACGCCAAAGCCGACCCGGAAAATAGCGACGGCACTTATGTTATTTTGCGGGGCAACTACGCATCATGGTATCTTTATGACACCGCCACCTTTCAGGTGGCAAAAAATCTTTCCCATACCATCATGGGGGACTGGGAACCTGAACCGAGATGGGATGCATCGAACCCCAAGGTATTCTATTATGTGTATGGAACTGAACTCAGAAGCTACAACATTGATTCAGAGGTTTCAACCACCATTCACGATTTTAAGAATGAATTCCCTTCTGCTTTTGTAATCAGAACCAGTGTGGAAGGCGATGCCTCGTTAGACAGGAGATACTGGTGTTTTATGGTGGTAGATTCAAACTGGACCACTCAGGCAGTAATCACCTATGATAAAACCTCCGATAGCATTATTGGTCAGAAGACTCCTCCCTATCTCGATGATATTAACTGGGTAGGCATGGACATGTCTGGAAATCACTGCATTCTGGGATATTCAGAACTTACGTATCCTCAGGTGTTCTCGAAAGACTTTAGCACTATCCTTACCCTTCCTGATGGAACAAATGGGCATGGAGATTTTGCACTCACGGCGGATGGCAAAGATGTTTTGGTTTGTCAGAACGTCAGGACAGACTATATTTCTATGGTTGATTTGAATACTGGTGTTGAAACACCACTGGTAGCAATTCCTTTCAACGTAAATACGGACATCGGGCTTCACATTTCCGGGAACAACGCTCAAACGCCCGGTTGGGTATTAGTATCTACCTATGGGGCAAAAAATCCGCCTCCTGGGGAAAGTCACTCCTGGATGGACAACCAGCTTTTCCTGGTGGAGCTTAAATCAAATCCGAGGATCTGGAGAATTGCCCATACCCATGCCTATATTTCGCTCAATCCCCTGGATGAAAAAAATTACTTTGCTGAGGCATCTGCCACAATTAATACCAAAGGGACAAGAATATATTTTGGATCCAATTGGGAGAATTATACTCTTGACTACTCAGAAACCTATCTGGTCACCCTGCCGGGTTCCTGGCTTAGTTACCTTCCCTAACTCACCCTGGATGAGGTCTATGCTTTTCTCTCCGCAGTTTAAGAGCAAATCAAGAAAAGAAAGGTTGTAGATAAATTCTCCCCATAACTGCGGGTAGATTGGAGAATAAAATTTGTAGTATTCGATCCTGACGCCGTTCTTCTCAAATACCTCTTCATGAAAATATTTCTTACTTACCATAGAAGCGAGATAAATTTCTGCCCCCATTTTCCTGCAAACATTTACAAGAAGATCTGATCCTTTACCCTGAACACTCAGGGCAGACTGAAGAATGAACTCCTTTTTTATTCCAAGCACACTTTTTAAATAGCTTATTGTTGCCAGGTTAAATTCAATGAGTTTCGTCCAGGTTCGTTGATAAGTTTCTTTTAAGAAGTCAGTATGGTCAGCTAAATAGGGCGCATGGGCGTAATTCTGAAGGATACTGTGGAAGTGTTTATGAGACCACCCCCGTTCATCGTAAATTTCCACCTCGTTAATTTTCTGTAGTCCCCTCCCCTTCTTCCATAACGGTACCGTAAACCAGAGTTCTCCCTGATCACCTTTTAACCGGTTCCGGTTGACCCAGTTAAACCCCCGGGGAAACTGAACATCGTCAAGTAATACCAGCACATCGGCTAATAGGGCCTTGTAGAAAAAACCTATCCAGGGTAAAAAATTCGGCTGATGGCATGCTACAATCATGTATCCTTTTTCTTCCTCCGGTTTTCCGGTTGATGCGGTTTTTCCTGATAGCTTAGTTTTGATAAACGCTTTACTTTTAAGCGTTCGATCCTTTTTTGTTCCCCATATTTCCCATATCGTCCTGCTTTTTTCATTTCTCAAGCTTCTCCTTCCCAGCAATTTGGTGTAATATTATATCCTTTTTTAAACATTTTCTCACCTTAATTATGAGATACTATCAATTTAACCGTTTTCTTAAGGAAAAGTTTGGGGAAAGGGTGCAGAAGGTAATCTTGGACGCTGGCCTGGGATGTCCTAACCGGGACGGAACGAAGGGGTG
>JAZDOO010000051.1:0-2266 GCA_043798555.1 Pseudomonadota bacterium | reverse complement strand
CCCCGATGTGCATGCCCTCTCCATACGCCCCCGCCGCTCCGAGACAGACGATCCAAACCATCAGGTAACGGGCCAGTTCTTCCGAGAAGGTAAACGGCAGGGCCAGGATGTAGCGGAAAATGACCTGCAGGAAAATGGTCATAAACATCACGGCCGTCATGGTAAAAATCACCCACAGCAGGACCTTGTTGAGGCGCCTAAGAAGATTGGATTGCCCGTGCATAGAACTTTCTCCAGATAAGTCTGACGACTTCAAGACATTTGATGCTTTTTACGAGATAATCTCAAGTATCGGGGGGTGGAATGGTCCGCCCCCCGACGAGTTGGCTCCGTTTTACTTGGTCAGTTCCGCTTCCGCCTTGGTCACGGCGGCCTGCACCTTCCTGATCCAGGCCTGGTCCACCTGGGTCTTCATCCAGTCGATCACGGGGCCCTGGGTGGCCTGCATGAAAGCCTTGCGTTCGGCGGCCGTTGGCGAATAGACTTCCATGCCCTGCTTCTTGAGTTCCGAGATGCCCACCGCGGAGTTGAGCTGCTGGATGCCCCGCCCGCATGCACCCGCCACGATGGCCGCCCGTTTCAGAATTTGCTGATGCTCTTTGGACAACCCCTGGAAGACCTTCTCGTTGATGATCAGGAAGTCGGCCCCGTAGGTATGGCCGTCCAGGGTCAGGTATTTCTGAACCTCGGCGAACTTGGCCTGGAGGATGACGCTCACGGGATTTTCCTGGCCGTCCACCACCTTCTGCTGCAGGGCCGTGTAAGTTTCGGGCCACGCGATGGGTGTCGGATCCGCCTTCAGGGATTTTACCATGGTGACGTAGAGAGGGGTCTCCATGACCCGGATCTTCAAGCCTTTCAGATCATCCGGACTCTTCACCACGCGTTTGGAATTGGTGAAGTTGCGGAAACCGGTTTCCCCGTACGCGAGAACCCGGGTGCCCAAAACCGGCAATATACCAGGGCTGTAATGGATCATGAAAATGATTAAAGGACCGGGAATAGGCAGGTTCATCTTCATATCTGCCAGCATCTTTAAGCCATCGAACTACAGTCTTTCCTGCGAGTACCTCCATGATTCCCTGTTGTAAACCAAGCTGCTTATCCAAAACGTCAGGTAAGATCGAGTAGTTTAAAGTAATCTCACTGTTCAGAAACTCATGAGTGGCTTTTTCCAGACTCCACAGATTAGAAGCTCCGGAAGATATCGTTAAGAGGAGAACAAAAATTACCAGGCCAAAATGTTTGACTTCTCTCATTTTCACTTTCCTCCCTTCAAGGGGATGGGGTCCAATCCTAACTCTTTCCTCTCAAGATTAATTAAATCCATTAAAGTTGGCATCTTGTCGTCAGGCACTGCTCCAAGCGGGTCCGCTCTTGAAAGTGACATTAATCGCTCTTCCCTTGTCTTCAGTCTTAATAACTCAACAGTGACTCCTTTTTTAAAAAGCTCAGTAAGAGTATGTCGATCTACCTTTAAAGGACTATTTGGGAAATACTTGTGAAAATAGTCGTAAT
The DNA here is from genome assembly GCA_043798555.1 of Pseudomonadota bacterium. Classification (GTDB taxonomy): domain Bacteria; phylum Desulfobacterota; class WTBG01; order JAGOGO01; family JAGOGO01; genus JAZDOO01. The sequence continues at coordinate 748 of JAZDOO010000051.1, read as the reverse complement.
TAGCCCCAAAAGGTGTGTACCCAGGTTTAAATATTGTGAACCATGGGCCATCCAAGCGTCTGAGAACAGGGAGGATATTAATGGCCTCAAACTCTTTTATGAAAAATCTCCCTTCTCGATTCGTTAGGGTTTCGATGGCATCAAAAAAATATGAGTGATTACCCGTGGGTGACGCATAGATTTTCTGCCATACAGCCAGCACGACAGCCCCCTCTATAGGTTCCTTTGTCTCTGCGTCAATAATTTTCCCCTTCCATGGGCCATCGGAATAGTATAAGCTTGCCGAACTTGCCATTGACCAACTGCTAGCTAACAAAACTAAACCCACCATCAACCCCAAAGATCGTGTCATCATGGGAAGACCCCTTTCTGTGAATACTCCAAATGGGAACGATAGGGAATAAACCCAACAAAGTTCCTTTCTTTTATCGGTAGACCATAAAAAGAGATAGCACTATGCTCAAAATCGGTCAATTCTCCATAACCCATCTAAATCTTTCACGAAATAGATATAATAAGTGATCGTCTGAAGGACTCCGTCAATGTTGTGCAAGCGGTTTATCCGGTATTTAGCAGTATGATCGCGTATAAATATGGACTCGATATCTTCCATATTCGAGATGATCTGGGGAAGATCATCGATAATGACACCAAAGGCTTGTTGATAAACCTCCTTTGAAAAGTCAATGAAATAATCCAAGGCCGACGGTATGTCTTTATTAAACAGCTTCGCCTTCATCCCCTCCCA
>JAZDOO010000022.1:0-14904 GCA_043798555.1 Pseudomonadota bacterium | reverse complement strand
TCTTCATCATCAACAACTAATATTTTTTTTGGAGTTTGAGTGGCTTCCGGTTGCATATCTAAATATACAGGCGGTTTAAAATGTTAAATATGGTGGTTAAGGTTGCAAAAAACCTATCAAGAAATTTCCAAAAAATCCAGCATTTTTTCACTGATGTTATAATAATTAAGCAACGTGTAACACAGAGATAGGGCTATGTCAAAAGTTTAAACCAGTAAAACTGCTCTTCTGGTCTTGCGAATCAGGAAATAACCGAGGAAAAAGCACGAGATTCCATTGAGGCCCGCAATAAAGAGGGATGATTGAGTGGTTCCCAAGAGGGGAATGAAAAGGGTGCCAATCAGCGCTGCCCCCATGGAAGCCCCAAGGTGATCGAATCCATCTACCAAACCAGCTACCCTGCCAGAAGAACCCCCTTCTCTTATCAACATCCCATTCACTAAGGGAAATTCTACCCCGGTCAACCCGCCGGAAACGAACACTAAGAGCATAAACAGTAATTCACTTATAACCACTCCTCCTTTGCCTTGAAGCTGAAAGAGGGAAGCAAGAATAAAAGGAAGGGAAAGGGAATAGACGGTAATCGTTGTTTCTATCCCGAGTAACAGTTTGAGCCAGTTATGGGAGGTTTGGCCCATGGATCGGTTCATCATGTGGGCTCCTATGGCCAAGCCAGCCATAAAAAGGGAGACAATAATTCCAATTCGCTGGTACAAGTAGCCAAACATATTTTGATAGGCAAAAATGAGGATGATTTCCAGTCCCATGCCAGCAAAACCAGCGGCAAAAATAGCAAAGAGGCAGTTAAATTTTACTTCTTCGGGAGTTGTTCTTGTCTTTTTCATCCCTAAGTAGAGAAACCGTAGGATCAGGATGAGAACCAAAGGAGAAAAATACCATGTCCAGGAGAGGGTTTCCATGAGTTGGAAAAACCTCCGGCCCTTACCTCCGGAAAAAATATCCCAAAGAATAAGATTGTAAAAATAACTCGCCGGGCGGGCATCGGTATTGAGGCGGGAAGAACGAAAGTCTTTTATGATTTTGTTAATAAATGCCACCCGTTCCTGGGGAAGGAACAGTTGGAAGTGGTAAGGAGAAAAATAGGGGGTATCAATGTCACGAGCTGCGTACCGTTGAGCAAGAATTTGTATATTGGCAGTGGCTACCCCCGGAGTGTGACAGGCAAAAAAGTAATTATAATCACCTGGAGTCACCAGGACATGGGGAAACACTTTAGTTAAGGAATGATATATTGATGCGGCGTAGTTTCCTATTTCCGGACCAATATAATTTTCTGAAGAGCTTACTCCAGTCACTAAGAGACCATTGGGCCTTAAAATGGTGCTAATTTCGTGAAAGAAATCCAGGGTGTAGAAGCGATTAAGCATGGCCGTGGAGGGATCAGGCAGATTGATAATAACCAGGTCATACTTTTCCTTGCACCGTTTCACATAATAACGGCCATCCTGCGAAAAGACCTGGACCCGGGAGTCATCGTAAGGCTTAATATTTTGCTCGTATAAGTATTTCCGGGCTACGTGGAGTAGATTTGCATCCAGTTCAACATAATGAAGGGTTTTAACCGGGTGTTTTAATATTTCCGTTATCAATTCACTAATTCCTCCCCCAATAAGAAGGACTTTCTCGGGATCAGGATGTTGAGAAAGGATGAAATGGGCTTTCATTGCCGATTGAAAGGGATCAGGAAAGGACGCCACATGCTGGCCATTCCCATAAATACTGTATTGAGCTGCCATTCTCGCTACTACAATATTTTCGTACGGTGAGTTTAAGGACTCAATGAGTTCAAGGTGGGGATTTATGGTTTGCCATCGTTGTTGGATAGTTACTTTTTCTATCCAGTTCCAGCCCCGGAAATACGTCAATCCCCCCCATACGACCATGAGGCTTAGCCATAACACTATGAATAAAATACGACACCACTGTTCTCGTATGTCTCGCATGAGCAAGAGAGTGTTTAGAAAAACCAAAACCACCAAAATAGCAAAGATCTGGTAAGGGCTGTAGTGAAGTATCCCGTAAAAGGTGAGTGCTGCTCCTGCAACAGCACTTCCAACGGACTCCCAGATGTATACTGTTCCTATTCCTTGAGCCGGGCTTTTGGAATCATGAGGAGATATACGAATGGCAAAGGGAAAGATAAATCCAATAAAAAAAGTAAAAAGAAAAAGCACCCATAAGATGGAAGCGGTCATGGGAAGAAACGGGACATATTCTCCGGAGGGGATATGGAGTAAGAGGCGGAGATTCCGGATCAGGAATATTTGGATAAATGGAAGCACCAGAAGAATGTACTGGAAGAGGATAAAACCAGGAAGAACTCGAAGGGTTCGGGAAACAACTCGCCCACCCAACACTGCGCCTGCGAAAATGGCAAAAAGCCAGACGGAAAAGATGATTCCCATGCAAAGTTCGTTTCCGAAAAAAATGACCAAAAATTCCCGGATGAGAAGTACCTGGGTAACGATGGAGTATGCTCCCACAAAGAAAAAAGCGGCAAAATAAGGAAGATTTTTAAAATTCGTTGCGTTAAGCATTTAGAAAGGTGAAAAAAGTTGGTTGTATTCACACATTAGTTATGTTAGCAAAAGATGGAGGGAAAGTTTATCAAAAACTAATTCTTGAGGGAGGGCAGTAAGTGAAAGACATATACATAAATGAAATTACCAAAAACAGCCACATTGAGGGGGTATTTTTGGTGAAGGAAAAGCATATGGGGGTCACCAAAAATGGAATCCCTTATCTAAGTTTAAGGTTAATGGACCGCACCGGAGATATTAATGCACGGATTTGGGGTGCGGCGGAAGAATATGACCGGGTGTTTGGAAAGAATGATTTCATAAGGGCATCAGGGCGTTCATCCGTATATCAGGGCGGGTTGCAACTCACCATCACCACTCTAAAAAAGTGTGATGAGGAGGAAATTGCCCTGGAGGATTTTTTACCCACCTCCTTTCTTCCGGTGGAAGATATGGTAAAAGAATTGCAATTCATCATAGCTGATATTCGGGATGAGTATTTAAAAGAATTATTGAGGCTTTTTTTTGAGGATGAACGATTTATGAAACGTTTTACCTCAGCTCCGGCTGCCAAAGCGCTCCACCATGTTTATTTGGGCGGGTTGTTAGAACATTCCCTTTCGATGGCACGACTTGCCCGAATGGTATGTGATAACTATGAAGGTATTAACCGTGACCTTCTCGTCGCCGGGGCTATTCTCCATGACATTGGTAAGGTACACGAACTGTCCTACCGGAAAGTTTTCGATTATACCGACGTTGGTCGTCTTATCGGGCACATTACGATAGGAGCAGAAATGGTTGAAAAAAAGATTAATATTATTAATGGATTCCCCGATGATTTAAAAGTATTACTTAAACATATGATGTTAAGTCATCATGGAGAGTATGAGTATGGTTCTCCCAAACGTCCCAAAACCATTGAGGCACTAATGCTTTATTACATAGATGATCTTGACGCCAAGATTAACAGCTTCCAGCAATTTTTAGCCAAACGGGACGGAGACCAACCCAACTGGAGCAGCTACCATAAATTTTTTGACCGCTACCTTTTTAATCAACCCTATACCTCAAAACAAATGCTTGATGAGGTGGATACTGAAAACCGGGGCCATGAAGAAAATGAAGAATGAAGATATGGGGTCAGGTCTACACTCTTGACAAAACAAGGCATCGGGGAACAACTTCTAAGAGGCGTAAGGAAAAGTTAGGGTGAGTAGAAACAATGCTCAAATTGTCAAGTGTGTAGACCTGACCCCTTTGTTCTCCCTTGCAATGTGGTTAGAAGGGGTCAGCAATGTATATCAAACAATTTGAAGTGAGTTCCTTCAGCGTTTTTTGTTACTTAGTGGCATGCCCGAAGACCAAGGAGGCCTTGGTTATTGATCCCGCCGGGGGAATTGACCGGATTTTGAACGAGGCTGAAAAAGAGGGTTTCCGAATCCTTAAGATCGTCAATACCCATGGACATGTAGATCATATTATGGGAAATTCAGAGATGAAAGGAAAAACCAATGCCCCCATCTTCATTCATGAAGGTGATGCCGGAGCATTGGTTAAAACGTCTCCTCACACACTGTTAATGTTTAATGCTCAAGCGTCGCCTCCTGCTGATGTGACCGTCAGAGACGGAGATACAATTACCGTCGGTGAAGGAGAGATTCGGGTCATCCACACTCCGGGACATACCCCGGGCAGTATATGCCTTTACCTGAAAGGGTACGTGTTTACCGGAGACACGCTCTTTGTTGGAGGAGTGGGGCGAACCGACTTGCCCGGAGGTTCCTGGCCCCAGCTTTATAACTCCATTATCCAGAAACTCTTTTCTCTACCTGAGGAGACGGTGGTATTCCCCGGACATAATTACGGATACCGGCCCACTTCAACCATTGGGGATGAAAAACGGAGTAATCCATATATCCATGCCCATTAAGGTCAATAACCTCCACCCCTGGAAGATATGGGGTCAGGTCTACACTCTTGACAAAACAAGGCATCGGGGAACAACTTCTAAGCGGCGTAAGGAAAAGTTAGGGTGAGTAGAAACAATGCTCAAATTGTCAAGAGTGTAGACCTGACCCCTTTGTTCTCCGGCACCCTTCGACAAGCTCAGGGTGACCGGTCATGGTGAGCCTGTCGAACCATGTGCTGGATGTTTTCTCTCAGCAATGATAGTCATGCGCAATTATTTATGACGTTGTGTAAAAAGGCTATACAGCTTAAAGGAGACAGTATAATGGTGTTCATGATACGAAAGATATTCATTATTCTTTTAACACTTACCATGCTCATTGGCTATGGGGATGAGGCATTGTGCCAGGATGGTTTTCAAGTAAACGCCAAAGCCGCTGTCCTCTTCGAGTTTAACTCAGCGCAGTTCCTTCTGGAACAGAATGCAGATGAGAAGATCGAACCCGCCAGTTTTACTAAAGTGATGACCCTCTACTTGGCTCAGGATGGTCTCAAGAAAGGAGCAATTACTTTAGACGATCCGGTAACCGTAAGCGAAAATGCCTGGAGGACCGGAGGGTCCCAGATGTTTATCGAGGTAGGGAAACAGGTGCGATTGGAAGATCTTTTGAACGGGATTGCCGTGGTTTCAGGAAATGATGCGTGCGTAGCCTTAGCGGAACATATGTCCGGGAAAGAGGAGGCGTTTGTGGAGCAGATGAATCAAAAGGCCAAAGAATTAGAGCTGGTGAATACCATCTTCAAAAATCCCCATGGTTTGCCAGCAGATGGTCAATATACTTCAGCACGGGATATGGCGTTACTGGCCTACCATTATATAAAAGAGTACCCTCAGGTGATTACCCTTCACTCAAAGCAAACTTTTACCTTCAACAATATTACCCAAGCAAACCGAAACGGGCTTTTGAGAATGAATGTGGGAGTAGATGGCCTTAAAACTGGCTACATTGAAAATGCTGGTTATCATCTTATTGCCACGGTGCAAAGGGAAGGGAGGAGACTTATTGCCGTAGTGATGGGAGCAAAAGCCTGGAAGGAAAGGGAAAACGAAGCGCTCAATTTGTTAAACTATGGCTTTCGAAATTTTCTTTTGAAGGAACCCGTTAAAAAGGGAGAGGTTGTGAAGACCGTCCCGGTCAAGGGAGGGAAATATGATGCTGTCGAATTGATTGCCCAGGAGGGGGTTGTGTTGAGTGTTTCTCTCAATGGTAAAGATAGCTTGAAGGTAGTGGAAGACATCCCTTCTCAAATTGTGGCACCGGTGAAAAAGGGGGAAATACTGGGTAAAGTAACCGTGGAGGCAGGGGGAAAACAATTTCGTCAGGTCAACTTATTGGCAAAAAATGAAGTTCCTAAGGGGTGGCAGGCATATTGGAGGTTTGGGATTGCAGTGTTAGGGATTATCGTAGTGGTTTTTTTAATGCAAAGGATACTAAGAAGAAGAAAGCCCACGAAAGGCTTACATTAAGCCGGTTTTTTCTTTCCAACCATACATAATGTTCATGTTCTGGATGGCCTGCCCGGAAGCCCCTTTTACGGTATTATCAATAGCACTCAGAACAATGCCGGTGTTAGTTCGGGAATCATAGCAATACCCAATCTCACACCAGTTGGTTCCCACTACATTTCTAACCTCGGGATATTCACCTGGGTCGAGGACCCGAATAAAAGGCTCATTTTGATAAAACTTTTTTAGCATTTTGACCCCTTCTTCAGAAGTAAGACGCTCGAAGGGCCTAAGGTAGATATTGGCAAGCATACCAAAGCGGAACGGTGCTACGTGAGGAACAAACGTAATGGTTACTGGCTCCTTAGCCACTGAGCTCAGTTCTTGTTCCATTTCCGGAGTATGCGGATGGCTCCCAATTTTATAGGGCAAAATATTTTCCATGGTGGTAATGGCAAGGTTTCGTTCATTGGGACGCATTCCCGCCCCCGATGTTCCCGAGTATGCATCAACCAGGATCCAACGGGGATCAACTTTTCGATGGTACAGAAAAGGAGCGGCTCCTAAGATCACGGTAGTAGGATAACACCCGGGGTTGGCAACCAGCGTGGCGTATTTTACCTCTTCCCGGTGGAGTTCGGGAAGACCATAGACAGCTTCTTTAAGTAAGACTGGTCCCTTGTGCTTGAATTTATACCATGTTTCATAGTCTTTTGGGTTCTTAAGGCGAAAGTCAGCACTCAGATCAATAACCTTAACTCCCTTCCTATCTTTTTGAATTTTCTTAAAGAGGCGGATGGTATGGGGCAAAAATTCACCGTGCTGTTTGGTGAGAAATAGCAGGTCCGTTTCTTCCAGAAGTTCATTCACTGTATATTTTTTGAAAACCCCGTTAAACCTGCCGCGGAGAAACTTATAGTATTTCGCTGCTGACGCCCCGGGATTGCTTTCCGAAGTCAGTGTGGTAAGCTGAACATGGGGATGCCGGCAGAGGAGCTGTAGCAGTACCTGGGCAGTAAGGCTCGTAGCCCCCACAACACCAATCCTGACCTTATCCATGATTTTCCCCTACTGAATGAGTGAACCTTTTTTTCTTCAACCCTAAGAACAATGCAATTTCCTCAGCGGAACCCTTAAGGAGAACAGGCTGGTTTTGCAGTTCTTTGCGAGGAACAATTTCGTACTCGGCAGGATAACTGTCTTCAAAATACATTTGCTGAAAGTTCATGAATTTTAACTGGTGGGAGGTTGAGTCCACCACTACGGTTGATTTTTTATTAATAAGTCCCCGCTCCAAAGCAACTTTCAGGCCCACAATTGACTCTCCCCCCTGGGTGCAGACAACATGACCGTGCCGGTTGGCGTGAAGCATTCCTTCAATGATTTCCTGTTCCGTCACGGCGACGGAAAGAAAATGTTCTTTAAAATACTCTTCCACCAGTTGAGAAACCTTCGGGAAAGAGACCGGATTGCCGATCATCGCTGCCTGAGCCACGCTCGGTTTCACCTTCATGGGAGTATAGGCACCGGTTTCTCGCCACCGGACAATCGGGTTAGCGTGAGTGCTTTGGACCCCGAGGATTAGAGGAAGACGGTCAATGATTCCGGCATTATAAAACTCGAGGAAGCCTTCCATAATCGCGGTGACATTACCAGCATTGCCAATAGGAACCACCACTACCAGATTATCAGTCTGATAGTCCATTTGCTGGGCGATTTCAAAAGAATAGGACTTTTGTCCCTGAATGCGGATGGGATTTTTGGAGTTTAAGAGACAAACCTGATAATTCTCTGCGATTTCCTCCACAATTTTCATGCAGTCATCGAATACCCCCGGAATTTCAATGACCGTTGCACCGCTTCCGAGGGGCTGGGAGAGCTGGGCCGGAGTCACTTTTCCCTGAGGAAGCAGGACCACTGAGCGAACCACTTTTTTATCAAGATAGCTAAGGTAGAGAGCCGCAGCCGCTGAGGTATCCCCGGTAGAAGCACAGATACCAAGTAGTTCAGAAATGTTCTTTTTTTTAATCATAGAGTTGATAAAACTGATGGCACTTGCCATCCCTCGATCCTTAAAACTCACCGAGGGATTGAGGCCGTCATTTTTAACGTAAAACTCCATGCCGATCAATTCACTGAGTTCTGGATTGGATTTAACGATCGGGGTATCTCCTTCACCCAAATAAATGATGTCTTCCAGGGGAATTATGGGGAAGATAAATTCATAGAATTTAAAAACCCCTTTTAATGGACTCAGGTTCAGCATTTTGCGGTAGTCAAATACCTTTTGCCAGTAATCCCCAGGTTTTTCCAGAAGCTGATTAAATTTGGTATTCCTGATCCTGAGCAGGTTTTTGCAATAGGGACAGGTATAGAGGAACTGATTAATGTCAAAGCTCCTTTCGCAACCAATGCATTCGTACACCATTTCTGCCTGGTAACGCGGTATCAAATCTTCAGGAGCATCAGAAGGAAAGTTGTTTGGAAGCATACTAATTACCTATTTTTAATTATTGTGCATCTTTAACTCTCGGAGTTCGCATTTTTCCTGAAACCCTAATCCCGTGGGAAAAGCATACTTAAACTTATGCTGTCATTCTTTATCATATAATTATACTACAAAAAAAGAAAAAATATGGAGCGGTAAGGTAAAATATTTAAATCTCACCGAGTGTGGAACAATTTTTTGATATTCACCTTACATTAACCTCACCATCGGTTTAAAGAGTTCTTCCGTTCGATTCCGGATTTATCTTGCATTTTAAATGCTTATCGTATAAAATTAAATTTTTGAAGAGCTGAAAACGGAGGGACTTCCCCAAACCTGGAAAGGGTGGAGAGTGGGCCTATGCAATCCCTGACCAAACTGAAGGCGGAACAATTTAGTCGTTACTTTTTATTGTTTGTCCTTATTGGCACCGCAGTAGTTTTCTTTACTATGGTCAAAATGTTTTTAGTGTCGGTGATGATGGCTGCTGTTTTTGCCGGCCTCTTTTATCCTCTTTATGGATGGTTGCTCAAGGTTTCTCGCAACCAAGAAGGCCTGAGCGCTTTTGTATGCTGCCTGGTACTCCTGTTGGGGCTTTTAATTCCAATATATATCGTTGCTGATTTGGTATCGAGCGAGGCAATCGAATTTTACCACACGGGTGAGCAAAAGGTTCGGGAAATCATTGAAAAGGGTGACGCTGGACTGATAGGAAAGGTAAAAAATTACACGTGGGTGAAACGACTTAATCTTGACAAGATTGACTGGCAGTCCTCACTGCAGGAGAGCACCAAAACAGCAGCAAAACTGCTGGCTACGGTCATCAACAAGGCATCGAAGGGAACCTTTCAGTTGCTGGCCAACCTATTTTTAACCTTTTTTGCCATGTATTATTTCTTCCGGGACGGCAATCGTCTGTTACATCGTTTAAAATACCTGAGCCCACTTGCAGATAAATATAAAGATGAACTGGTTTCCCGGTTTATATCGGTAGCGCGCGCAACCATAAAAGGTACCTTGTTAATCGGCTTAATCAAAGGAGTCCTTGGAGGGTTGACATTCTGGTTCTTAGGCATCAGCTCTCCGGTATTGTGGGGCGTGGTGATGGTTATCCTTTCGATTATTCCAATGGTGGGCGGCTGGTTGGTGATGTACCCAGCAGCAATTATTCAAGTCCTTATGGGACATCTGTGGCAGGGAATTGCTATTTTTTTAATTACGGTGATTGTTATCAGTAGCATAGATAACGTCCTGGGTCCTCGTCTGGTAGCACGTGACTCTGGGTTGCATGCCCTGCTGATTTTTTTTTCGACACTGGGCGGAATCAGTATGTTCGGAATTATGGGATTTGTTGTCGGCCCTATCATTACGGCGTTGTTTCTTTCGATCCTGGATGTTTACAGCATTGAATTTAAGCCTCAGCTTGATCTGGCGCATGGTATAGGTGCACAAGCAGACCAAGGGCAGGTCCCTGATGCCCCACGAGATTAAAATTAATAATTGGCCAATACTGTCCGGTTAAGTAATTAAACGTCTCGGAAATTCTACAACTTGAAATTACAGGGCTTTTGTTGAGACTTTGTTTTTGCCTCCCACATGGAATAATGGAATGTGAAATATTGGAATTTTGATTTTGCAATAAAGGAGAGAGATATTCTGAGAAGGAGGTATGGCATTGGTTGATAAATCCCTGATAGGAAGAAAGCGTTTAAATACTGCTTACCGCTGAAAAGTGGCCCAATTTGTATCGAACCTGGGATGAAGATGAACTGGTAGAATTATTTTGCTTCAGATGGAGAGTTCTGTTTGGTTGCGCTGAGGGGGAAATGAGCATTCGTCAAGTGATTGTTGTTGGAGGCGGTGCTGCTGGTTTGGTGGCTGCCGGGCAAGCGGCTGCCCGGGGAACCAAAACCCTGTTGCTTGAAAAAATGGATCGCCCGGGACGGAAGCTGCGCATTACTGGGAAAGGACGTTGCAACCTTACGAATATCGCTCCAGTATCCGAATTTATCACCCATTTTGAACCTCATGGTCGTTTTCTTCGCCAGGCTTTTTCCCAATTTTTTACCTCTGAACTGGTAGCGTTTTTTGAGAAACTCGGGGTGCTTACGGTAGTTGACCGCGGGGGAAGGGTTTTTCCGGCCAGCGATCAGGCTCTCGAGGTGGTAGATGCTCTGGTGCGGTGGATAGGCGAAAAAGGTGTGACTCTGCGGACCCGGTCGCCGGTGGAGCGACTTCTGGTTAAGGAAGGAAAGGTGACGGGAGTGCAGGTATCCGGGTCTGCTATGCCAGAGAAAAAAGCCTCGGTTCGGCGATCTTTTCCCGGGCAGATGTATCAGGCTGATGCGGTGATTGTGACTACTGGCGGAGCGTCTTATCCTGCCACCGGATCAACGGGTGATGGGTATCGGATGGCTAAATCAGTGGGACACGCCATCGTACCCATACGGCCGGCATTAGTCCCTTTAGAAACCGCTGGCGACTTTGCCTCCAGGTTGCAAGGTCTGAGCTTGCGTAATGTGGCCGTCAGCGTGTGGGTGAGTGAGAAAAAGCGGGCCGAGGCATTTGGTGAAATGCTTTTTACCCACTTTGGCCTTTCTGGGCCTGTCATCCTCTCCCTGAGCAGGCAGGTGGTGGACGCACTTCGACCAGGGGGGAAGGTGACCATTTCCATTGATCTTAAGCCAGCCCTCAACGAAAGTACGCTGGATGCCCGTCTCCTCCGTGATATTGCTGCTCATGGCAAGCAGCAGTTTTATACCTTGCTTAAAGGACTCCTCCCGCGAAAACTGATCCCGGTTTGCGTTGATGGAACAGGGATCCCTGCAGACAAAACTGGAAACCAGATCACGGCTCAAGAGCGTGAACAGCTACGGATATGGTTGAAGGATTTTCGTTTAGAGGTGACCGGCTACCGCCCCTTTACCGAGGCGATCATCACTGCTGGTGGGGTGGATACGAAGGAAGTTGATCCACGTACTATGGCTTCCCGCAAAGTGAAGGGCCTCTATTTCGCCGGAGAGGTGTTGGATGTAGATGCTGACACCGGGGGCTATAATTTGCAGGCGGCGTTTTCTACTGGTTGGGTTGCTGGTGAATCAGCAGCGCAGCAGGGAAGGTAACGGATTAATGGAACTTATAATAAAATGGGAAAAGGAGGGCATAATGGCGGAAAGACAGATATTGAGGTATTTGATTATTGTGGCCGCATCCATAACTTTGGCCTTAGTTTACAATTTTCTGAGCTTTGCGGCGGAGTTCTCGGCGGACCTGATTCAGAAAACACCGGGCCAGACCATGACCGGAAAAGTGTTCGTTAAAGGTAAAAATATGAGGATGGAGATGAATACCCCAGGCGGAGCAGTAGTGAACATCGTTCTACCGGATGAAGGAAAGGCATTGATGTTACGGCCAAAAGAAAAGACGTACATGGAAATGTCTGCCAATGCCTCGGCCGCGGTTTCATCCGCCCCGGACGAGGACTGGGAAAAGAAGGCAACCAGGAAACACCTTGGCACCGAGAATATGAACGGTTATCTCTGCGACAAGTATGAAATTATCTACCACGATAAGTCTATGGGCAAAACAACGCAGTGGATTTCCCCAAAGCTGAGTTACCCTATCAAAATGGTGCACCAAGGCCAGCAAGGTGAAGTGCTCACCGAATACAAAAATATTAAGGAAAATGGAATTAGTGACTCGCTATTTCAGGTTCCGGCAGGTTATCAGAAAATGCAAATTCCAAGTACGGGGCAAGGTATGGGGATGGGTGAGGAGTGAAGGGGAAAAAATGACAAGCATACGTTTTGTTTACATCACCGCAAGTAACAGTGATGAGGCCAGAAACATTGGTAAGGAGCTGGTTGCCAACCGGTTAGCTGCGTGTGTAAATATTATTGATAAGATCCATTCCATTTATTGGTGGGAAGGGAAGGTGCACGAGGAGCAGGAAGTGGTGATGATCGCTAAAACCAAAGAGTCCCTGGTTCAAACATTAATCGAAAAAGTAACGTCACTACACAGCTATGCATGCCCCTGTATCGTGAGTTTGCCAATTGTCCGGGGACATGACCCCTTTTTAGAGTGGGTGGCAAAGGAGACAAGGTAATTAGATGTATTCTGTAGTTGCGGAGAAAAGCGAATCTAAGTTCAAATTTATTCAGGGGGAAAACAAATAACTGAACCGATAGGGGAGGTGCAGCATTTCATCCCACTTTTGGAACGTTTTTTCTACGAAGTAGTCCACAAGGGAGAGTTTTTTCACCGGGTAGATAAGCTCGGGTTCTCCCTTAATGCCTACTGCCTTAGCTGCGAGCTGAACAGCATCATGGAAATTGCCTAACACATCAATAAGACCCAACTCTTTGGCCTGAGCTCCAGTAAAAATTCTTCCATCAGCGATAGCTTCTACCTTAGCCTTTTCTAAATGCCGACCTTCAGCTACCGCAGCAACAAACTGACTGTGGATATCATTAATGACGTTCTGAATCAGACTTTTTTCCTCTTCGGTGATGTTACGAAGAGGTGACATAATATCTTTGTACTTTCCGCTCTTGATGACGATTCCCTTAAGCCCGATTTTTTCCATTAACTCTTCAAAATTAGCGTATTCCACGATAACACCGATACTACCCGTGATCGTTCCTGCATTAGCAATGATCGTATCAGCAGCGCATGCTACATAGTATCCCCCCGAGGCACCAATGGAACCAATTGAAGCAACCACTTTTTTTACTTTTCTAACCTTTTTAATTTCTTCATAAATTTCCTGGGCTGGTCCCACACCCCCTCCGGGAGAATCAATGCGAATTACAATTGCTTTCACCTTACGGTGTTGCTTGAATTCGCCAAGCTGTTCTAAGATTGTTTGGGAGTCAGTGATTACACCCGTAATCGGGAGAACTGCAATCCTATCAGAGATAAAGAGCTCCCCTTTTCCCCTTATCAATGAAGAGAGGATGAGTACCAAAATGAAAAAAAAGATCAGAGCAAACAATAGCCCAATCAGGCCGCTTAAGATGGGATGTTTCTTAACTGCCATTATTTCCTTCCTTAGTGGGCTCTGGCTCTGCTAAAGGTTCCTGAGTAGTTGGCTCCGGGGAAACTTTTTCGGCAGGAATAGAGGCCTGCACCTCTTTGGTTTGCAGTACTTCTCCTATGGAGGTTTCGGTTGATTGCTGTTGGGATATATATTCCGCAAACTCCGATTTTTCCTTCTTCTTTTCGAGTTCTTTGAGACTTAATCCGATTTTCCTTTCTCTTTCGTCAATATTAATAATGAGCGCTTTCAGAGAATCCCCTACGTTGACAAATTGAGAAAGCTTTCCGGCCTTATTTTTGTCAATTTCAGAAATATGGATCAGTCCTTCAATTCCTTCAGAGAGCTCAAGGAAGATACCGAAGTCAGTAATATTGGTGACTGACCCATTCACCACTTCACCAGATGCATATTTGCGAGATATGCCCTCCCAGGGGTCTTTTTCCAGTTGTTTGACCCCGAGAGAAAATCGCTCGTTTTTTTCGTCAATATTTAGAACGATAGCCCGAATTTTATCGCCCTTTTTATATAATTCAGCAGGGTGTTTGACCTTTTTAGTCCAGGAAAGATCAGAAATGTGAATCAATCCATCAATCCCCTCATCTAAGCCAACAAAGAGCCCAAAGTCGGTGATGTTTTTTATCGTTCCTTCAATAACCGTTCCAACCGGGTATTTCTCTTTGACAAGGCTCCAGGGGTTAGGTTCCAACTGCTTGATCCCCAGGGAAATTCTTCTTTTAGAACTGTCCACGCTGAGGACTACTCCTTCTACTTCATCATTTAAAGATAAAACCTGCGAAGGGTGTTTGATCTTTTTAGTCCAGGAAATTTCGGAGATATGGATGAGGCCCTCAATCCCTTTTTCCAACTCTATGAAAATTCCATAATTAGTAAGACTTACGACTTTACTCTTCACCCTTGTACCAACGTGATATTTTTCTTCCGCATTAATCCAGGGGTCAGGGGTCATCTGTTTCAGTCCCAAAGAGACACGCCCTTTTTCCTTATCCATATGGATAACTTTCACTTTGATCTTGTCTCCTAAGGAAAACAGCTCTGATGGGTGGTTTACCCGGCCCCATGACATATCAGTGATGTGCAAAAGGCCATCAACTCCTCCGAGATCAATGAAAGCACCGTAGTCGGTAATGTTCTTGATGATCCCTTCAATGATATTGCCCTCTTCCAGCTTTTTAAGGGTTTCGGCCTTCAGCGTTTCCCGCTCTACTTCTAAAATAGCGCGACGGGAAATGACAATGTTCCCCCGTTTTTTATTATATTTCAGAATCTTAAAAGTCAGCGTTTGGCCGATCAATTTGTCCATGTCGCGGACCGGATGGAGATCAATCTGCGAACCGGGAAGAAAAGCTCGCACTCCGATGTCCACAGATAAACCTCCTTTAATTCGAGATAGTATTTT
>JAZDOO010000007.1:0-13852 GCA_043798555.1 Pseudomonadota bacterium | reverse complement strand
GGGATGAGGCGGTGCCCCAACATATCTACCGCTGCCTGTGACTGCTCCAAGATTACGTATCCGATCAGGGGCTCATATTCTCCGTTCTCGGGTTTCATGTCAATAAACAGCACTTCATTGTAGATTGGCCTAAATCCCTCGATTTGGATTCGGACGGGGCCACAGATCTTACCTTCAACAGTTTCTTGCGTTGCAGTCTCGAGTGGAACCGTGGTGATCTCATCCAATTCACCCAGCCGATCTCGCCAAGCACTGGGTAACACCATATAAGATGCACCAGTATCGACTAAGGCATCGCAACGAATCTTAGCATCTTGATCAGTTAGATTCTCGATTTTTACTGATGCGATTATTCTTCCCATTTTTGCCTCCTTTATAGTCCTAATCATAGCCCTAGCCCAGGGTCCAAGCTATCCTATTGATATTTAAATAATATCGTTCCAAAAGTAGGTGTTTTGAAGCATTAAAAGGCCATTTTTAGCATCAAAATTGACGGTGTAAGGTGCAGCCGGCTATCCAAATTCATGGCTGCCTTTATCTCCAACTCTACCCTTAAAGGGTCCTTTTTAGCACTAAAATGGAGGATTTAAACCTTAAAATGAGGCCTTTTTCAAATGATTTTATTATCTAATCAGACACTTAGCGTGGTCGGGCCCAATGCCGTTAACTTAAGGATAAGTTATTTAATTTCAATTACTTAACACCGATTTTCACCTACCTTACATTTTCATTCTTACCCCTATACCTTATATTTTCTTCACTTTTTCGTTTTTTGGCTTGACAAACGTCAGTATTTTATGATGTAATACTTATTATATACTGATATGTATTGATATCCCCTATCTTCCGGGAGAAACCTTACATGAAAAAAGAGGATGTAAAAGAAGTTCTCCTTCAAATCCTTGAAATCCAGCTTGATTCTCAGTTGCGTGCGATCCGACAACTTCAAGGAAAGCCCGAGACTGAACCTGTCACCCCAATCCGGCGCGGAAGAAGACGTCAGTCTCTGGTTGATTTGTCCGTTAGAATACTGACTGAAGAGAGTAAGCCCCTGCACGTCAACGAGATTGTCCGACTACTTCAGGTGCGCTTTGGACGTCTCGCCGACCGAGACACCCTCTCCAGTGCTTTGGCCAAAAAAGCGCGCCGGGGCATTCTGCTGCGCCAAAGCGCTCCTGCTACCTTCACCCTCATCGATTCCAAGGAGGATAACCATGAAAAAACCTGATCTACAGCTTCTTGCACATTGGCTCGACCCTACCCTTGTAAGCACACTGCAAAGTCGAAGACTCCTGAAAAAAGAGTGGCACCGTCATCGCAAGTTGGCCACTTTGGAAACTCTCTGGTTGATGTTGGCTGTCTCGTTGGATACCTATCGATCCAGCCTTTATGAGATCCTCCGCCTGGCTACTGGACAGCTTAACATTCAGTGGTCTATTTCCGTGGCCGCCTTCTGCAAGGCCCGTTCGCGTTTTTCCCCTGGAGGCCCTCTATTGGTTGTACGGCGCGCTAGTATCTCGGCTGCAAAGAGCCCGTAAGGAGGACCGTAGCCGTTGGCACGGGTTGCGTCTGCTAGCCGGGGACAAGACCACCCTCGCCTTACCCGAATCTCGTTCCCTTTGGAAGTGTTTCGGCGGTCACAAGGGCCAGCAGGGATTGGGCCCGATTGCTGTGGAGCTTTGCTGCCTCTATGACCTCATCAGTCGTGCGCCCCTGCGCTTTGTCTTCGGTAAGGCATGCACTTCCGAACACAAACTCATTGTAAAACTCATGCAAGGCCTCAAGAAGGGCGATCTGATTCTCTTGGATGCGGGTTTCTATTTCTGCGCCACCTTCATCAAGATCCTCCTCCGCCATGCCCACTTCATCATCCCCGCACCAAGAAACATCCGTCCCCAGGTGCTGCGTACTCTCGCCCAGAGCGACTATCTCTGCCAAATCAAGGACTACAATAACGGAACAACCATCACGGTCCGGGTAGTTTTCGTTCATCGAAACGGTTTTCGCCGACGCCGCCTGGTTACCTCTCTCCTGGACCCAAACCTGTTTCCGGCCTCAGAACTAGCTCGCCTCTATCACATGCGCTGGGACATCGAGACTTTCTATCGCGATTTCAAGCATACCCTCCGTGCCACTTCTTGGCATTGCCGCACGCCCACATCCTTTCACCAGGAACTCCTCGTGCACATGATTGCCCTCTGTCTGATTCGTCTCGCAATGCTCGAAGCCAGTCGGTCCGCCAACGTCTCCGTCGCCCAGCTCAGCTTTGCACGCGCCCTCACCGAGACTCGGTTGTTCTTGAAACTCTTACTCACTACTGCTGGGGAGCTCCTCTGGCCTTCCATCTGGGAAGCATTTGTGCACTGCTGTGCAAGACACCGTGTCAAGTTTAAGCCAGACCGACAATTCCCCCGTGATCGGCAGCAATACCGCACAAAGAGTCGGGGCTTGGAACGACGCCCCCGGGGACGTAAGCCCAAATACAACGCATTAACTCCGCAGCAACCCAAGCGAGAAACTCTTAAAGATAGCAAAGGCAACGTGTATCTCTTAAGTTAACGGCATTGGGCCCGACCCAGGACCCACCGGGACCCCAAGTGACTTGATCCCCCCTTTTCACTTTTTATTCTTCAGCAACTTCTCCTTTTCTTTCGGGCTATTTCTTTGATCGTCTCAATGGGTCAAAAAGATACTCAAGCCCGTTCACCTTTACTTCATACAATTTGGGGGGTCAGGTCTTGCATTACTACATTTCCTTCTCAATTATCTTTCCGATAGTCGCATAATTGAGTCCCAGATGCCTGTATTGAAATAGAGTATGCACATAAGATAATAAGGTAAACTATTTCAACAATATCTGGTTTCTAAATCATGGGGTTTGATCCTACTCTTGCACTCAACCATGTTCCTCGTTTTATCAAAGCTCAATGGATGTGTTGAGTTGAAGTAAAAAGCATAAAACCCTGCTCTCGATTTGAGAAACAGGGTTTTTTAGTGCCTGGACATTTTCACCCCCACCTGCGGGATTAATGATAATTTATATTAGATTGATACGGGTTAGAATTTATTATTTTTTCTGATTTTATATTAATAAGACTATCCATGAAAGGCAAGGATTTTGCACCCGGAAGGCTTTAAGGGCAATTCTGTGAGATAGATTATTCACCGGGTTCTCTTGAGATATATTGTTAGGCCCTCAGGATATCAGCTGGCCGGAAAACCTGTGATACGTCTGACGTCACATGATCTAACCGATCGAATGTTAGCTTTTCAATTTTGGTTTGATTTTAGTCAAGTTTAGGAGTATTCAAGAAGACATATCTTACAATAAAAGGTTATTTGGGTCAGTGTTGAAAATTGCTTGTTTATGCATTTCGAAAGAAATTCGAAAGCCACGCTACGATATTAAAGTTTTCATCATGGCAAATCTACAGGAGGGAATCATGGCAGACGTAGAAATTCTCGATCGTGCTTTTTTCAACATTATGCAACGCTTCATTCACACCGGGCAAGGGCCCCATTATACCGAACTGGCTAATGACCTGGGTCTTGACATGGAAGAGGGGCGTCAGCTGCTCCACGACCTGATGGCAGCTGGCATCCCGGGCTGGCTTCACCCACAGACGGACTACATAGCTTCATTTCCACCATTTAACAATCAGCCGACCCAGTACCGCTTAACGATAGACGGCCAGCAGAAGTGGTTTGCCCAATGAGGGTTCGAAGCGCTGGCGGTGCGCTGGCTTTTTCCTGGCAAGACGGTGCGGGTTGACGCCCCCTGTTTGGACTGCGGGGAGCCCATGGTGGTTGAGATGCAGGATGAGAATTTACTCTCAGTAGAGCCTGAAACGATGGTAGGTTATACCCACAGCGAGGTAGGCGGTCCGGCAGAAAATCGGCCCTTTAGGTGAGCAGGAATGAACCTCTTCCGGTCGGAAGAACATGCACGTAGGTGGTCTCAATTCAATCCTGACTTCGAGAAGAGCTTACAACCGCTTTCCTTCTGGGAAAGGCTGTTCAGCGGGCCGATTTTCCGATCACGTGGCCGTTCGGACTATATCTCCTGGCTAGGAACCGAGGAGGCTAAGGAAGCGAGACAGGCTATGAGGGCGCAACTGCAATAGGGAGACTTTTACATCGTATGTGGCGGCCTAAGTCAATGGTTAACATCTCATGATCTTTAAACTTGTCTTTCTCCAGTGTGCATCTCTCTGAAACATGAAATCCCATTAAAGCGGGACAATCCATAAGAAACTAAAAAAATAAAAGACTATTTTATTAGGTGGAGTTTCTTATTTTCTTATGGACGTCTCCATTAAGATTACGTTCTGCAAT
This sequence comes from Pseudomonadota bacterium, assembly GCA_043798555.1. Lineage (GTDB taxonomy): Bacteria > Desulfobacterota > WTBG01 > JAGOGO01 > JAGOGO01 > JAZDOO01. The sequence continues at coordinate 9,517 of JAZDOO010000007.1, read as the reverse complement.
CCCATATAAGATCTGTCCACACCGGTCAGATGAAAGGAGTAAGAGAAAAATGAATGACATGGCGAAGGGTAAAGATTTCGTGGTTTCCTGGATCGATGACCACTGTAAAGCGTTCTATGGTTACTCAAATGCCATATGGAGCTTTGCCGAATTGGGCTTCTCTGAATTTCTCTCGTCTCGGCTTCTCATGGACCTTCTTAAAGAGCGAGGTTTCAGGGTGCAGGAAGGTGTTGCCGGGATGCCTACCGCTTTTATAGCAAGCTGGGGTTCGGGTAAACCGGTCATAGGAATCAGTGGTGAATATGATGCGTTGCCCGGACTTTCACAGCATGTTGGAGCTGAAAAAAATCCTGTTGTGGAGGGCGCACCTGGTCACGGATGCGAGCACAACATCTTTGGCGTCGGCTCTGCAATAGCGGCTATAGCGAACAAAGAATGGCTTGCGGGGGAAGGACGCCCGGGTACCGTGGTCTTTCTTGGGACACCAGCAGAAGAACTCGCCGCGGGAAAGGCTTATATGGCCCGAGCAGGACTATTTCAGGGTATTGATGCGATCATCGACTGGCATCCGTGGAACTATAACAGCGCCAATTACGATACCTGCAATGGCTATTTCAGCGTGAGGTATCACTTTAGGGGCCGTACCGCTCACGGCAACTCCCCTTGGCATGGACGAAGCGCATTAGACGGTGCACTGCTCATGGGCCATGCCCTGGAGATCCTCAGGGAACACATTCCACCAGGGCATCACCCCGATGCCGCAAACACTCTCAACTATACCTTTTCGGATGTTGGGCCTGAATACCCATCTGTAGTCCCCGATCGCTCAACCGTCTGGGTCGTGGGGAGAATAAGAACCGCAGAGGAAATGGAAGGAATTATAGGGAGGGTTCACAAGTGTGCTGAGGCAGCGAGCATCGCCACTGAAACATCGCTGAAAAGGGAGTTCATCAGCGCTATCCACGAAAAGATCCCCAATAAGATCCTTTCATCCGTTCTATACCGGAATTTGATGGAGGTGCGTCCTCCCAGCTTTGATCCGGATGAGAAGGAATTCGCAAGGAAAATGCAACGGGACCTGGGGGTCGAAGAAACAGGCTTAACAGAGAAAGTAATGGAATTTCAGGAGGGGTTTTCCGTGGTCAGTGATAACTCCGAATATAGCTGGTTTGCTCCTTTTGCCATGGTCTGGATCACGGCAGGCCCCGCTGGCTTTGGTTGGCATAACTGGCAGGTTACCGCTTCGGGAAGAAGCACAATTGGGGAAAAGGCCATGGTAGTGGCAGCAAAGGTCCTGGGAGCGTCCAGTGTTGAGCTGTTCACCAACCCACAAATCATCGAGGAGGCCAGGAGGGAATTGTCCGAACGGTTAGCAGGGAGAAGCTACAAGTCACTGATTCCCGAAGAAGTCGATCCGCCGGTAGATATCAATCGAAAAACCATGGGAAAATATAAGACACTGATGGAAAAACACTACGAAAAGGTTGACTAATCCATCAGTATCTGGAAAGCTCATCCGGTTTTTATTTCATAAGGTTTTGGGACGTTCTTGAATTTGATGAATTATTATGTTTTTAAAAGCATGTTTTTTAAAAGCATGGGGGACGGGGCTAATAAAAGAAGACGTAGGTTCCAAAACAAATTATGAAAAAGAAATCTACACTTGAAATTTGATAATACTTAATTTGTGATATATCCCTAAAAGTGAAAATATCATCCACCTTAAAAACCCGTGATATGTCTGACTTACGTGACCTAGCCGTTTGGATGTTGGCTTCTCATTTATTTTGGGTTGATTTTAGGCAAGTTTAGGAGTATTCAAGAAGACATATCACTCAATAACCGGTTCGACAGTAGTCTGCAATCCCGCCAAATTGAATATTACGTCTGATAGTCATAATCCGCCTACACATCGGACTATGGTATCAATACATAGCCGCCGAGCTCAACACATGACGATACCATACCGGTTGAGTAGTGGTGTCTTTCCGGATTTTATATTATTAAAAAATGGTGGCTCAAGAATCTGCTGGATTATTCGCAAGGTTGTTTTAAATTGGCGTGAATGAAAGATTACAGCATGTGAGATTGATTTTTGAAATCTCTGTGCACACCAAAATATCTTGACCCGTTCAACTTCTTGATTTTCCACCGGTCAGGGGGTCGCTAATTTTGGTTATCCTCTTCGACGGCTTTGATGAGCAAATCGAAAATATTTGGTATTGCTGAGATTACTCTGTTCCAATTCGGAATGTAGGGCACTTCCATCGGCGTCTGTAAAAACTGCTCACCCGCACTCTCGATGCACCTAACGAAAGCTTCAGCCGAGCTTCCTTCTCTGTGCCGATCATACCTTAACCCATTAATCGCAGAATCATATTCATACCGGGCGATGAAGTCCTGGGCAATGCGCAGGTAACATGATTTTAACGATATAAAGAACTCATTCGTCAGCGTAAATCCCCTGCTTGCCATGGTTCTGAATATGCACTTGGCAATGTCCGTGCCCATCTTCAATAACCCCTTATTAGGATCTTCCAGTGTAAGGGGCTGATGCTTATGTTCATAATTGTCGGATAGGTCGACTTGGCAGACCCTGCGCAAGGCACAATTGCGGTGAACTTCAGCCAGAACTCCAACCTCTATTCCCCAGTCACCGGGGATCCTCATACGCCTTGAAAGCTCGGTGTCCATTGAAAATTCGCCAGCGAGGATATACCGGAAACTGTCGAGATAATCTAAAAATTCATTTGAACCAAGAGCTGCTTTTAGGGAACGTATGAGGGGGGTGACGAAAATACGTGTAACGCGACCATGCATCTGATCCGTCACCCTGCTGTAATATCCTTTACAAAACTCGAACCCAAAAGTTGGATGAGCCACCGGGTAACAAAGCCTTGCAAGGAGCTCTCGATCGTAAGTGGCAATATCACAGTCATGTAAAGCAATCATATAACTATCTTCGCGCGCAAGGACATATCCGTATGCAGTCCAAGCAGACCTCCCCTTGCCGTCTTCTCCGACATCGATCCCATTTTTAGCCAAAAGATTGTAAATGTTTTTAATTTTAGGGCCCGTACACCAGATTAATTTTGGCTTCTGAGGAAGAGTCGAAAAGAACCCCTTTGCTTCCTTAAAATCCCTCGCGTTTGATCTTCCAGCAGTAACGATAATGTTCTTGAGATACTTAACATCATGGAGCATTTCTACAATCCTCGGTAAGCCTGCACCGTGAAGTTCAGCTGGAATATATGGGAGAACTAAAGAAATAGGTCGGTGTTTCGATGCTTCCTCGAGCTCGGCTTCAAGTTCTCTAACCTCACGATGCTTCAGTCTATGAAAGGTTGCAATTTCACCATTTTGGAAAAAATCTGACATCTCTCTCCCTCCTGATATAGTGCCTTGTTATGATTTTATTCTTAGGTCCTTAATTAAAAGATAATGATCACAATTTCTCAGTTTTGGTAGGATAATTAAATTCCGGCAAAACCTTCTGGTATCTCTTTCTCATATGCCTATCCTGAGACAGGGTTATGTTTTAATCTAGTCAAAAATAGCTTTTTTTGTTAGGAATGTCTATATTTGTATGGGACTAATATGGCTCAAGATTTGATGTTTCTATGACACTTGAATCCGGCTATTTTTCACTATTCCCTCCTTGTAGTAGAAACAATATCCAATGTGTCGAAAGTGAAAGATACAGCAAGCTGAACTCGGAGCCAAGAAAAGGATACCAGGTTTTTCTCCGAGTCCCCGCCGTTCAGAGCTGTGATATCTTCCGCTGAGGTCAAGATATCATCGACCTTAAAAACCCGTGATAAGTCTGACAGCTTTTTTGATGTAATTTCAAACATTTCTATGATTTCTTGGATCTACCGTGGATTGACGTTGAGGATTGACACGAATATTTCCTTTATCCGTACCTCAACTTTTGCTGAACCTGTGATCCATAGCAGGTATCACAATAGAAGACTTCACTGAGGCCAATAATTGATTCCTTTGTGGGTGCTGTCAGAAAGCCTAATTGCATCACGAAGTGTATCGAGTAGTCTTTGCTTGACCATTTAAGCTTCTTTAATTTAAAATGAATCGAAATTAAAGAAAGATAATTTGGAAGTCTAGGAATATACCTTGCTAACCTTCAAAAACCGCCGAGCGAAAAGATATAGCCGATGAGTCCCATAACCAAGGGTACAAGAAAGGTCAATTTTCTTTCAATATAAGTTGTTTTTTTGTGCGCAGTGTCAAGTGGATTATATTGCGGATCCGCAAAATAAACCCACTATAGGATTATTTGGCAAAGAGGCCACTATTATTGGATTATATTGCTTTAGCGCAATATAACCAGGTTTCTATTGGGCCATCTAATCCTTGTTCGCTGAAAAACATTAAATCCTAACGCTTGACAATGTTCACATATATGTGTACTTTATAATCATGAAAACAATCTCATTCTATATGACCGTATCTGGTAAGTATCCTGTTAAAGATCATTTGGATAGTCTGCCAGACGAGCAGGTGACTAAAATAGCATGGGTATTGAAATTGATTCGAGAGCTTGAACAGGTTCCGCCAAAATACTTCAAGAAACTTGTCAATACAGAAGACATTTGGGAAGTCAGAGTTGATGTTGGGAAAACACTTTCCGCCTTCTTGGTTTCTTTCACGGTAGAGAACTGATCATACTGACTAATTTCTTTCAAAAGAAGAGCCAGAAAACGCCATTAAATGAGATTAGACTGGCAGAAAAAAGGAAGAAAGAATATTTAAGCAGGAGGTAAACCGATGGACGATCTTGATAAATATATTGAAACAAGAAAGAAACTGAGCCCAAAATTTGAAGAAAATTTTGACAAAGGATATGAACAATTTAAAATTGGTATCCTTCTGAAACAGGCTCGTCTTGAAGCCGGCTTCACTCAGGAGCAGGTGGCTAAAAAATTACGCACTAAAAAATCGGCTATTTCTCGCATTGAAAATCATGCAGAAGATATCCGCCTTTCTACATTAGTGAATTATGCTCAAGCCTTAGGTAAACAACTCCATCTTGAAGTGGCATGAAAGCAGCGAACAATCCAATTAACCAGACCGGGTTATAAAACGCCCGTCTGGTTATCGGTACGTTAACGATTTGTATTGCTAACCTATCATTTAAAGCACTTCGTAAAACGATCGACTCCGATAAGAAATCATCACAGGCCCTCGCTGCGTTCGTTGATGCTCAAACCTGTGAGATCTGCTATTGATCACAGGTTTAGCAAAAGTTGAGATAAGGACAGGGTATTTGAATCAGCTTTTTTTAATCTGGGCCATAGAATCTAAACCTGAGACTACAACATCTTGTGGTCGGGCCTTCATGATGAAATTAGTAGCGAATTAAGAGATACTGTTATTTATGTTGAATCTATAGTGAATAAGTGCAGTGAAAAAAATTACAAGCCAACCCTTATCCTATATTTAATCTTTATCTCATCATTCTTTAGGATTTTAACATCGAACCTTATTGTAAAGGCATCAACCTTCTTGTATGGGTGGGTGTTGCTGATCACTTGCCAATTTCCGAATACGGGCTCCACAACCCCTACCGCGATCTCCTTTTCCTTATGGTTTCTCAAGGTAATCTCCCATTCTGATTCGTGAAGTCTTGTGGAGATTTGCCGGTAGTCGGTCTGAAATCGTTCGGCCACCACATCAAATGCCTCCCCTATCTTAAGCCTCACCTCTTCATCCTTTGGTGTATGTTCTATCTTATCCTCACCAATAAACTGCTGGCTTCCATCATCATCCTGTTTATATAGACGCATAATCCCTGCCGGAAGAGGCATACCAAGATTATTGTCTTTTGAATTTTTAAATTTAATAAAGACATTTACCGGTTGTTTGGGATTTTTTTCCCTGTACTGACGAGTAAAATAGCTGCTAACCCCATATACCAGCAGTTCTTTGCCAACCCTTATATCGGTAGCTTCAAGCAAGCTGACCTGTTTTGTCTGTTTATCCTTGATGGTTGTTTTCCTTTGAAGATCATAGATATGATATTCAAAAAAGGCTTTCTCCTTGAATTGGGGGGCCCTGGCTTTTTTCTCTGCCATCATGGCGTAATCCTGGTCCTGGAATCTCTCTTCAACCCGATGGACCTCACCTGCCACCAGCTTTAACTGGGCATCTCTATATATGGCACCGCTTCTGTTATCCAGTGTAACCCAGCCGGATATATCGGAAGATGTATCGTCTTTATTCAGGAGGAGGACATAATCTGCTTTCCAGTTTATATTGGTGGTTAGGTATGAGACTTCCAATTGATGGGGCTCTCTTTTCTTGTTATCATAAAGCCAGGTAAGGGTTGGTTTTGCGATGAGATTTTCCGGTATTTTGGGAAGAACCCTATATCCCGGATGCCCAAGATAAATCTCATTATCTATTTTGTAGATCTGCCCCTTATTGTTGCTCAACAGAATAGCATCCACCACATCTTTTCTGTCCTGATATCTATTCCAATCGATGATCTTTATCTTTTTGCCCACATACTTATCCAGGAGTTTATCGGCATTCATCAGATCATACTCGTAATTTTGTTCAAGTATGGTAAATTCCCCGGGATAGTTCAGTGATTTTGCATGAACCGTTACAGGCATAATATGAGAGGGAACATCCATGAATCTTAATTCCCCCTCGCCCACAGGAAGCGAAACGTTACGCAGATCCTTAATGAGACCAAGATTGTTGTTATATACCGTTACTTTCACTCCTGCCTGGTCATCCATATCGCTTTCTGATACGGTATGCCCTGAAACCATACAGGGTAAGACTAAAAAAAACACCGAACAGAGGACGTGATATCTCATCTTCATGATTTTTACCTCCTTCATAGATTCTTCCTGTGATGGAAAACATCAAGTTAATTCGCTTCGCTCATAATTGGAATGTTGGAATACTGGAATGATGGAATGCTGGGTTCTGGGGAAATGGATCATTGGATTCATGGTAAAATACCTCTTAACAGTGAAGTTTATAAAGGTAATCAGTGAGTAACTTCATTTTTAAATCAATATTCCACTATTCCATCCCCGCTGAAGACGGGATATTCGACATTCCATTATTCCATGTGCGGTGCAGAAATCCATTCCTCAAAAAAGATATTTATTATCAATAAATTGTAGAGTTTTCAAAACGTTTAATTAGGGATCGATCTTAATAAAACCATCCAATTTTGAATAGCACTTGAAAGTCTAAAGTTCTCTCGTCATGCCGGACCCCGGATCAAGTCCAGGGCAGGCTTTGATCCGGCATCCAGAAGTCATATGATACTGATAATATTCTGGATTCCCGCTTTCGCGGGAATGACGGCAGCTAATTTGTGGTTCTAATAATTTCAACAAGTTAGAAGAACTTTGGACTGTCCAGTAATAGAAGAAAAACGTGAATATGCCCATGTATTGGACAGATATTTTCATATTGTATCGTATTTTAGTTTGGTATATCATAAAAGCTTAAATTGAGCCAATGCCCAATTGAGAAGCCTTAAGCATTCAGCATAGGATTTTGAATGGGAAATATATTAATTAAAAGGAGAGAGCAATGGCATTCGAAAACGTTAGATATGAGAAAGAAGGTCATATTGTTAGGCTGACTCTAAACAGACCTGAAGCCCTTAATGCAATTAATCAAGGTGTTATGGAAGACCTAAACGATGCCTGCGAAGCTATTGAGCAGGATAAAGAGGTGAGAGTGGTGATCCTCACCGGAGAAGGGAGAGCTTTCTCCGCAGGAGCTGATCTTAAAGCTCTAAAAGGCAGTTCCGAGAGTGGAGACATGAACGATGAATTCTTGAGGTTCTGGCACAAGACCTTCAACAGGTTTGAAGATTTACCCGTCTGTACCATCGCCGCCATCAACGGCTTTGCCCTGGCAGGCGGGCTGGAACTGGTCATGTGCTGTGATCTTGCCATCCTTTCAAAGGAGGCCCAGATAGGGGACCAGCATGCCAACTTCGGGCTGGTGGCAGGTGGGGGCAATACCCAGAGACTGCCCAGAGCCCTCGGCATAAGAAAAGCCAAAGAGATCATGTACTCAGGAGACTGGATATCTCCCCAGGACGCCCTCAATTTCGGGCTGGTGAATAAGGTGGTCCCGGCGGATAAACTGGAAGATGAGACAATGGCCCTGGCTCAAAAGCTCTGCGAAAAGAGCCCTGTGGCCACTGCCACAGTGAAGCGATTGATCAACAAGGGAATGCAGGTGGACCTCCATTCCGGATTGGAGATGGAATTGAGTTCCGTAATGAACCATTTTACCACCGAAGACTGCAAAGAGGGGTTGGCCGCCTTTAATGAAAAGAGGGCCCCCCAGTTCAAGGGCCGATAACACCTAATCGAGTTTTGACTCGATTAGGTAAACTTTTCATTTAAAGGAGGGGATAGATGCCTAAAGCAAAGATTGGAGAGATCCAGATAAATTACGAAGAATACGGTCAAGGTCTTCCCTTAATAATGATTCTCGGTCTGGGACAAGACCTTGCCACCTGGGGTCTTCAGATTCCGGAATTATCGGATCGTTTCAGGTTGATTCTCTTCGATAATCGGGACTCGGGAAAAAGTTCCCGCTGCTCCGAAACCTATACCACGGAAACGATGGCAAGGGATACCCTTGGTCTAATGGACTATCTTGGAATAGATAAGACCCATCTACTGGGAACTTCCATGGGGGGGATGATTGCTCAGCATGTTGCCATTATGGCCCCTGAAAGGATTAGCAGTCTGATACTATCGAGCACCACATCCTGGGGAGAGGGGTGAATGAAAGTTCTCTACAACTCCTGGGAGGAGCACCTGAAAAATTCCGTTAGATCAGATAGTGATCCCATGGTTATGCCATGGCTTTTTTCCAAACCTTTTCGTAAACAAAATCCTGACAAAGTCAAAGAGATCAAGGCTAAATTTACAGGAGGATATCTTCCACGGAAATCCGAGGCATTCGAAAGGCAGATGAAAAGCAATGTGGCACATGATACCAGAGGTCGCTTAAATAGCATCACGGTGCCCACACTGATATTGGTTGGCAAGGATGACGAGCTGACACCCATCAGGATGTTAGAAGAGATAAAATCAGAGATCTCCAATGCTAAATTGGTGGTTTTTGAACAGGGTGGTCATGGTTTGTACTGGGAAGTACCTCACCTTTTCAACAAGGCGGTGTTGGATTTCCTGAATGGCCAAAACTGAAAAGTAGAAAAAAAGAGAGGTGCACGCCCGGAATCATACAGAATTCCAAATCTTGTAACATTTTAGGTCTTTGAAAGCCATTCAAGTCCGGCCGTGGAGGTCTCTTTCAAAAGCCGCCTCATAAAAATACTTCCGATGCTCGTGGAACGCCGCCGGGCATTTAATAAATCTATGGAAAAGGCAGAGAAGATGTGGGGGGCAAAGGAGGACGTCCTCTGGGGCTATCCCGGGAAGAATTTCAACACTAATCTGCCGTTCCATGGAATGAGGGAGGGTTAGGCGGATTTTTTTCAAAG
>JAZDOO010000411.1:0-4394 GCA_043798555.1 Pseudomonadota bacterium | reverse complement strand
CCTGAAATCTTTCCAGCGAGGAGCCGATGGGGTCTACGTGGCGGGATGTATGGAAGGTGACTGCCACTATCTCACCGGGAATCTTCGGGCCCGAAAGCGGGTGGAGTACACCAAAAAAATTCTGGATGAAATTGGCATTGGGGGGGAACGTCTGGCAATGTACAACATGTCGGCAGCGGACGGCCCCAGATTTGTAGAGGTTGCCAAGGAAATGACCGAGCGGATTATGAAACTGGGACCTAATCCGATTAAAAAAATCCAAATGACTGACTCACCAGGAGAACAGTCGGTTGAGGAGGCACAACCATGATTATTGGAAAAGGCAAACCCATCAAAGAAATTTTGGAAATGCTGGAAAGCCACTCCAAAATTATTCTGGCAGGTTGCCGGGGGTGCGTAACTGTGTGTTCCGCCGGAGGGGAAAAGGAGGTAGGGATTCTTGCTTCAGCGCTCACCATGGCTCGAGAGAAGGACGGGAAACCCATTGAAATCAAGGAAGTGACCTTAGAGCGGCAGTGTGACTCTGAATACCTGGAGCAGATTCGGGGGATTGTGGAAGATTATGAAGCTATTTTATCTATTGCCTGCGGTGCCGGGATTCAGTTCATGGCCGAGAAATACCGTAAGATCCCGGTATATCCGGGAATTAATACTAATTTTATCGGGGTCACTGAGGAACAGGGGGTATGGACCGAACGGTGTCAAGCCTGTGGGGACTGCAAGCTTCACTTTACCGGTGGGATTTGCCCGATTGCCCGCTGTGCCAAGAGCCTGCTAAACGGTCCATGCGGCGGGTCGTCAAAAGGAAAGTGTGAAGTAAATCCTGAAACAGACTGTGGGTGGCAGTTAATTTATGATCGGCTCAAAGAGTTGGGGCGGTTGGATCAATTAGAGATCATTATCCCCATAAACAATTGGTCCACCAGCCGTGATGGGGGACCTCGAAAAATTATCAGAGAGGATTTGAGGTTATGACGTCAAACAGTCCTTTAGAAAAAATATTGGAACAGAGAGAATTTGCCGTTACTTCGGAATGCGGTCCGCCCCGGGGGGCTGATCCGGAAGTGATCCGGAAAAAAGGGGAACTCCTCAAGGGGGTCGTGGATGCGGTAAACGTAACCGATAACCAGACCTCGGTGGTGCGGATGTCCAGTTTTTCCTCCTGTGTCATTCTTAAACAGATGGGACTCAATCCGGTGTTACAGATGGTAACCCGTGATCGCAACCGGATTGCAATCCAGAGTGATATTTTAGGGGCCGCCGCCTTAGGGATTAGCAATATGCTCTGTCTTTCCGGTGACCATCAGAAATTTGGTGACCATTCCAGTGCTAAAAATGTATACGATTTGGATTCTATCCATTTAATCCAGACGGTTAAGCACATGCGCGATGAGGGAAAATTCTTAGGGGGGGATGAAATTAAAGGTGCCCCCCGGTTGTTTATTGGCGCCGCCGCTAATCCTTTTGCCGATCCTTTTGAATTTAGAGTGATCCGATTGGCAAAAAAAGCAGCAGCCGGAGCTCAGTTTATCCAGACTCAGTGTATTTACAATCTGGAGCGTTTCAAAAAGTGGATGGAACTGGTGAGGAACCGGGGGCTCCATGAAAAAGTGCATATCCTGGGGGGAGTAACTCCCCTGAAATCACTGGGCATGGCCAACTATATGAAAAAGATGGTACCAGGCATGGATGTCCCAGATGAACTGATTGCCCGGATGAAAGGGGTACCAAAAGAGAAAATGGCCGAGGAAGGTATAAAAATTTGTGTCGAAACTATCCAGCAGTTAAGAGAAATAGAAGGCGTACACGGTGTTCACGTCATGGCCATTGAGTGGGAGGAGATGGTTCCCCGGATTGTGAAGGAAGCGGGTCTTTTTCCGCGGCCCCAGGTTGCATAAGTTGGTACTTTTTGATATTTGTATTTTGTATTTGTTTTGAGCTCTGGTATTTGATATGTATATTTTCTCCCATTCCCCAAGAGAAGACAATTATCAAGCAAAGGAGGAACTTTTATGGCAAGAATATTAGTGGTAGATGATGACCCCGATCTGGTAGAGTCGGTGAGCATGATCTTAGAAAAGAAAAAACACGAGGTAATTACCGCCTATGGTGGCATAGAAGGGCTTGAAAAGGCAAAAAAAGAGCGGCCCGACGCTATTATTCTGGACGTGATGATGCCTGATAAAAATGGTTATGAGGTGTGCAAAGAATTGAAAGCCGATCCGGCGTATCAGGATATTCCTATCCTCCTTCTCACTGCGGTGGTCTCAAAAATTCCTGAAACCACTTATACCCACAGGATGGGCATGGAAACTGAGGCTGACGATTATGTGGATAAACCTGTGGAACCGAGTGAGCTTGTTCGCTTGGTTGAACGGTTACTGGGCAAGTAGATCGCACGCAGGTATCCGCCGTTATTAATTCAGCTCACCGCTTTCGTATTCGTAGAGTAGCATTATATGGATCACCTTGAAGACCTGCACATTTTAGTGGTTGATGATGAAAGGATCATACGGGATGGTGCGGAACGTATTCTTACCAAAGAGGGGTGGAAGGTAAGTACTGCGGAAAACGGGACGAAGGGCCTCGAACTCATAAACCATGACACCTTTCATATCCTGCTCCTCGATCTCATGATGCCTGGGATCACCGGGATGGAGGTCTTAAAGACCGTGCGGGAAACTCATCCTGCTCTTCTGGTAATCGTCATTACCGGATATGCCACCGTTGAAAATGCGGTGGAGGCAATGAAAAGTGGTGCCTATGATTTTATTCCGAAACCATTCACTCCTGACCAGTTACGAATCGTTGTAAGGAGAGCTCTTGACAAAATACGTCTTGAGCGGGAGGCTGAGCTCCTCAGGCGCGAGCGGGAAAAAAGTCTTCGTGATATTGCCCATGAGAAGAGTAAGACGCTTACGATCATTAACTACATGGCCGATGGGGTTTTGGTAACCGATCAGGAGGGATACATTGTACTGAATAATCCTGCAGTGACTCGAATGTTAGGATTGGAGGAGGAATCTCCTCTGGGGAAACATGTATTTGACTGGACCAAGAGTAACGAGCTCACGCAAATGGTTGAGAAGGTGCTTTTCCAGGGGGCTGACTCTCACTATCAAGGAATATCCCAAGAACTATTGTGGGGGAATCCTCCTAACCGTTTTTTTATGGCTCATTCCGCTCCGGTACGGAATGAAGAGGGAGGGGTTCTCGGTTCAGTTACCATTTTTAATGATGTAACCTGGTTTAAAGAACTTGACCAGATGAAATCCGATTTTGTGGACATGGTCTCCCACGAACTCCGGTCTCCTTTGGGTTCCATGCGGCAGCAACTTTCCCTCTTAGTTGAAGGGATTGCGGGCGAAACTAGGGAAGAGGAAAACAGGATATTACGCCGCGTACAAAGTCGTATTGATGGACTTATCGGAATGATCAATAATCTCCTTGATCTCTCTCGCATTGAGGCCGGCCGTCTTATTCAACAAAAGGAAAGGATTGCCCTTCCGGAGATTATTGAAGGAACAGTTGAGGTAATGACCCCGGAAGCACAAACCAAGGGGCTCATCTTTGAGAAAACCATAGACCCTCAAATCCTCCCTATCTATGCTGATCGTCAGAGTATGGAAACAGTTTTTACTAACCTGCTGGGTAATGCCGTAAAGTATAATCGGGAAGGTGGTAAAATTTATATTGATGCTCACAACCGGGGAGAATTCGTAGAGATTAAAGTGGCTGATACTGGGTTTGGGATCTCAAAAGTGGATTTGCCCCGGGTTTTTGACAAATTCTTTCGCATTCGGAACGAACATACCCGTAAATTAATCGGAAGCGGCCTCGGGCTTCCCCTCGTAAAAGCTATTGTTGAGGCCCATCTGGGAACTATTTCTGTCGAAAGCGAACCCGGCAAAGGAACCACCTTCACCGTCCTGCTCCCCCGGGGAATAGGGTAAACGAGATCTCCGGAACCTTTCTTCACTCGCCCTCTTGGTTCTATAGGCACTAATGTAGTGTCTCAGAAAATGACTTTACACATTTTGTCATTCCGGACTTGATCCGGAATCCAGATTATTAGTGTATGGGGGATAAAGGGATTAGTGGTTAGTTCCCTAAATTCCTTCTTCCCTAATCCCTATATTCTGGATTCCCGCTCCCCGCTTTCGCGGGGACAAGTTTACCCCTGCGGAAGCAGGGGCAGGAATGACAGCTCTCAGATTATTGTAAAGAAGTGTTAGAGACACTAGTTTTTGATGTTGCATTAGTTCAAATTATGTGATAATGAATATAAAATTTCTTAGCAAGACCAAGCGTTCCTGAAGAACCCTCGGAGCTTTCTATGCGTCTGAGGGTTTCTTGTTTAAGAAAAATATGATGGTTGACCTTACCCCACTTTT
>JAZDOO010000368.1:0-2089 GCA_043798555.1 Pseudomonadota bacterium | reverse complement strand
CCCTGTTCCAATAGACTTGAAATTCCAACCTGGATGGTCTCGTAAAAAGTCTGAAAAGGAGATTTTTGTCATTCCTGCGCAAGCAGGAATCCAGTATTTTCATATAATTAGAATTCTCTGGATTCCCGTTCCCCGATTGATACCTTCGAGGACAAGTTTCACGGGAATGACGACTTTTTACGATTCCATCAACCTGATTTTCCTCCAATTCCATAACACATCCAATTCCATAACCATTGTCATAACGTTGTTTTTTTGATATAGTGGGGCAACTTTAGTTAAAATTTTGGGTCTTCGCTTAAGTGAGTGGGTAAAAACCTCATGAAGATATTGCTATAATTCTTATTATCCCCCTTTGGTCTCCGACCCAGAGCGCCTGCCTGCCGGTAGGCGGGGTCTCTGACCCGGAGGGCAAAGGGGGATGGAGGGGGATTTTAAGAACACTTGACGGCGGACAACACTATTCTGAGATTGGCAAGGCAAAGGACAGGACGAGGGACGATGCTCTTAGGGAAATGGGGATAAAGGTTCTCAGGATTTGCGACAGGGATGTCTTTAAGAATATGGGTGGAGTGATGGAAGAGATATGGAGTTGCATATGATTTATAAAATCTCCCCCTGCCTACCGGCAGGCAGGCTGACCCCTCTTTGCCAAAGAGGGGGAGAGAAAAAGCAGATATGACCCACTCGATTTGGAGAAGACCCACAATTGAAAAGATGGAACTGCACCAGTTTTTAGTGTATGATATGAAAAATTGAAGTGAGGTGATGAAGATGAAGCCGGCTAGAAAGACAATTGACCCTGAGGATTATATCCTTTCCGTTCTTTCTCCTGAGGATAGGCTTGATGCTGCCCTTAAAATTGCCAGAGAAGCATTTAAGGGAACAAAATTAACAATGAAGGATATTGATCAAGCGGTTAAATCAGTAAGGAGAAAAGCCTACGAAGGGAAGAGATAAAGTAGTCATCGATACAGGAGTGCTTGTTTCTGCTTTTGCTTTTGGAGGAATCCCAGAGAAAGCTATAAAGAAGGCATTTGCAGAAACAGATATATATGTTTCCCCATCTATTTTGAAAGAATATCGTGAAGTTCCTTTAGTCCTCGAAGACGAGAAAAAACTCACCCAGGCTCAATTGAAAGCATTAATTTCTGGGTTAGCTGCCTTCGTGGCAAGAACAATCGTCGTTCATCCTCGAAAGAAGATATCCATTTGCAGAGATCCGGCAGACAATATGCTCCTTGAATGTTGCCTTGAATCGCAAGCAGACATATTGATCAGTGGCGATAGGGATCTTCTTGACATTAAGGTCCTTCCATTTCTCATGAAGATATTGACTCCAAGAAAATTTTTAGAGCAAAAATTATAATAGCCATCGAGGATTTAAACCAGGGTTAACTGCAGAAGCCTTTTGGAATAGGCCCCAGGTCCCGACCGAGAGCGGGGCAGGCGTTACCTGTCCTCCGTAGTTTCGCAAAGCAGGACGTAGGGGGAAGCGGAATGTTGGTAAGGGACCCCAGAAGAATTGAAAGGTGAAGGTGTGGAAGATTTTATCATTAAGAAATCAGAAAGTTATTGTTGATCGTGATTTGGCAGAGATTTATGGGGTGGAAACGCGTCGCCTTAATGAGCAGGTCAAACGCAACCCAGATAGGTTCCCTGAAGATTTTATGTTTCAGCTCACGAAAGAAGAGGCAGAATTTTGGGTTTGTTCAAGATCGCAAATTGCGATCTTGAAGCGTGGTAAGAATATCAAATATCTACCATATGCATTCACTGAACACGGGGCAATCATGGCAGCCAACGTACTGAACAGTCCCCAGGCGGTAAAAATGAGCGTGTTTGTTGTCCGGGCGTTTGTCAAACTTCGAGAAATGTTGTCAACACATAAGGAGTTAGCCCACAAGCTTGCCGCGCTGGAGAGAAAACTACAAAACCATGATGAATCGATACGTTTCCTGGTGGTTGCCATCCGTCAATTAATGAGGCCACCGGAGACCGAACCGCCAAAGAAGCGTATAGGTTTTTTGGTTGAAGAACCGCAGGTGCCTTACACATCCTCAAAAGGATCCAAAAAACAGAAAAGGCA
>JAZDOO010000327.1:0-5108 GCA_043798555.1 Pseudomonadota bacterium | reverse complement strand
CTGATCTGGGCATTTATTGTCTTTCTTTTTCTCGTTCGCCTTGTTTATTCCGCAATCATGGACCTTTCCCCGGAAGAAGCTTACTATTGGAATTATGCCATGCACCCAGCCCTCAGCTATTTCGATCATCCTCCCATGGTAGCGTGGGTTATTTCGATGGGTACCTTTCTTTTCGGTAAAACGGAAATAGGGGTTCGCATTGGAGGGATCATTTTAGCCTTAGGTTCTACTTTTTTGATCTACTTTTTGGGGAAGATGTGGTTTGACAATAAGTCAGGGCTTTGGGCAGCACTGTTATTTCAAGTTATCCCAATCTATTTTATTTATGGTTTTACCATAACTCCGGATATTCCCCTCATTTTCTTTTGGCTTATGACCATGTATTTAGTTTCTATTTCTTTATTGGGTGATAAAAAATGGGGATGGTATGCGGCTGGATTTACCTTGGGGTGCTCTATGCTTTCCAAATATCCGGGAGTGTTTTTAGTACCCTCAACGTTTCTTTTCCTTCTCGTGAATCGAGGTTACCGTAAATGGTTGTGGAGAAAAGAACCATATATCGCTCTTATTATATCGCTTTTGGTAATAAGTCCGGTAATTGTCTGGAACTATCAGCATCACTGGGCATCCTTTAACTTTCAATTTAGCCAGCGCTTTAGTAAAGATGCTCATCATCCTCTCCTTTATTTTCTTAGATTTTTGGGAAGTCAAATGGGTGTGTTATTCCCCACCTTCTTTTTTGGCCTCTTGCTGGTTTTAGTAGCCTCCTTCCGATTAAGCATAAAGGATTGGGACCCTAAATGGAAATTCGTTTTCTTTTATTCTTTTCCCCTACTTCTTTTATTTAGCTTTTATAGCACCAAAGGTGAGGTGAAAGTCAACTGGGCACTTCCTGGCTATCTTTCTCTTTTTATTGCAGCTTATCCCTGCTATCGTTACCTCCGAAGAAAGGCGAAGGGACGGTGGAAGGTAGTGGTTTCAAGGGTGACTGCGTTTTCAATCTATGCGATGCCGGTAGTTTTTTTATTTTTTCTCTACCATTTAAGTATTGGAATTCCTTTGGTACCACCATTAACAAAATTGGGCGGATGGGAGCAGTTAGGTGCAGCAATGGAAAAGGAAGAAATGGCAATGGAGAAAGAAACCGGACGGGACCCCTTTCTGGTGGGGATGAGCAAATATCATATTGCCGCAGAATTAGCCTTTTATACTGACGAACCTTATGATACGTTCTCTTCAAATTTATTCGGAGGGCCAAGTCTTGCCTTTGAATACTGGACTCACAAGAAGGTTCTCCAAAACCGGGACGCTCTGGTAATAAGCAAAGAACCTCCTAATCTGGATTTCCTGAAAAACTATTTTGTCCGGGTGGATAAAAGGATAAGGCCAATTGTGGTCACCAGACAAGGGCAAACCATCCAATCTTTTTACCTGACCAGGTGTTACCAATACACCGGTTGATTTTAAAGACTAACTATTTTCGAGAAACAATCTCTTATGGCAACTTTACGGGACGAATTTGAAACTTCAGGAACCTGGCTTTTTAGATATAGAAGTTTTCTGCCCATACTGCTACTCTTTCTTTTCTTGGGGGCTTTCAGAAACTTCGAATATCCTTTTCAAAGCGAAAAACTGAACCAGATATGGGAACTGATTTGCCTGGCTATTTCATTTATCGGCCTGGGGATCCGCATCTTTACCTTAGGCTCAGTTCCCAAAGGAACATCGGGAAGAAACACAAAGCGGATAAAGGCCTATTACTTGAATACCACGGGAATGTATTCCATCGTAAGGCACCCCCTTTATTTGGGGAATTTTATCATCGGTCTTGGAATTTCTTTCTATTTTAGCCTTTGGTGGTTTACCTTGATATTTATATTAATCTTTTGGCTCTACTATGAAAGGATTATCTTTACCGAGGAGGATTTTTTGAGAAAAAACTATGGACAGACATATCTCCAATGGGCTAACCAAGCTCCCACATTCATTCCGAAATTCAAAAACTGGAAATCACCCGCCCTTCCCTTTACCTTTAAAACTGCCTTAAAAGGTGAATATGGTACCTTTATGGCAATAATTGCCACGTTCACTTTTTTAGCAATCCTGGGAGACTATTTTGCTGAAGGTAAAATAGAATTCGATCTCATGTGGGTGATAATCTTCTCTTTTGGCCTGATAACCTATATCATCGTTAGGATAATCCATAAAAAAACCACCCTGTTGAAAGTGGGAGGACGATGACAGTGAATTCTCACGCTTCCCCGGATATTTCTCTGGTGATTCCGGTTTATAACGAAGAAGAAAGCCTCCAGGAGCTTTGTCAGGAATTATTAGCGGTATTAGGAAATACCTCCTTGCCGTTTGAAATCATTTTTGTTGACGATGGCAGTCAGGATAGAAGTAAAGCAATTCTTAAGGAATTTGCCCAAAAAGATGAGCGGATAAAGATCGTCTGTTTCCGGAACAATCGCGGTCAGTCTGCTGCCTTTGCTGCCGGATTTCGAATCGCTCAAGGGCGAATAGTAGTGACCATGGATGCGGACCTTCAAAATGATCCTCATGACATTCCCCTTCTGTTGAATAAAATTACGTCTTTTGATGTGGTCTGTGGCTGGCGTGCGTATCGTCAGGATCCCTTAGTTAAAAAGATCTCTTCCCGGATTGCAAACCGTATCCGCAACTGGCTGAGTGATGAACAAATTTCTGATGTTGGCTGTTCTCTAAAGGCGTTTCGCCGGGAGTGCCTCCAAAGCTTTTATTATTTTAATGGGATGCATCGTTTTTTCCCCACCCTCCTTAAAATGGAAGGCTATTCGGTTACTGAAGTTAAGGTGAATCACCGTTCCAGGAAATATGGGGAGACAAAATACGGTATTCGTAACCGTGCATTTCGAGGGCTCCTTGACTTGCTGGCGGTGCGATGGATGAAGTGCCGGCATATTCATTATGAAATCGAGGAAATAATCAATGGGTAATAGCTCTACCATAACGATAGTTAAGCAGTTTTTCGATTCAGAGAAAAATAGAATTCTACTTCTCCTCCTTCTCTCCGGGAGTATTTTTCTTCTCAACCTTGACGGCTGGGACCTCTGGAATCCTGACGAACCCCGCTACGCCCAGGTGGCGCGAGAAATGCGAGATACAGGAGAATGGGTTCTTCCTCACTTGAACAGTGAGGTTTATCCAGATAAGCCTCCATTATTTTTCTGGCTGATTGCTTTTTTTTCCTTTCTTACCGGAGGGGTAACCGAAGTGAGTGCGCGTCTTCCTTCCGCATTAGCCTCAGTGGGATGCATCCTCCTTACCTATTTTATGGGCAAACAATTATTCGATGCCCGGGCTGGGTTGCTCGCCAGCATAATACTCATGACCAACAGCGAATTTTTCTGGTTAGGACGACGGGCGAATATTGATATGACGCTCACCTTGCTTGTTATGCTTGCCATAACGTTTTTTTACTTAGGACTGCAAGAAGAGAAGAGATCACGGTGGTTTCATTTTGTCCCTTACCTTTTTATGGGTTTGGGAGTTTTGGCCAAAGGACCAGTAGGGTTCCTCCTTCCGTTGTTAAGTATCATTACCTACTTAGGAGTAACCAAAAATCTGAAGCATCTTAAAAGAATCAGAATAGCTTGGGGCATGCTCCTTTTTGCCGGAATTGTGGTAGCGTGGGTTATCCCTGCATGTATCAAAGGAGGAGAAGCGTATACCCGTGAAATTCTTTTGCAACAAAATGTCGAGAGATTCGCTGATGCCTGGAATCACCAACAGCCATTCTACTATTATTTCTATACCTTCCCAGCAGGATTTGTTCCCTGGATTCTTTTATTGCCCGGCGCTTTTATATGGGGTTTTTCAAAAAAAGAGCGGGAACATCGCTCATCCTTCTATTTCCCATTTTGCTGGTTTCTGGCTATTTTTGTTTTTTTCAGCCTTTCCACCAGCAAACGTGAGTTATATATCCTTCCCCTCTATCCAGCAGCATCCATCATGATTGGGGGATTCTTAAGTCACCTTATGCAATCCAGTCGCGCTGATTTGCCTTTTAAATCGTTAGTCCTTGCTTTTTATTTTCTGGGAGGAGTGTTTGTTTTTGGAGGCTTAGCGTCTTGTATCTTTCCTTTTATTAAAACTCCCGTATCCGGAATACTGCATTTTTTTCCCCACATCTTCTTTTTAACTCTTGTTTTCATTTTCGGAGGGTGCATGACAATTCTTGCTATGCGAAAGAGAAAGCTCTTAGCGAGTTTCATCATGGTAGTGATAGTCATGGTAGCATCATCCTATGATGCCATCGGAGTGGTTCTTCCTAAAATCAATTATTTTAAGTCAGCGAGGCCTCTGAGTGAGAGCATCATTCGTCATTTGCCTGCGGGTAAAGAACTGATAGCGTATGGAGTTAAACTCGCTCCCTTTAATTTCTATACCGGCTTAAATAACATAAAAGAAATCCCAACCTTTGAAGCGTTAGTACCGTGTTTTAATTCACCCTCAACTGGTCTCGTTCTAATAATGGAAAGAGATGTTAAACGGTTACAGGAGCAATCTCTTTTACCGGAAGACTTTCAAATTGTTGATAAGGGTACAATCGGACATAGAGCCTTCGTTGTTCTGTCGCGAAAAGGGGTTTGATGGCAACGTATGCAGGACATGGTAAAAAAAGAACAAAAGAAAAAAAGGAAGCACCGACACAATCGTATTCACCGGATAGAGAAAGCAATTCGTTATTTTTTTGGTCGAAGGATAATAAAGCTTATCTTCTTTCTTCCCCACTTAATGCCCCTTTCCTGGGCCTTGTCTATGAGTAAGGTTATTGTAAAGGTTGGCTATTATTTCCCAATAGAATACCGACGCCAGGCACTGGCTAATCTCAGGCTGTTTTTTGGAAAGGAAAAGTCTTCTGCTGAAATAAAAAATATGGCAAGGAAGATCGGTATCGAGATTGCGAAAGGTGCCATTGAAAGTGTTTATTCAGTTAGTCATCGGAAAGAAGATCTGCATGCTTTAATAACGATTGAAGGGAGAGAACACTTAGAGGCAGCTCTGGGAAGAGGGAAAGGAGTGATTGCCTTAAGTGCTCATCTGGGTAACTTCGCCATCATGGGAGG
>JAZDOO010000324.1:0-2701 GCA_043798555.1 Pseudomonadota bacterium | reverse complement strand
CTAAAGTTCAATGCAAAATGCAAAAGTTAAATTGAAAATTTCAAAATGATTAGGGTTTTACAGAAAATTTGCATTTTTCAATGTGCAATTTTCACTTTTCAATGAAATTTAGTGATTCTTTTCAAAACGCTAAATTGATACCATTCCCTCAGGACTTAGTGCTGGGGTAGCAAATGTCCGGCAAACCATCAACGGGATAAGTAATCATATTTGCGAATCGAAGCACTAAGCTTGAAAAGCTGTTCCTGTATAGTAAGTAGACTTGCCGATCAAGGGGCAAGAGGTAAGGCCAACAAAAAAAATTAAGGAGGTGCGCAATGGAAAGGAGAAATTTAGGAAAAGTCGTAGGAAGCATCTGTTTGGCTCTGTTCATGGTAAGTATCTTAGCTCTGACGCCCGATCCGGCAGCAGGACAGGGCCAGTCAGAGTACAAATGGCGATTTGGCAGCGCCTTTACTCAAAAAGTTAGAAATGATTCCATTAGCCTGTATTGTGATTTAATCAACAAATATACCAATGGAAAAATCCAAGTAAAATTCCAGCATAGCGGCTTGCTCGGAACTCATGATGAAATATTCCATGGAGTTAGGGAAGGAAGCATCGAAATGGCGTTTATTTTTCCGTATGTTACCATTGTTCCGGGAGGAATGCTTAACTGGATGCCCTGGACGACCTCGACCTACGAAGAAGCGGCCATTGTCTATGCTCCCCCCAATGGAATCTTGTATAGGGTAATGGACAAAGCCTATGAAGAAGTAGGTTTTAAACTCCTCTGGAGTTCTCCCATGGGGCCCTACGGGATTGGGAATAAAATTCGGGTGATTAAAACCCCCGATGACTTTAGCAAGCTTAAGATGAGAGTTTCAGGATCCCTTGGGTTTGTGCGGACTCTGGAGAACATGGGCAAAGGCACGGGTATGACCTTGCAGACGCTTCCGTGGGCGGATATCTATAATGCTTTGGATCGGGGAGTTGTAGATGGATGCTGGAGCCTGTGGGGCTCTTTGCTCGAGGAGCGCCATCATGAAGTCCTGAAATATTATACGGCTCTGGATTTTGGTTGGGACTGCGGCAACATTGCCATGAATAAGAAGTTGTATGACAAACTTCCCCAGGACTTGAAAGATGCTCTGTTCAAAGCAGGGCGGGAAGCGGAAGCGCGCGATTATAAGGAACGGAAAAAAGCCGACGAGGAATATAAGCAAAAATTAGTTGCTGCTGGCTTGAAAATTTATTACCCCACAGAAGCGGATAGGGAACTCTTCCGTAAAAAAGCCAACATGCCCGCTGTGTGGGATGAGCTCTGTAAGCCCTGGCTCGAGAAACACTATCCCGGTCAGAATATGGGCAAGGTGATCTTGGATGAGCTGGAGAAAGTAAGAACTTCAGCCAAGAAGTAAAAATTTTTTCTCGTCAGCCTAAGCCAATTAGGCTGACGAGAAAAAATTCTGGGAAAGAGCATGGTTGGAGATTTACGTTTCCTCGAGACAGGGAGGTTTATAAAAAACCGCAAGCCGGAATCGATAAAGGGAGGATGATGCGGATGAAAAAAGCCCTGACAGCCTTGTTGAATGGAACTCAGAAGGTGGAGATGACCTTTTGTTTGATTGGACTCATTACCACCACCTTGTTGATCTGTGCCCAGGTGGTAAATCGTTACTGGCTGCATTTTGAGATTATGTGGTTAAATGACCTTGCTATGTATTGCTTTGTCTTTTCCATGTTCGTGGCCTTTGCGGTCACCACCTGGAAAAAAGGCCATGTTTCAGTCGATATTTTCCACAATCGACTATTTAAAAATAAGCCTGTGGGAGGAGCATTTTATCGGGTTTTTTTGGGAGTGCTGTCCCTGGTGATTTTGGGCATCCTTCTTCCCGTGGCGTACCAATTCATGGTGCGGGCGATAAAATATCCTGAATATGGCACTTTAGTCCGTTGGTTTAACACCAGCTGGCTGCAGATCACCCTGTTTATTTCCTTAGTCTTGGTACTGGTCCATCTGCTGGTTATCCTCCGCAGCGATATTAAGGAATGCATCAAAGTCCTGCACACTCATTCTCAGCGAGAGAGGGAATAAATGGAATACGGAGTCCTTCTGGGGTTAGCTTTGTTTTTCATCGGGATATTGATTGGCCTGCCCTTGTGCTGGGTTTTTTTGGGAAGCTCCATAGCGGCCATTTTTATGATCAAAGGTTCGTTGTCCTTCATGGCGGGAACTTTTTACCACGCCATAGACAATTACCTGCTGATGGCCATAGCCTTTTTCATTTATGCGGGCAATTTAATCTCCGAGTCCGGGATTGCCGCACGGCTGGTGCGGCTTTCTTATGCTTTGGTGGGCAGGATCAAAGGAGGCCTGGTTGATGTCGGTATCGTGGCCGCTACATTTATGGGGGCACTCACCGGCTCTTCACTTCCGGTCATTGCCGCTTTGATTCCTATCTTAGTCCCGGGTTTGGAAAAGTTGGGATACCAGCGGCGGTATGTGACCGCCGTTCTCTGTTCCTCAAGTTTTTTGGGGTACCTGATTCCCCCGAGCGTTCCCGGTCTTATTTATTGTTTGGTAGCCCAGCAATCCGTAGGCGCGGTCTTTTTGTCCACCGTTATTCCCGGACTTATTCTCGCCGGAGGCTATATATTGGTTAATACTTTAATTTGCCATAAATATTACAAACCCACTAAGGATGCGCCCAAGCTTCCC
>JAZDOO010000305.1:0-7974 GCA_043798555.1 Pseudomonadota bacterium | reverse complement strand
TATTATTTTGGCTCATTTTCATTTTATTCCTCCTTTTTCTGTTGGTTTCTAATAGAGAAAATGCAACCTTGTCGGGATTAAACCATGTTTTCTTCTCTCTGTCAACCAATGGGCTATTGATAAGGGGCATAGGTTACTTTGGGTTTTAGCCATGAGCTGATTTGCAAGGAGTAAATTTGATTAAAAGTCAACTAAAAAACTGACAAATCAAAAGCTCACCCTGATGAAAGGGAAAGGAACCAAAAATCTTTGACATTTTTAATATTGGCATTATAAAGCTACCCGTATAATATTAAATAATGGTTGAAAATTCACCACTGAACGGTTAAAATATCACCATGTACCAGCGAAATATTGAGTCAGAAGTGCGAGAGGCCCTGTCAGATACGCGCCCGGTGGTGCTGATTAATGGCGCTCGTCAGACAGGCAAAAGCACCCTCGCTTTGAAGTTTGCTGCTGACCTTTCGGTCCGCTATATCACACTGGACGATGCCACGGTTTTGTCATCCGCCACGTCAGACCCGACCGGCTTTGTCCGGAACCTGGATAGCTTTGTTGTTATTGACGAGGTTCAAAAAGCTCCCCGTCTGTTTCCTGCAATCAAAGCCCATGTGGATAAGAACCGTCGGCCCGGCAACTTCTTGCTTACTGGCTCTGCCAATGTCATGATGCTGCCGAGGCTTGCGGAATCTCTGGCCGGCCGTATGGAAATAATTACCCTTTGGCCCTTATCGCAGGGTGAACTGATGAGTCGTCAGGAGCGTTTTATTGAGGGTTCGTTCGCCTCGCGCTTACCTGCGCTTACGGACGCGGTGGAATCGGATACAAATCTGTTACAAACATTGATTACCGGCGGTTATTCAGAGGTAGTTCGTCGCAATACCGAAAGCCGCAGGCGGTGAATCCACCTTCAAAGCTAAATTATATACGAATATACGAAGATGTGACCCCGCACTTACCGGCGCGGGTAACCGGATAAGCCAATATCGATTAATTAATTTTTAAGATGTGACCCTATTGCTTCCCTATTGCTTCCCGCTGTAATATTGGAGATATAGGAAGTCCGGGCCGATAGATCAGCCGAACCGATAGCCACTTGACTGGAGAGACGCCTTGAGTGGGAACCATCAGCTTAGCTTCAATCGCAGTTCGCCGGATGCCCTGACCCTCTGTCTTGCCGGAAGCTGGACAATTGGGGAGGGCGTTCCGTCCGCAATTGCGGTGCTCAAGGAGCTGGAATCCCAACCCCAGGTGAAGCGTATCGGCTTCGACACGGGTGAACTCGTGGGTTGGGATAGCGGATTCCTGGTCTTCTTGGGTAAACTGGCAGACTTGTGCCAGGGGAGAAATATTGAAATAGACAAGGAAGGACTGCCCCAGGGGGTACAGCGTCTCTTGGCTCTTGCGTCAGCGGTGCCGGAGAGAAAAGGGACACGGAGGGAATATACCAGAGAGTCTCTTTTGGCCCGGGTGGGTTCAGCATCAATTGAGTTATGGCGTTCTGCGCCCGAACTTTTGAATTTCATTGGCGAAGCGTTCGTAGCCTTTCTGAAAATGCTGGTGGGAAAAGCCCGGTTCCGGCGTTCGGACCTATTCTTAATCATGCAGCAATGCGGTGTTCAGGCTCTGCCCATCGTCTCACTCATCAGCCTGCTCGTGGGCATCATCCTTGCTTTTGTGGGGGCAGTGCAGCTACGAATGTTTGGTGCTCAGATTTTCGTGGCTGACTTGGTAGGTATCGGGATGGTGCGGGTGTTAGGTGCGGTCATGGCCGGTATCATTATGGCCGGCCGAACCGGAGCCGCCTTTGCCGCAGAACTCGGTACCATGGAGGTAAATGAGGAGATCGATGCGCTCAAAACCCTGGGGATTCCCCCGATGGAATTCCTGGTGCTTCCCCGGATGCTGGCACTTATGCTGATGATGCCGCTCCTTTGCCTCTATGCCGATTTGATGAGCATCATCGGGGGTATGCTCGTAGGAGTGGGTATGCTCGGTCTGGGGGTGGTGGAATACATCAACGAAACCCGGGCAGCGGTCAGCCTGACGTTCCTCTGGATTGGACTTTTTCACAGCGCGGTGTTCGGGGTACTGGTAGCGCTCTCAGGGTGCCTCAGGGGAATGCAGTGCGGGAGAAGCGCCTCGGCGGTTGGTGAAGCTGCTACCTCGGCGGTAGTGACGAGCATCATATGTATTGTGGTGGCCACTGCACTCATCACCTTTGTGTGCGAGGTGCTTGGCATCTGAAAAGCACTGAACGGTCAACGGTGAACAGTAAACGTTGAACGGAAATCAATAATCAGAAAAGGGGCGGTATGGCGTCCACGAATCGGCCGGAACCGCATATAACGGTGCACGATCTTACCATGGCGTATGGGAGCTTCGTGATTCAGCGGGACATTAACTTTGTTGTGAATCGCGGGGACGTATTTGTTATTATGGGGGGAAGTGGTTGTGGGAAGTCTACGCTCCTCCGTGGCCTCATCGGTCTCAAAAAGCCATCCCGAGGTCAGGTGTTCTACGGCGGGGTGAGCTTTTGGGAAAGGACTCCTGCGGAACGGGACCGCATCATCAGACGCTTCGGGATTCTGTACCAAAGTGGGGCCCTTTGGAGCGCAATGACCTTGGAGGAAAACGTTGCACTGCCGCTCCGGGAATATACGGACCTCAGCTCCGAGGACATTCGTGAGATCGTCTCGCTGAAGCTTTCGCTCGTGGGGCTGGCGGGCTTTGAGGACTATTATCCATCAGAAATCAGCGGAGGTATGCGTAAACGAGCCGCTCTTGCTCGGGCTATGGCACTCGACCCTGAGGTCCTGTTCTTTGATGAGATGTCAGCCGGGCTCGATCCCATCAGCGCCAGGCTGTTGGATGACCTCGTCCTGGAACTGCGGGAAAGTCTCGGAACCACGGTAGTAGTGGTGACCCATGAACTGCAAAGTATTTTTGCCATCGGTACCAACTCAGTCTTCCTCGATGCGGAAACAAGAACGATAACTGCGAGGGGAAACCCAAAGACGCTGCTCGCCGAATCACGAGATCCTAAGGTTCGGGCGTTTCTTACGCGGGGAGGGGAAGGAAGAAAAGGGAACTAAACCGCAGGATGGGAAGGCAATTGAAGGAATGCACGCCGTGAGAAGGAAAGGGAGGAGGGATACCGTATGAAGGAGGCTAACAAAACGCTCGTCGGTGCCTTTGTAGTGGGTGCCGTGGTGCTGGCGGTGACGGGGGTGTTGCTCTTCGGGAGCGGCCGGTTTCTGAGCGAAAGAAAGACGTTCGTCTGTTACTTTACGGGGTCGGTGAAGGGTCTCGCGGTGGGATCCCCGGTTGACTTCCGGGGGGTAAAAGTTGGGTCAGTAATCGATATCAGGGTGCGTTTTTACCCCAAGGAGCGCTCTTTCATGATTCCCGTCCTCATCGAGATTGACCCCACCCGGCTCACCGCGGTCGGGCATGAGGGACACGTGGCAAAGATCACCCAGGCGGTGATGATCGGAGGCAAAACCGTGATGGAGGAAATGATCAATCGCGGCCTTCGCGCCCAACTCCAATCCGTAAGCCTGGTTACCGGGCAATTGGGAGTTGATCTCGACTTCTATCCAAAAACTCCTAAAAAGTTGGTAGGAACTGACCAAACATATCCTGAGATTCCCACTATTCCCTCCAGTATGGAGCAACTGCAGAATACCTTTGAGAAGTTCATTGCCAGCGTACAAAAGCTTCCCCTTGACACCATGGTGGATAATCTCGCGGAAACGGCCAAGGGACTTAATAAGGTGGTAAATTCTCCGGAAGTGGGAGGAAGCATACGTTCCCTGAACCAAACCCTCGATGATCTTCGCACCCTGTTAAATAATCTGAATAATCAGGTTAGGCCGCTTGCTTCCGGCATCGAAGGTACGGTGCAAGAGGTTCGAGGCACGGTGAAGACCATCAACCAACGGATTGAGCCCCTGGCTGCGAGTATTGAGCAGAGTGTCGATGCTGCTCGTGTTACCCTGGAACAGACCCAGAAGGCGCTCGCTAATGTGGAGAGGATAACCTCGGAGAATTCCGCCTTACGGCACCAGCTTCTGGACATGATGGAGCAAGTGTCTGCCGCAGCCCGTTCCATGCGGATCATGGCTGATTACCTGGAACAGCATCCGGAGGCCTTATTGCGCGGTAAAGGGAAATCTGGAGGAGAATGAGATGAAGAACGAGCCAAAAATATACAAGGGAATAGTGCTCCTCGCAATTGCTGTCCTCATCGCGGGAGGCTGTGCCCGTACCCAGCCTTCGAGGTTTTACCTTCTGCAATCCCTCCCTGTTTCGACGACGGGAAGCAGCGTTTCCTTGAACCAGCAAGCGATGGCAATTGGCATTGGACCGGTGGAGTTCCCCAAGTATCTTGACCGGCCTCAGATTGTAACCAGGACGAGCGAGAGCGAGCTCAAACTCTCTGAGTTCAATCGCTGGGCGGAACCCCTCCAGGATAATTTTACCCGCGTCCTCGCAGAGAATCTCGCCACATTACTTCCTACGGATCGGATAGATATCTTCCCCTTCAGAGACAACCAAGCGATTACCTGCCAGGTGTTAGTAGAAGTAATCTCCTTTGGCGGTGATCCGGGTGGAAATGCGGTGCTCAGTGCATGGTGGACCATTCTTGGTGAGGGAGGAAACAAGGAACTCATTACCAGGAAATCAACCGTGAGCGTACCCGCCAGCGGAAAGGAGTATGATGCCATGGTCTCGGCGCAGAGCAAGGCCGTGGGAAAACTGAGCGAGGAAATCTCCTCGGCGATCAAAGCCGAACTGCAAAAAAATGAATAGGTAGCGATGTTGTTCAAATTGGAGATAGATTGCTTCGGCTTTGCCTCGTAATGACAAATTGAATGATAACGCCGTGTTGGGGTCATTGCGGCGTGAGCCGAAGCCCAGAGTGTAGCGAAGGGGACGCGGCAATCTCAGCAAGAAAACGCCGCTAATCCCACGCAACTGGATACACCGGTGGTAAGGGTAATGTGGGACACCCTGGTAAAGCCGAACATCAAAAGCGGCATCGCCGGGTGATTTTTATGTGACCTGTGAACTATGTACAGCCTCAGCGATCGGGATGGCAATTGAGGAGGATAGAGGCAGAAAGACGAAGTGATAATAGTAGTCAACGTCACCTGGGTTTCTTTCAATTGATGGCTCCACCCGAGAAGCATCGTAAGAAGATCGGTTTTACCATAGAGGAACCACGTGCTAGATATGGAGTTAAGAAGAAGGCTGGGGAGAAAGCTGGGAAGAAACACAAAAAATAAACATATCGTAGGGAAAACTTTGGTATAATGATTGACTGGGTAATAAAAAACAAGGAATGGTTGTTTTCGGGAATAGGGATAGTAGCCTTGGGGTTGTTAATTGCTTTTGGGAAAACGATTTACCAAAAGATAGACTTAAAACTATTACCTACAATATTGGTAGCCTTAGGATTCTCCCTTATTGTGTTAGGGATATACTTACAGTTCAGATCGCACCCTAAAGTCGTAGAAGAGCCTAAAGAGCAAACCACGCCGCAAATTACTTCCATCAACCCATACGAGATTAGAGAGAAAATAAATTCACTGCCTCCATATCAACAGGATGAAGTAAGAAAGAATTACCGGGGACTTTGGGTTGAATGGAAAGGTAGGTTCAGCCATATAGAAAGCCAGAAAGGTGGTTCAACGAAGGTATCGTTACAGGCAGTCCCACGAGAACCAACAAAAGGGATTGTGAGACCAGTATGGTTAGAGTGCACCGTGCAACTATCGGATTACCCACAGTTCAAAATAATGGAGAAAGATACGGAAGTCACTGTCGTGGGAAGAATTGCGGGGTTTGATCTGGTCAGTACTATAGTATTGGATGATGTGAAACTTTCATTTCAGGAGACGGAAAGGAAGCCAGACGCGTAGAAGCATGGTGTCCTTAGAATTCGGAGCGAATGGAGAAAGGAGAAATCATTATGAAGAAAAAAACCAAAGCATTTAAGCAAAAAACTGCACAGACGAATAAGTCTGTCCAGGAAGAGGCTGTGGCGTATTCTTATCCAGCGAAGAAGTCAATGCTTAACTATGCCAGCCTTGAAATTAATAATTTCCGGTGCCTTCAGAATCTTCATATCGAACAGCTTGGGCGAGTCAATTTGATTACCGGTATTAATAATGTCGGAAAAACCTCCCTTCTTGAGGGTTTATTCCTTCATATGGGAAGCATGAATCCAGCACTCGCGCTATTAATTGATAGTTTTCGTGGGCTCGAAATACTGAATGAGATGGCTGGATCGCGATGGAGGACCCTATTTTGGCAATTTAAGTACACGGCTCCTATAAGAATTGTCTCCAGAAATTCAAAAGGGTCTCAGCGCTCACTAACCATTACTTTGAAACCTTCTTCTTCGACAATTTTTGAAGGGAAAATAGCCAGGGGGGAAACAGAACTCGAAAGTTTAGGGCAAGATATAGTTTTAACTTACAAAGATGATAATAAAAAGCCTGCTCAAGTCGTTGGAACACCCATGATCATAAAAAAAGAAGATATTGTCCGCCTTCAGCTTAAAATGGAGCCTTTGCCCCCGCCTCCACCCTTTCCAGGAATGTTTATTTCCAGTAGGCATCAAGGGGGGATAGAGGAAGGTATTCAGCGATTTAGTGATCTAAGAAAAAAACGCCAGGATGAATTCATCTTGGGCGCTCTAAAATTCATAGAACCAAGGCTGGAAAAACTGGAAATTCTGTCGTACCAAGGGATCAGTATGCTTCATGGATACCTGAAAGGCTACGATGAGCCTGTGCCCTCTCCACTTCTTGGCGACGGCGTGAAGCGGGTTATGTCACTTCTTCTCGCTATCGGAAGTTCCCGCAATGGGGTTGTGTTGGTGGACGAAGTTGAAAATGGGATCCATCATTCACTGATGCCGTCGGTTTGGGGGGCTATAGCTGAAGGAGCCAGCCTCTTTAATGCCCAAGTATTTGCTACAACCCATAGCGCGGAATGTGTTTATGCAGCTCACGAGGCGTTCAAGGCGAGGGAATACTACGACTTTAAATTGCACCGTTTAGATCGAGTCGATGGTGTTGTTAAGGCGGTAACGTACGACCAAGAGAGCCTTGAAGGAGCTCTTTCAATTCCCTTGGAGGTGCGGGGATGACCACAGGATTAAGTATCCGACTCGCTAAGTCCATAATTTGCCCGCACTGCAATACAAAGATAGACACCGTGCCACTCAAAATCTTACAGCCCAAACTTCTTGTTGTCGAAGGAAAAGATGAAGAAGGATTCTTTACAGCCCTTTTAAGGGAAGCCAACATAAAGGATGTTCAAGTAGTTGGGATAGGTGGAAAAACCAACACTAAGCCACACCTTAAAGCCTTGACAAACGACCCTAAGTTTTCTCAGATTGCTTCTATTGGAATAATCCGGGATGCTGATGCAGACCCGGAAAATACTTTCCAAAGTGTATTAGAAGCCTTAACCGCTGCTGGGCTTTCATGCCCTAAGCGTCCCTTGAGCTTTGTTAAAGGACCTCCCAAGGTAGGAATTATGATTATCCCCTCTCACCAGAAATTAGGAGCATTGGAAGACCTATGCCTCCAGGCGATTGCCGCTGATCCGGCCACGCCTTGTATTGAGCAATTCTTTGACTGCCTTGGTCAACAAGGATTACCTGTGACCAGGGAACTATCCAAAGCTAAGGTTCGAGTTTTTCTATCCTCCCGTGAAGATCCAACATTGTCCTTGGGGACTGCCGCCCCAAAAGGATATTGGCCGTTAGATAATAGGGCTTTTGAAAGCGTCTGTAAGTTTTTGCAGTCGCTATAAGTCAATCAAGTTAGGCCTACACGAGGCTCGATGGGAATAAATCAACACAACACAAAGCATTCGTTTACTGGAAGAGGTCACGCCGGTGGCGGGACTTAATCCACCGTGCTTCTGATGGAAATGAATTGTGGAATCATAGTG
>JAZDOO010000289.1:0-3508 GCA_043798555.1 Pseudomonadota bacterium | reverse complement strand
AAGGGGAGCATGAACACCTTCCTTAATGCCATGACCTTTCCGGATAAAACGGTTTACCCGGCAAGCAGTATGCTGGAAAAAGACTTTTACAACCTGATGCTGGTCTATGGGGATGCAGTGTTTTCCCCTCTGTTAAGAGAGGAAGTGTTTAAACAGGAAGGATGGCATGTGGAATGTAATAAGATGGAGGATGTTTCCAGTGGGTTGAAACTGGTGGGAGTAGTGTATAATGAAATGAAAGGTAAATATGCCAGTCCGGAATCACTTGTGGCTGACTGGTCATTCCGATATCTTTTTCCTGCAACTCCTTATCAATTTGATTCTGGCGGAAGCCCTGACCATATCCCGGATTTGACTTACGAAGCGTTCCTCAATTTTCATAAAAAGTATTACCATCCTTCCAACTGTAAAATTTTTTTGTATGGTAACATCCCCACAGAGAAACATTTAGCGTTTCTCCAGGAAAACTTCCTTTCGGAATTTTCTCAACAGGTTATAACCTCCGAAATACCAGACCAGCCCCGATGGCCAGTGCCAAGACGCTTTGAAATTACCTACCCGGTGAAGGAGGAAGCTTCGTTACGCAACAAATCCACGATTACAGTAAATTGGCTCACTGCTCCGGTTACCGATAGTTTCACCGTCGTTTCTTTGGAAGTGCTTTCGGAGATTCTGGTGGGAAATGCTGGTTCTCCGTTAAGGAAGGCCCTTATTGAGTCGAAGCTTGGAGAAGATATTGCACCGGCCACGGGTCTGGAAACTGAACTTAAGGAAGTAGTGTTTACGGTGGGCTTACGCGGCACTGACCCTCAATGCTTAGAAAAGGTGGAACGGGTTGTCTTTGATACTCTGGCCAAAATTCAGGAAGAGGGGATTAAGGAAGATCTTCTCCAGGCAGCTATTCACCAAGTGAAGTTTAGGAACAGGGAAATTAAAGGAGGGGGAGGACCCTATGGTCTCAAATTGATGAGGAAAGTTCTCGGAGGGTGGTTGCATGACCGAGCACCAGAGGCCACGTTAGAATTTAACCGATGGATACGTGCGTTCGAAGAAAGGATGGATGCGGAAAAAGAGTTCCTTCCCAATCTCATAAAACAGTACTTCTTGTTTAATACTCATCGGGGCACTCTGCTTGTGCGTCCTGACCCAGAGCACCGCAGGAGAGAGCAAGAAAGACTTAACCACCGCTTAAAGGATTTCGAAAATCATCTCTTCGGAAAAGATAAAAGAGCAATTGTGACCTCAGTGCAGAACCTTAAAGAATTTCAGGAAAAACCAGACCCCCCGGAACTGCTCAATAAGATTCCCTTCCTCAACCGACAGGATCTCCCTCAGGAGGTGGAACGGATACCCTCTGAACATGCTACTCTCCCCCATGGGGTTCCATTGTTTTTGCACGATATTTTTTCAAACGGAATAATTTATATTGACTTTGCATTCAATACCAGGGGTTTAGAAGAAGAGAGGTCGAAGTTTCTTCCTTTGTTTGGGAAAGCGGTTTGCGGTTCGGGACTCCCGAATATCCACTATGCTGAAGTAGCAAAAAACCTGTCTCTCCTTACCGGGGGGGTTGCCTATGTGTTATCCGCAAGTGGAGAAGTGGGTGATGCCAGTGGCAGAAACGAACATATCTTTTTCCGGCTCAAGGTCCTGCGGGAAAAAGCAAACAGTGCATTAGACCTTATTAAGCAACTTTTTATCGAGGCTGACCTTGATGACAGGGAACGGTTAAAGGATTTAACGCTTGAACTTAAAAATGAGTTGAAGGCTTCTCTTATTCCCCATGGGCACCAGTTTGTTTCCCTGAGAGCGGGGAGTAAGATTTCCGATCCCATAAAGGCAGAGGAACGTTGGAAAGGAATTACCCAGGTTTTTTTTCTGAACGAGCTTTCGTCTGGGTTAGATAGAAATATGGAGGCCATTGTTTCTTCTCTCAAGGAGTTACGCTCGCTGATCACCACAAAAAATTTGATCATCAATGTAACGGCCGAAAAATACTTTTTTGAAGAAGTAAGAGAAGCACTGACCGACCTCGTTTCTTCCCTGCCGGAAGGAGACTTTGCTCCTTTGATCAAGAAGCATAACCACGTTGATGAAGATCCCCGCAAGGCAGCCGTTGAATCCTTTGTAATTCCTTCAAGTGTCGGTTATGTAGCCAAGGCGATTCGGGGAGCCCGCTTCGGGACAGTGGAAGATGCGTATGAGGCAGTCCTTGCTCATTTTCTTCGGACCAGCTTCCTTTGGGAAAAAGTGAGGATGCAGGGTGGGGCTTACGGGGCCTATATTGTTCCCTACGTGACCGAGGGCGTAGTGATTTTTTCTTCCTACCGTGACCCTAACATTGTTAAAACTATTCAGGCCTTTCGTGAGTCCTTAGAATATGCTGAACAGGGAGCCATTGATAATGATCACATAGAGAAAGCCATTATTGGCACAGTAGGCCGGGAAGAAAAACCCCTGGATCCTGGTGAAAAGGGTTTTATAAACTTCAGACGGAAACTCTGCGGGATCACTGATGAACTCAGACAGAAACGGCGGGAAATCATGCTGGGGGTGAATAGAGATGCCCTTGCTTTTTCTGCCCGCCACCTGCTTGAAGAATTCGATAAGGGCTTTGCGGTGGTACTGTCAAACCATAACGCCATCGGTGAGGCGAGCAACGAGTGGAAAGAACTGAAGGATCAGGTTCAAGAGCTTCCAATGTAATACTTGGAGCGTGAAGGGAAACGTTGTGAAACCAATTATCAGAGTAGTGGACCTGTGGAAACACTATCCTGAAGCCGGGGGTATTGATTCGGGTAATCAATTTCCATAGCTTTAACTGGACCATTTTCTATTATCCTGAGTGGGAACCTTACCTCGTCGCTGCCGGAACCGCGATTTTAGCCAGCATCGGGGCAGCGCTCTACCCCATAGGGAAAATTTGTAGAACCTATCCACAAATGCACATTCATGAAGAATAAATGAAGAAAGCAGGTACCTTTTTGAATCGTAACATTCTGGTGTGGATGCTTCTGTGTATCCTGGTTGGGCTTAATAGGACAGGGCCAGCCTTAGCTCAAGCAGCAAGGAAGTGGCCCCAGGCTATCAAACCCAGAACGTGGGCATTCCCAAGGGACCATGGTGCTCATCCTGAGTATCGAACCGAGTGGTGGTATTTTACGGGAAATCTTTCTGATGACGCTAAGCACCAGTATGGCTATCAACTCACCTTTTTCCGGCAGGGGGTCAGGGCTAAGGTTGATGACCCAGCCAGTTCCTGGGCTATCCGTGATCTTTATTTTGCCCACTTCACCATAACCGATGTAAAAAGCAATCAGTTTCGCATGGCCGAGTGCCTCTCCCGAGCTGGGCCGGGACTGGCTGGTGCCAGGAACGACAGGATGGAGGTCTGGATTTTCAACTGGTTCGCAAAAATGAATGATTCGGTGATGTATCTCAAAGCCAAAAAAGATGACCTGGAATTAAAGCTCGAACTAAGGTCAAGGAAACCCCTGGTATTTCACGG